>NZ_CP028094.1:3000000-3300000 GCF_003015225.1 Synechocystis sp. IPPAS B-1465 | reverse complement strand
CGTCAGCTACTTCCCTGGTACCTTTTTTGTCCACGGTAGTATCCACAACAGCGACAGGGCCGCTAATGGAAACATTGAAATCCTGGGGAATGATATAGGGTTGATTTTCCCCTTTTTGCTTGGCTAATAGCACTTCGTTTTCATAATTGAGCAAAACGTTGCCCTGACCCTGTTTATAAAAAACATCGGTGGACTCCCGCGCATCCTTTGGTAATACTGGAGCATTAGCTAAAACCTTACCAGCAAAATCAAAGGCTTGTTCTTCTGTGCCTCCGGTTTTGGTTACCGAACCCCAAATGCCGAGGAAATTCCAGCGAGCCCCCCCGGAAGTTTTTGGGTTGGCGGTAATCACTTTGACTTCAGGGTTGGCCAAATCTGCCCATTTTTCTACTTTGATGTTGTCCGATGCTTTGGTCACAAAGGCGATGACCGAGTTAGTCACAATCGATCCATTGGGGGCTTCCTGTTCCCACCCCGGCTGAATCAGCCCTGCACTTTCAATTTTTTGCACGTCGGAACTGAGGGCTAAGGCAACAATATCCGCTTCTAGACCATCCACCACGGCCCTAGTTTGACTGCCGGAACCGCCATAGCTTTGCTCAAAGGTGACATCTTGACCGGTTTTGCTTTTCCATTCTTCGGTGAATTTGGGAATGATTTTTTCAAAGGCATCCCTGGTAACGGCGTAGCTGACCAAGGTCAAATTAGCGGGGGCCTGGCTAGCATTTTCCCCTTGCCCTGGCTCGGTGGTGGTGGTGGTGTTGCAAGCGGTGATACTGCCCACCATCAAAACGGCGATCACCGAAAATCCCCAGCCAAAAGCAGATCGAGCCATCGTTAACTCCTTGAAATTGTGACCTGTGTGTAATCTCGATAAATCATAGTTGAATTTGAAATGTTTTGCAATTTATTTTTAAAATGCACATAAAAATATTTTGCTCGCATCGTTAATGTTTTGTTATTCGTGTGAATTCTCCGTTCTGTCGGGATTCGGTCTGTGTCATGATTGAGCTGGGGTTTGCCCGACCGTGAACTGGGGCACTGGACGTTATCTCTGAGTTCTATGGCTAAACGATCGCCTGCTTTATCCCCTGCCCTGCCGGAACGATTAGTGCAAGAAAGCTATCTTTTTCGGGGCATGGATCTCCCCTTGGTGGCGGATTATCTTGCTTCAGCAGAACTTAAAATCGAAAAACTGTTTTCCAATCGACCCATTTACACTGCATTTCTGCCGGATCAAACCCTGGATAATCTTTATGTGATGTTGGATGATGGTGTCGTCATCACCCGTAGCACTCCTCTGGACCGCATCATTGCCATTAACTATGCTGGCAGTTGCTTTGGTTGGCGCAGTTTGCCCTTTAGCTATGGTTTGGCCAGTAAATCTTTTCCTTGTTCTGTCGAGGTTTATAAGACCACCCACGTCATTAAAATTCCCCTCGCTACTGTTGAGCAAATTTATGAAAATAGCGAAATTTTTCGGGAACGGTATCGTTTTCTATTTGAATTACAACAAAAATTTGAATATCATCTGCTCAATTGCAGTACCTACCCTCCCCAAGCGGTGGCGAGTTTACTGCGGGCGTTGATTTATCAAGAAAGAGAACTGGGCAACCAACCCGATCGCCAGGGGAATTATATTTTCGATTTGCCCATTGATATGATCGCCAGGGCTTGCCAGCTCAATCAAAGAACGGTGGAGCAGGTGCTGAAGGGTATGCAAAAACACCATCTGATTGCCATTCCCAAGGGAGAAAAAGAAGACTTAATTCAAATTCTGGCCCCGGAAGGACTCAAGGAAGTTTACAGTGCCACCCGGGAAAAGGTTAACTGGTGGCCCTTGAAATAAGGACTAAGAAGTTAACAGTAATGGCTGAATTGTTACCCGCACAACTCAACCGGTGGGAGCCGCATCATTCAATCGCTTGCCGTTGTTTTTGTCGTTGGGGAATGGATAAAGGTTCTTGGCGGATGGGAGATTGTCCGCACTGCTGGAGCAAATGCAACGCTACCCGTTGTAGGGCTAGGTCCTGTTCAATGTCTAAAAAAGCTTGGAGGTATAAGGCCAGTTCTCTCGGGTTCGGAGAGTCTGGACTGGGCTGATTTTGCCATTGTTGTAACTGACGCAGGGCAATTAATTTCTGCAGGCGATCGCCATGGGCCAGGTAATGCAAACAACGGTCAAAATCGGAAACTGGGGCAGTGAGTAATTTGGGAGCAGCCACTTTTCGCCGTTGCCAGAGCAATAATCCTACTGTAGCGAGGGAACCCAAACCCTGCAAAATAATGCCCGTGGCCAACCAAGGATTTTCCACTTCCGACCACACCATGGTGGCCATATAGGTGCCGACCGCAGTTAAACCACCTCCACCACCGGCAATGGTCAATCGACCCTGGGGTCCAGAAAAAAACTGGTGCCACTGTTTGGCTTGGAGTTCCTGGTGATGGGTCAAAAGCCAATAGACCAACCGCATACTACCTACCCCCAGGCCCGTGGCAAGCATCAGTCGCCATTCCGTTGCCCAGAGCATAGTCACCAAAAAAGCCCCCCCACTCCAGGGGCCCCAACGGTATAGCCAGCGATACTCAGTCAAACGAAGGGCCAGGGCTGTAATTTCCTTGGGGGAAAGGGGCAAAAACTGACCGGTTGATTTCACCGACGTAGCCGATTTTTTGGAGGGAAACCAAACCTGGGTCACAGCAAATTCCTGCGATGTGTGATGATGGCCATATTGCCCTTGTCAGGCAGTCTATTTACTATATCAAGATTCGACATGGAGACTTTTTGGCCAGAGGTTTTGAGCTTTTGTCAGTCCACCACCAAGGCGATCGCCACAGAGTTGGTGGCCCAATCCGCCAGAATCCCTGCCCAACGCAAAGCCGACGGTAGTTTGGTCACCGCCGCCGATCAATGGTCTGACCAGGAATTGCGCCAACGTATTGCCGTCCAATTTCCCGACCATGGAGTGCTGACGGAGGAAACCGCCCACATTTTTCCTGCTAATGACTGGTGTTGGATTGTCGATCCCATTGATGGCACCACCAATTTCGCCAGGGGCATTCCCATCTGGGGCATTTCCCTTGGCCTACTCTACCGGGGCACACCAGTGTTTGGTTTTCTCCATTTTCCTTTACTACAGCAATCCTTTTGGGGCTATTGGCTAGAAAATTCTGGGTTAACCGGGCCCCAGGGGGCCTTTCTGAATGGGGAACCAATCCAGGTTAGTGACGCCGAGCCTAGTCAAAATCATTTGTTTAATCTTTGTGCCCGTAGCGCCGGAATTTTAACCAATCCCTTTCCCTGTAAATTGAGGCTCATTGGGGTTAGTAGTTACAATCTGGCCCTGGTGGCCCTAGGGGCTGCCCTCGGGGGAACGGAAAAAACACCAAAAATTTGGGACATTGCTGGAGCCTGGCCAATCCTGTTGGCCGCCGGAGGGGAATTTCTTTGCCTCCGCCCCGAACCATTGTTTCCGCTTACGATAGGAGAAGACTATGGCGATCGCCCCTATCCCTGCATTACCGCCAGTCGCAGGGAACTTATGGAACAATTCAAACCCCTAGTCTTAGCAGCGCAGTGAAGATGACCCGGAATAGATTTTTAAAGCACCCAGACTCCCCAGATTTGGGGCGAACATCAAAGTCTCCTGGTATTGAGGGAGCTTGATTGGGTAAATTTGTGCTCTACACCAAAACCTTGCTAAGGGATTTTCAAATTTTTTCATGGCCCATTGGTCTGACAAAAGTTAACCGTTGAGCGACGGAAATGGTACGAACAATTAACATTATGGCGAGCAAATTCTTTATATTTTTTGAAGATTTGCCCCCCCATGCAGGTAACTGTTGTTACAAAGCCTTGACATTGACTTTGTTAGATTAACAGGGAACTTTCAGTCAGGGGTCTAGATCGGTGAATCCAGTCTACATATCAGTCGTAGAGGGTAACCCCCATCTCCGCTCTCTATTGAGCTGGCACCTCCAGCAGAGCGGCTACCTTGTCCAACAATGTAGCGGTTTCCACCAAGCCCGCCAGGCATTTAATAACCAATTGCCCACCCTGGCCGTGATTGATTCTGACCTTACTGATGGGGATGGCATTGAGCTTTGCCGTTGGTTATATCAACAGCACCAGTCAATGATTTTTATTCTTTCCGCCAAGGACACAGAAAAAGACATTGTCCATGGGTTAAAGGCTGGGGCTGATGATTATCTAACCAAGCCCTTTGGCATGCAGGAATTTTTAGCCCGCATAGAATGTCTAATTCGCCGGGTCCGCACTGTGGCCGCCCCTTTGTTGTTGGATTATGGAGTACTAAAAATTGATTTGGTACAGCGTCGAGTGGAATATCAGGGCAATTTTGTCGACCTCACCCCCCAGGAATTCAGTTTGCTCTACGTGCTGACCCAAGCGGAAGGTAGTGCCCTCAGCCGCACAGAGCTACTCCGCCGGGCCTGGCCCGAGGCGATCGACAATCCCCGCACCATCGACACCCACGTCCTTTCCCTCCGGAAAAAAATTGAGACAGACCCCAGGCAACCCAGTCTAATTCAGACTGTGCGAAATGTGGGCTACCGTTTTAACTCGTCTATTTTGGAAGAGAAGAAAGTTGTGGCGGAGAAACCTGTTACCCTTTCCCCCGCCGGAGTCTCTGTACTTACCTAGGGGAAGAAAAACTGCCGTAATAAAGCTCCTCTGTTTTGACTGTCAACACCTGGGGAGGAGTAGCATCGGGGGGATACATCAAATCCACCGTCACTTCCCGTTGTTCCCCCGGTTGCATATTCAAAGTGATGAGGGGATTGCTCATTTCTCCCCGCCGTTGGGTGAGGTGAAAAAAGCGCTCCTGGGATTGGTTGTCTCCATCCACATAACTAACCCTGACGGTGCCCCGGAAAAATATCTGCCCGCTGGGTTGGCGCATAAAGAATAGGCGATCGTTATATTGATCCTGTTTGATCGGGGTTTGCAGGGTGAGGGAAACGCTTTGTCTATTATTGGTCACATTTTTGAGGGGCAGTTTCAACTGGTAATGAACGCCGTAGTTGCCATGGGCGAGGTAAGCGGTATCAGGGTAGCGGGCCAGCATAGGGGCACTCTGTACCTGTTGGGTGGCATAGGTACCCACACTGACGGTACTGAGGGGATAGGAAAAAGCTCTGCCCCGTTGGGGAATACTGAGGAATTGAGCCTTGGGGTTATCCACCAGGGTGGCTTGCCAAGAAGCCCCTTGGGAAATGCCGGCTACCCTTCCATAAATGGGGGTGCGGGGTGCTCCGGGGCGGATTTGGTCCGGCGGAGTGGGGGCCAAGTCTCTGGGGTAGGCCAAATAACCTCGATATAGCATTGCTTGCCAATTGTCCAACGTAGGGGGGCGATAGGTCACTTTGGGGGTAGGCAGGTTAGCGCCGGCGCTGGCAGTATCTACCACCGGGGTGTATTCTGGCACAGCGTACATAGCCAGATTGGCCATGTAAATAGGGCCATTGCTCTGGAGTCGGAGGTAAGTGGAACGGGCACTGCTGCGATTGATGGCCAGGGAAAATAACAATCTGGTTTGCCCCGGGGGAATAATCACTTGGCTGGGGAAGCCAGCTTGGGTGTTGCCCCGCAGTAATTGACTCATTAATTTAGAACCAGGGCCAGAGAAGAATTGTCCGTGGGGATCTTCTACGCTGGGGGCCAGGTTAATAAAGGGGGCATCGGGGCCGGTGAGGTAACTGCCACCCTGGAGAATGCGGACAGTGATGGTTCTGTCGGTGGGATTACCCATTAACACTCCTTGGTAAAGGGTGCGGGAATCCCTTGGCCGGGCGATGTGATGGGAGAAAAAGTCAAAGCGACCGTTGAGGGCTTTGTTGAGGTGGGCGTTGGGGTAGTATTTACGGTCTGCGGGAAAGGTGGAAAGTAAAATTCCTTCCCCTTCTACTACTTCTGGACTGTTGCTGTTAAAAACGGGTATTTGGTCAAGTTGCCCCGGCAAAGGTCTTATTTCCTGCGGCTGCACAATATAATCTGCTTCGATCGGCTGGATGGGGGCGGTGACGATTTGAGCCAACATCATGGGGGAAAGCAGTGGGATCATAGTTTGTCCGCTGAAATAGAATTTGACAGGCTGTTGGGAGTCATAAGGAAATTAGCTTTTACTTAGAGTGCTATTTGGAACTTGTCTTGTCAAGTTGCCGTCTCGGACTATTTGACTTTGTGGGTAGAGAATTTTTGCCTTCCCCAGGGGTCAGTGACCGGATTCTGGGGTTAAAACCGTTGATAGAGGGGTTATGACTGTGATTTTTCGTGGTTGGCTGAGTTTGTTACCTTCTAGCTTGGTTATTTTTTCGGCGATCGCCAGTGTAGGGAGTGTAGGGGCCCAGGAGCCGGGGGAAAACCCGTTAGATTTGGAGCCTGCCATGGTGGAAAGTAGTCCTACTTTGCAACGGTGGTGGGAGGAAACCCCCGATTTATTTGAGCAAAATAACAATGATCCAGCTTTTTTAACGAGGGTGCGCTTGGGTTATAACTATTTTCCCGACGATGACCAATCCAGTGGGGCGGCGATCGGCGTGGAAGACTTATTTGTTGGCCAATCCCCTTTGAGTGTGAGCGGTGACTATTACACCAATTTTGCTGGACAACAGGGGGGCGGGGCGAATCTGCAATACTATCTCTTGCCTCTGGGTTGGTACGTCAATGTCACTCCCCTGCTTGGTTACCGGGCGATCGCCCAAAATGATTACCACAGTGAGGGGTTTAATGTGGGGGGCAAAGTGGTCTTGGCCCTTTCCCGCACCGGAGCGGCGGACATCAGCTTCAGCCAAAATTTTGTTGCTCCTGGGGGCACAGCAGAAGTGGGCGTTAGCACCCTTTCCGTGGGCTATGCGTTGACTCCCCAATGGCGCATTGCCACAGATGTACAACGGCAAAATTCCCCCGCCTACCGGGAAAGTCGCTTTGGAGTTTATCTGGAGTGGCAACCCCAGCAACGTTAGCTGGGCTGGAAATCTTGCCAAACTGGTGGGGGAAACTTTCTGTGGTATGATGCTTAATCGCCGAGGAATCGGTGAACCCCAATTGTTGGGGGTGTGGCGGAATGGTAGACGCTGCGGATTTAAAATCCGTTGAGCCTTATAAGCTCGTGAGAGTTCGAGTCTCTCCACCCCCATTAAAACTTTCTCTTTTTTCTCCTAGGTTTAGGCTGGCTATTCGCTGGTCCCCACCATTTGTCCTAGGGCAGCTTGGCTAGCGGCCTGATAGATTTGCGTTAATGCCTGTTTAATTTCCCTGGCCACTTCGTAATTCAAAGGCAGATCTCCCAGGCGTTCAATCTGTTGCAGTGGGTTGTCCGGTGGGGCGATCGCCGTCAATTCCGGCACCAATTCCCCCCCATACTGCCAAAATTCTTTGATAGCTTGCTGTTGCTCTGCTTTGGTTTCTTTTTGGGGCTTGGCAATTGTTGTCCCTTCCTCCACATCAATATCAATGGCGATCGCCATTGAGTCACTCCAAAGATCTGGATCATAGGTGGCCAACTGGGCTGGACTAAGCTGTCGATAACAACTCAACTGCTCTAGCAACTCACTCCGGCTCCGACCCCGCAAACGAAAAATTACAAACGGATCTTCTTGAAAATGGTCTGCCAACTGATAGTACACCGCACCGATATGCTTGCAGGGATTGGCTTTGTCTGGACAGCTACAGCGGGAATGCACCTCCCCCAAAGTGAAGGGGAACAAATTTAAACCATTTTGCACAAATACCTGCTCAATGCTGGGGGGCATGGCTCCACCGAGCAACTGGGCTGCGTATAGGGCCTGTTGCGCTAGGGTTGCCACCACATAATGCCAATCCTCATCACTGAAGCAATCCAACCCCAGGGTGACTTGATAGGGGTCCACCTCTGTGCCCTGCACCAGGGCAGTTAGCTTACTCTCAACAAACTGCAAACTAAGGACATTGCCCTCCCTGGCATAATTCCTCGCCCGCTCGAGGCGCTTTTTAAATCGGTAGGAATCTAATAGCTCTAACCATCGATCCACCCACCATTGCCGTTGTTCGATCTTGGCTTCCATCAAATTTAGCAATTCTACCCTCTATGGCCAAAGGTTTCTGACTAAAATCACCACTGTAATTAATGGGGAATGGGGATTTTTCCCCAACCATCCTATAACGATTCCCATAGCGAAGATCGAGACGGTTAGAACCAACAGTCACTGAAACCTTCTCAGAAATAGATTTAAGATTTATCCCCGGTTGTCTTGTCCTAGCCTACCTAAAATTTTTTCTAAAGTTTTACTGGGGGGGGTTGTCATCCTCCTGTAGACAGAGCATCCTAGATATAGGAAATAGGTTCTAAAAACATACTGGGTACGAAAATCTTAATATGTTTGTCAATCAACATGGTTACAGTTTCGGCTTGAGTTGTGCCCTTGACGGCTTATCGAAGCGAGAAAAAGATGCACAGAGGCAAAATAAACTGTTGGAATTAGGTTTGTTAACCAATAGAAACAGCACTTTCTTCGAGGAGGCTACCCAAACCTTAGCTAGGAATCTGGGACTACCTATTTGTTTAGTGGGTTTGATGGTGGAAGATGAAATAAATATTGTATCTGCAGTAGGTATCTATAGATTGGGTGTGGGTAACCCTAATTTGGTTTCCCGGCAGATCAGTCGCAACGATGCTTACTGTACCCTGGTGGTGGATAGTGCCATGCCACTAATGATTACCGATGCTCTGGCGGAACCATTTTTTGCTGAGGGGGAATTGTACCAGCGTTATGGTATTAGGTCTTACCTGGGCACTCCCCTGCTAACCAGGGATGGTGTGTGTCTCGGAACCTTGGCGGCCCTAGACTTTTCTCCCCATGATTTTAGGGAGCCAGATGTGGCCCTAATGAATATGACTGCCCGTTGGTGCATGGGGGAAATTGAACACCAAGCTTGTCTCGCCGCTAACCAGGGGCAACCTGACCGCAATTTCAATAATGTTAATGTCCGGTTAAGTTCGATCGCCGGGGGGGAGAATAGTGCTTTTTCTGCCAACGGTAACAACTTGAATAAACCACAGACATCAGGGCGATCGGCCCATTCTCCAGAGGCAGTCAAACTGCAATTGGTGCCCCATTACCTAATCCGTACCCAGCGGGACCTCACAGCCGTGATCGGTATGGCCAGTGTTTTAAGGGATGAGGTTTTTGGCAAGCTGAATGACAAACAAAAACAGTATCTAGAAATTATTCACCAGAGTGGCCAACGGGTTAACCAAGCCATTGAGGAAATTATTGAACTGGAGCAGATTAAACCCGTTCGCCAGGGCTTACAAATTGTCAATGTCAATTTGGCCCTACTGGGGGAGTATTGGCAGGATAAAATGGCCGCAGTACTCGGTCAACAACGGCTTGCCCTCAAACTTTCCCTAGAATCGGGGCTGAAATATTGGCCCCTAGACAAAGTTAAGGCCAGACAGGGAATATATTACCTATTGCTTAGTTTGTTGGATGAGGGGGTAACAGATGGCACGTTACACATTCACACCTCCGCTGACCAAGACTATTTGCACTTAACTGTTTGGGTTGATTCTCCCCAGGGCCAGGGTTTGCCCCATGTGCTCCTACAGGATTTACTCACAGAAGGGGAAGCCAACCAAGCAGAAGTAAATATCCAGTTGACCTTGGAGTACTTAGCTCTGAAACTTCAGGGCCATAACCAAGAAAGTCAGGGTCACCATTGCCGACAAATTTTGGCTTTAACCCTCAGTTTTTATTTCATCAAAAGTCATCAGGGGCAGATTGCGCTACAGGGCAGTGCCCAGCGGGGTTACCGTTACTGGGTGCAATGGCCTAAAATGTCGCCCCAAGCCAATATCAACCATAGTCAGCCTAATCTTTCACCGTTAATCAACCAATCAGCTTAGCTCACAATAATGGCGAAATCTGACTCCCAACTGCTCCACCGTCAAATTTTGCGTCCAATATTCCAACAGGGCATGGCCAAAGGCCCAGGCATTGCGATCGGGGGACACTGGATTGTCCAGCAATAGGGGCCAGAGAGTGAGTAGATCAAAACTGGTATCGTCGTTATCCGCCGCCAATAAATTAAATAGGTCATAGGCCAATTGGAGCTTCCCCAACACTAGGGGCAATTGCTCAATGGGAATTTGCTCCGCTAGTAGATAGGCTAGGGCCGGAGAACCGGTGGTCAAGCTAGAAACAAATTGCAACACCGGACTTTTTAACAAGGCCGTCACCCCTTGGGTAGTGGTCATTTGCAGAGCATAACGGTCAATGATTTGGGCCGCGGCCAGGGAACGGGCCTCCAGATTGCGTAAAAAGCGGGCTAGCCTTTGTTGTTGGGCCGGGCTAACCACAGTTACTAGGGCGACGGAAAGTTCTTCTAGGCCCCAAGGCGATCGCCCCACCGCTTCATCCCCACTCACAACGGGCAAAACTTGTTCACAATACTGCCCTAATTGCTCTACCCGATACTGCACCGCTTCCCGGATGGATTTTTCCTTGGCTTGTTCCCCCGATCGCCAATTGTAGGGGGGTTGCCATTGTCGCACAGGGCGCAGTCGGTCCACCTGGGTTACCAAAAGAATTAAAGGGCGATCGCCCCCCAGGGTTTGGAGATCCCGCACAAAGTCCGCATCCATCTGCAAAGCCGGATCTAAAGCGGGATTGAGCAATAAAATTACGTCGGCCCGTTGGGCATAGTCCAACACCAGTTGCCGCAAATCCTTCCGTTGCCCCTGCTCATAACCAGGACTGTCCCAAAGCATGAGCATTTCTCCATCCCTGGTGCGCCATTCATACTTGGTAATTTCCGTGGTGCTGGGCAGTAAATCCGTCACCGCCAAATTGGTTTGAAAAAGGGCATTAATCAAGCTACTTTTCCCCGCCCCAGTGCGCCCTACCAATAAAACATTGACCGGCTGTTGCTCCACTTCCTGGGGGGATTGCCCCTGGGCCAAAATATTCTGCAAAGTCTGGCTTTTAGCCTTAACTAGCCCTGGGATGGAGTTTCCCCCGCTAGCAAAATTGTCCGGCAAATTACCGCTGGCCGGATTGTACAAGGCGATCGCCTGGCGACAGAGGGTACGCAGGGTTGCTTCCCGTAACTGTTGACTCAAATTAACCAACAATTGCTGAGTCGCTTGCTGATTACTTTGCTGACTAGCTAACCGAGCCGCCGCCGCCACCGGATTGAGCAGCCATTGCCCCCAATACCACACCTGCCAAATTTTCCTTAGGGATGGTTCCAGCTTTTGATAAACTTCGTAGGATTGATACACCCGAGCTAGTGAAACTTGGTTGAGGGTGGGGGAAAGGTTGGCAACCCAGCGGTCCATATCATCCACTGTGCCCCGGATTAAACCATAGGCATCCGGTACGTAGATGTTGAGTAGGGGATATTTCACTTCTGGGTAATAGGTCTGGGCCACTAACGTCACCACCTGCTGACATCTCTGCCAAAATAGGGGCCAATCCTGCCACGCTGGCACATCTTGACGGGAAGCCTGGAGAATCTCGTTTAACGCCTGCTCAATTTTCCCAACGTTAACGTCCGCCGTGGACTCTCCCAGGGAAATGGTAGGGAAAGATGTTTGTCCATTGGGAGCCGCTAAGGGAGCGGTCCACCGCACTAGCAACCAACGCCAGCCCAGGAAAATTAGCACCACCACTGCCCAAATCCAGTTCAAATGCCAAGCATTAATTTGCCAACTGGCCGCCACCAGCAAAAAGCTTATTACCCCGGCAATGGGCAAAATTAAAATACCCACCTGCCAGGGACGAAAACGGGAATTGGCGATCGCCATGGGGGCTCCCAACAAAAAACATTGTCCCCATGGTATGGGCCCAGGGACAAAGTTTCAACAGGGATACCGTGATAGACTGGAAGGTTGGATTACGCCTGCCTGGAAAGCTACTTGACTACCCTATCCCGACCAGGATTTGTCTCTAGATATACTTGCAAACCAACTTTTTTACTTCTTCTTCAACCATGGCTGACGATATTCGCATTTTGATGTGCCCCCCCGACCACTACGACGTGGACTATGTAATTAATCCTTGGATGGAGGGCAATATCCACAAATCCTCCCAGGAGCGGGCCGTAGAGCAATGGAAAAAACTACACCAGACCATCAAAGAATGCGCCATCGTGGACTTGGTGAAGCCGGCAAAGGGTTGGCCTGATATGGTCTTTACCGCCAATGCGGGGCTGGTGCTAGGGGAAAATGTCGTACTGAGTCGCTTCTACCACAAAGAACGCCAGGGGGAAGAACCCTATTTCAAAGCTTGGTTTGAGGAAAATGGTTTCACCGTTTACGAACTGCCCCAGGATTTACCCTTTGAAGGGGCCGGGGATGCCCTGTTTGACCGGGAAGGCCGTT
The DNA here is from genome assembly GCF_003015225.1 of Synechocystis sp. IPPAS B-1465. Classification (GTDB taxonomy): domain Bacteria; phylum Cyanobacteriota; class Cyanobacteriia; order Cyanobacteriales; family Microcystaceae; genus Synechocystis. The sequence continues at coordinate 3,287,617 of NZ_CP028094.1, read as the reverse complement.
GGTTGTGGGCCGGCTATGGTTTCCGTTCCGAACTAGATTCCCATCCCTACATTGCCAAATGGCTAGATACAGAAGTAGTCTCCCTGCGGTTAATTGATGAGCGCTTCTATCACCTCGATACCTGTTTTTGCCCCCTGAGTGGTGGCTATTTACTCTACTATCCCCCTGCGTTTGACGCCTATTCCAACCGGGTAATTGAAATGCGGATTCCGCCGGAAAAAAGGATTATTGTCGAGGAACTGGATGCGGTTAATTTTGCCTGCAATGCGGTCAATGTTAACGACATCATCATTATGAATTTGGTGAGTCGAACCCTGAAGGAAAAATTAGCTGAGGCGGGCTTTAAGGTGCGGGAAACTCCCCTGACGGAATTTTTGAAAGCGGGGGGAGCGGCCAAATGTCTAACCCTGCGGGTAACGGAGCCCATTTTGCCAGATGTCCATGCCACCGTTTCCATTGAAAGTCGGGTGATTCGCATGGAGGGTCATCTACTCGATGCCGGTATTCTGAACCAAGCCCTGGATTTGGTGGTGGAAAACAGCGGTAGTTTCCGGGTGCTGAACTTCAATTTAGGGGTGGAGCGCAACAGTACTTCCAGCGCAGAGGTAAGGGTTTCGGCCCCCTCCCACCAAATTATGGAAGAGATCATGACCGAGCTGATTGATCTCGGCGCAGTGCCCCCTCCCCAGGAACTCTGTGATATCAACACCGAAACGGTGACCCAAGGGGGGGTAGCTCCCGATGATTTCTATGTCAGCACCATTTACCCCACAGAGGTGCGGGTTAATTGCGAATGGGTCCAGGTGACAGGACAACGGATGGATGCGGCCATTGTGGTCACCAGCAATCCCCCTTCGGCCCGCTGTGTGCTCCTCCGGGATCTCCAGGTCGGCGATCGAGTCATGGTGGGAGTCGAAGGTATTCGTACCATCAAAAAAGTGGAATCCCATGAAGGCGGAACCCGCAAAGAAAATAAGGAATTTGCCTTCATGGCAGCGGGGGTTTCCAGCGAGCGTCGGGTAGAACTTTTGGTGGAACAAATTGCCTGGGAAATGCGACAAATCCGGGACCAGGGAGGCAAAATTGTTGTTACCGCAGGACCTGTGGTGATCCATACTGGAGGAGCCCAACACCTTTCCCATCTGGTGCGGGAGGGCTATGTCCATGCCCTACTGGGGGGCAATGCGATCGCCGTCCATGACATTGAACAGGCCACCATGGGTACTTCCCTGGGGGTAGATATGCAACGGGGCATCCCAGTGCGGGGGGGGCACCGTCACCATCTGAAAATTATTAACAGTGTGCGGCGCTACGGTGGGATCCGCCAGGCGGTGGAAGCTGGATTTATCAGCAAAGGGGTTATGTACGAATGCGTAAAAAATAACATCCCCTATTGCCTAGCTGGTTCCATCCGGGATGACGGCCCCCTGCCCGACACGGAAATGAACCTAGTTCGGGCTCAGAGCCGTTACAGTGAGTTAATTCAGGGAGCAGATATGATTCTGATGCTGTCCAGCATGTTGCACTCCATTGGCGTCGGCAATATGACTCCTTCCGGCGTAAAAATGGTCTGTGTGGACATTAACCCCGCTGTGGTTACCAAACTGAGCGATCGTGGTTCAGTGGAATCCGTGGGGGTGGTCACCGATGTGGGGTTATTCCTCAGTCTTCTGGTACGACAACTGCAACAACTCACCAGACCCTATAGCTTGGCGGAAACACTTTAATTGTCATAACAATTCCTCGCCCTGGATGTTAGTCCCCAGGGCCAGGGCTAGTGGATTAGCCAGCTCCGCAGTAGGTAAAAAAGTTTTAAGGGATGGGCACAAATCTTCCCTGTCTCCGAGGAACTATATTATACTTTTAGCGTCGGGGTCCAGACTTTGGCCCCAGCTAAAAATTGATTTTCGTGATTCACAAGCGAGGTTATCGTGTTAAACAAATCTGTTCAGATCCTCTCTGGAGTTGTGCTTGCTGCTGCGGCCTTAGGTTTTACAACCCCCGCCCAGGCTGAGCCTTTTCAAACTAAGGGTAACATTTTATTGAGCCAGCTTCCTGGCCATGACATGTATCTTCCCGACCCTGAGCAAATGAGCTTCGACGGTCTGGCGATCGGTCGGGTACGGGGCAAGGTTGGCAGTATCATCCAGGTTGAACTGTTACCCTACGGTGATTTCCCCGGTTACATTGAGGTAAGCGACAATAGCCGCATCTACCACTGGGATGGTGCCGGTGCCGCTGAACCCGGTGATGATGTTTTGCTCCAGCCCGTCTTTGATGACAATGGTAACTATATCCGCACTGACTTCTATTCTGCGGCCCACCCCACTTGGTTGACCCGTTTGGATCTCAAAGAAGTTCAAGACGTTACCATTTCTGAAATTAACTTCCAATCCTCTGAGCCCGTGTCCTTGCCCCCCGTAACTCGGTCTGCCCCTGCCCCCGTGGCTCCTGCTCCGGCCCCCGCCCCCATGCCCATCCGTGGTCTTTGGTAAGCTGTCAGGTTACGTAATGAACTTAATCTACCGGCCTGTTTAACGGCCGGACTTAGTGTCTATATCTTCCTAAGCGTTGTGTTCGCAGCGCTTTTTTTGGCGATCGCCGTCCAAACTTTACAATTCTCGCCGTCCCTCCAAGGCCCTAGCCAGGGTAACTTCATCGGCATATTCCAAATCCCCTCCCATGGGCAAACCAAAGGCAATGCGGGTAACCTTGGTAAAAGGTTGCAGGAGTTTGCCCAAATATAACGTGGTGGTTTCCCCCTCCACACTAGGACTAATAGCCAAAATTACTTCTTTGATTTCTGGCTGACTAACCCGATGTAATAGGGGTTGAATGGTCAATTGCTCCGGGCCGATGCCGTCCATGGGGGAAATTACCCCGCCCAACACATGGTACTTACCCCGGAATTCCCTAGTTTTTTCCAGCGCAATCACATCCCTGGGGTCACTGACCACACAGATAACACTGTTATCCCGTTGGGGATGGCGGCAAATATCACAGACAGGCTCAGCGGATAAATGGAAGCATACTTGGCATTGCCCCACCCGTTTTTTTGCGTCGAGGAGGGCTTGGGCCAAATTCTCCACCTCCGCATCAGGACGTTTAAGCAGATGCAGGGCAAGACGTTGGGCAGTTTTTGGCCCCACACTGGGGAGCCGTTGCAATTGTTCAATGAGACGGGCTAGGGGAGGAGTATAAATAGTGCCAAGACCTCTCTTTTGTAGGGGAAATTTTACTGATGGGGCCAAGTAAACAGCCGTGGAAACCAAGGGCCTGTGGGCAGGGGAATTGACAGCCACCTTCCCCATATATTGTGCTACGCTATCGCCAATTATCGGCAAACCTTTCTGGGGTAGTCTTCATTCACCGTGGATAGACCACCAGTTTTAACTATATCTATTCTTCGTCCATCAGTACGTCCTATGCCTCAAACCAAAGCCCACCTGAGAGTGACTACCCATTCTTGGCCTGGAGGTTTTCTGGCGGGGGAAGTGCGGGCTGGGGACTATGAGTGGCAATTTCACTGGAATTTTCGGGGGGGGAAATTACGAGTGCAACCATCCCTCGGGCGATCGCTTATTTTTGAACCCCTGGGACGTTTTTTGGAACGCAGTGATTATCAATTGGAACCCGGTGGGGATTATGAATTCACTCTCCGTAGCCGACTGTAGATAAGAATTAGGAAAAGTCCCCCAATCATCTAGTTTCAAAGTTACAGGAAAGTTACTAACAAGTTCTGTTCTACTGCCCAGCGATCCCTGGGGCAGTCGGGAGGCTAAAATTAGATCAGCCCTGTCTATTGTCTAGGTAGATTTGTGCCTAGGTTGTTCTGTCCGCTGTCCATTTTTGCAAGGTATTTTTTATGAAAGGTAAACCCGCCGTCCTCGCCCAACTCCATAAGCTACTGCGTGGGGAGCTAGCTGCTAGGGATCAATATTTTATCCATTCCCGTATGTATCAAGATTGGGGTCTGGAAAAGCTTTATAGTCGGATCGACCATGAAATGCAGGACGAAACGGCCCATGCCAGCCTGTTGATTGAGCGCATCCTGTTTCTGGAAGAGACCCCCGACCTTTCCCAACAGGACCCAATTCGGGTGGGGAAAACCGTGCCGGAAATGTTGCAATACGACCTGGACTATGAGTATGAAGTCATTGCCAACCTGAAGGAAGCAATGGCCGTGTGTGAACAGGAGCAAGACTATCAAAGCCGGGACCTATTGCTGAAAATCCTAGCCGATACGGAAGAAGACCATGCCTATTGGTTAGAAAAACAGTTGGGGCTGATTGAAAAAATTGGTCTCCAAAATTATTTGCAATCTCAAATGAGCTAGGTTTGATTGGTTTTAAGCAACGATGACCCCATAAATCTCCCTCTTTCAAGACCTAGGGATTTTAGGGGGGACGGTTTTCCATAACAAAAATCTACCCCAGCAAAACCCTCTGTCGAGATCAGCCAGGAAAAAAGTCAGGGTCGGCCCCATTCTAGCCAGCGAATTGCCAGTTTTTTCCCCTCTTGCTGAACGATAACCGACACCGCTTCGAGAAAATCTTCCCCTTCCAGGGAAACATAGACCCAGGCTAGATCATTAGCTTCCATGGGGGGATATTGCCAGTCGGTGAGGAGGCAGTCTGCCATGGCGATCGCCCTCTGGATGGGGCCAGAACCATAGTAAATCATGGTTTCCACATCGGCCCGCAGAGTGGAGGGTGAATACTGGCGTTGGAGTGCAGAGCACAGTAGCCCGTGGGCCTTAGCATAATCACCCTGGGCGAGGTAGTCCCCAAATTGTTGGGCGAGGCCTATGGCTGGATTAGGCATTTGACAAAGGTTTAATAGTGTTCATCGAGCAAACTCCCCCAGCATTTTCACTTCTGGCTCTAAGAGGATGCCGTAGTGTTTTTCCACTTCCCCTTGCACATGGAAAATGAGGTTGAATACATCCTGGGCTTTAGCATTGTCAATATTAACGATGAAGTTCGCATGGCGTTGGGATACTTCCGCGCCACCAATGCGGTAACCCTTGAGTCCTAATTCTTCAATTAAACGGGCTGAATAAAGGGGCGTGGGATTGCGGAACACGCTGCCACAGTTGGGTTTGTCGTAGGGTTGGGTACTTTTGCGTTGATGTAAATTACGGGTGGTGCAGCCCATGATTTCTTCCCTGGTGAATCCCGGCGTTAACTTAAACGTGGCATCCACCACCAGGCGATCGCCAAGATGTTTTTGTAGATTAGAGGTGCGATAACTGAAACCTAATTGCTCGTTGGTTAAAACTTCTAAACCGCCGTCGGGACGCATTACCGTCGCTTCCACCAATGTTTCCGCTGTGCATTGATTATGGGCCCCGGCGTTCATCACCACAGCGCCCCCCACCGTACCGGGAATGCCCACAGCCCACTCCAGTCCTTGCCAGCCTCGTTTTGCGGCCTGCCAACCTACTTTGGCGATCGGTTCCCCGGCGGCCACGGTAATTAAACCCTGTTCTTCATCAAACTTGCTTTGCCGGAGATAACGGGTGCTTAGTACCAAACCGGCTAAGCCTTGGTCACTAATTAACAGGTTTGACCCGGCCCCTAAAAAAGTTAACGGTAAATCCTGACCCTGAAACCAGTCCAATACAGCGACTAAATCCTCCAGGCAACGGGGGGCCGCATACCACTCCGCTTTGCCTCCCACTCGATAGGTAGTGAATTCCGCCAGACTTGTTTCAGGCTGAATAATAGTCCCTGTTCCCGCCAAGGCGATCGCCGGAGTTTCCATGGGGGTGGGACGGGTAGCGGGGGAAATAATCATGGCGGTTGGTCCGGAAAATTAGCGGGACAGGAAGAAACGGTCAAAGATAACCCTAGGTTAGTTTGCCCAGCCTAGGCGCAGGCCGCCAGTACCGGCGCAATCTGCTGATTGAGGTTGCCCGCCCCTAAAAATAGCGCCAAATCACCACTCTGCAAAACTTTAGGCAAAAATTCCCTCAATTCCGTCAATCGGGGCTGGTAAACCACATGCCCATGGTGTTGACCCACCGCCTTAGCTAAATCTTCCCCCCGGATGTTGTAGGGATTTTGCTCCCCAGCACTGTAAATATCAGTTAAGACCACCAAATCCGCATCCTTAAACGCAGTGGCAAATTCCGCCATAAAAGTATGGGTCCGGCTGTAGCGATGGGGCTGGAAAATGGCCACTACCCGTTCGTATTTGCCATGGGTTACTTTTTGCTTAGCGGCGGCTAGGGTTGCCAGCAGTTCACTAGGGTGGTGAGCGTAGTCATCAATAAAGGTAATGCCGTTGCAGTAACCTTTGCACTCAAAGCGCCGTTTGGCACCATTAAAACTGGCGATCGCCTGGGCAATAACGGGGAAATCTAAACCGAGTAAACGGCCCACCGCCACCGCGGCCAAGGCATTACTAATGTTATGGTCACCGGGCAAAGTCACAGTCATGGTGCCCAAACAAACTCCCCTCTCCCATACTTCTACCTCATTACCATGGGCTTGACGCTTAATTTGCCGGGCCTGGTAATCCGCTTCGGGATGATTTTCTAAACTATAGGTAATGGTGGGGGAAAGATGTTGCCGCACCACACCACAGTCCAAACAACCGATTAAAGTTTGGCAATGGGATTCAAAAGTACGGAAAATTTCCACCACCTCGGCCAAGGTGGAGTAATGGTCGGGATGGTCTAATTCAATATTGGTGACAATGCCGATCTCTGGATGGTGCTTGGTCAAGGAGCCATCGGACTCGTCCACTTCCGCCACCAAATACTCCCCCGAACCCAGATAAGCATTACCCTGCCAAGCATCCACTTCCCCTCCCACCACAATGGTGGGGTCTAACCCAGCTTCCTTTAATACATAGCCAATTAAGCTACTGGTGGTGGTTTTGCCGTGGGTGCCCGCCACCCCAATGCCCCGGGACTCCGCAATCAAGGCCGCCAAAATATCGGAGCGGTGATAGATAGGACAATTTTTGGCGATCGCCCCTTGGTACTCTAAATTTCCCTCATTAATGGCAGTGGAGCACACCACCTGGGGTAAACAATGGGTTTGGTAGCGGCCATTGCCGTTGACTCCGTTGCTGGCCGATTCGGCAATCTGCTCCAGGGTTAAACCTGAACCGGGGGAGCCAGTGGGTAAAGCCACCGCTGGGTTAACTTGCAGGGATTGAAAATAGTCTAAATTCTCCGGCACCTGATCTTGGAAGATTTTTGCCCCCACGGACTCCAGGCGATCGGTAATATGGGTGCGGCGTAGGTCAGAGCCCGACACAGGCAGATGGCGTTTTGCGAGGACGTAGGCCAAAGCCGACATACCAATGCCCCCAATTCCCAAGAAATGGAAAGGACGACCACTAAAATCCACAGCACCCACAGCAACGCTCCTCACAAGCCATAAATGTTAACGTCTACAATCACCTGCCGGTTCACCGCACCTGTAATTGAGCGACATCATAGCAAAAACTCTACCCCCAGGCATAGACAAAACCCAGAGGCCACGGTAAACAGCGACGGAGAGAAAGGGAAAAAGATTCCCACCCCCCCTTTGAAATTCGGGATCTAAGTGTTCAGGCAATAGGATATGATTGGTGTCATTAATAATCCTTAAATGTACTGAGCTAAAACAGAGAGGGCAAGACGAACGTGACTAGAGTAGCAATTAACGGATTTGGACGGATCGGACGCAACTTTCTCCGTTGCTGGCTGGGGCGCACCGATAGCCAGTTAGAAGTAGTCGGTATCAACGACACCTCTGATCCCAGAACCAATGCTCACCTTTTGCGCTACGACTCCATGTTGGGTAAGTTGGATGCGGACATCAGTGCCGACGAAAACTCCATTACCGTCAATGGCAAGACTATTAAATGTGTTTCCGACCGGAATCCCCTCAATTTGCCCTGGGCAGAATGGAATGTAGATCTAGTCATCGAAGCCACCGGTGTTTTTGTTACCCATGAAGGGGCCACCAAGCACGTTCAAGCCGGAGCCAAAAAAGTTTTAATCACTGCTCCTGGCAAGGGGCCCAACATCGGCACCTATGTGGTGGGGGTCAATGCCCACGAATATAAGCACGAAGAATACGAAGTAATTAGTAACGCTAGTTGTACTACCAACTGCCTCGCCCCGATCGCCAAAGTAATCAACGACAATTTTGGCATCATCAAAGGCACCATGACCACCACCCACAGCTACACCGGAGACCAACGGATCCTCGATGCTAGCCACCGGGATCTACGCCGGGCCCGGGCTGCTGCCGTTAACATCGTGCCCACCTCCACCGGAGCTGCCAAAGCGGTGGCCCTGGTAATTCCTGAACTGCAAGGCAAATTGAACGGTATTGCCCTGCGGGTGCCCACCCCCAACGTTTCCGTGGTGGATTTGGTAGTACAAGTAGAGAAAAACACCATCGCTGAACAGGTTAACGGAGTGCTCAAAGAAGCAGCCAACACCAGCCTTAAAGGAGTGTTGGAATACACCGATTTGGAATTGGTTTCCAGCGACTTCCGGGGCACGGATTGCTCTTCCACTGTGGATGGTAGTCTGACCATGGTAATGGGCGGTGACATGGTTAAAGTCATTGCTTGGTACGACAACGAATGGGGCTATTCCCAACGGGTGGTGGACTTGGCTGAAATTGTGGCTAAAAACTGGAAATAGGTTTACTCACTGATTTTTGGGCTCATTAACGCAGTAAAAATTGACTAGGTAATAAACACCCTTAGTTTTGCTTAATCCTCCTTACCCTAGGGGGATTTTTCTTGCTTATGCCCATTTTGTCGCCATGGTTGTCACAGAAATGCTTTCAGGGTTATGGTTTGAAAGGTTCCATTTCCTTAACCCGGCGAAACTTTCCCCATGTCGTTTTTAACCTTTGATACCGAGTCCAACCAACGGAAAAGCTTTGAACTGCCCGGTGCTAAGCCCCACTACAATCCAGATCGCCCGGGGCAGGTAAATCATATTTTTTTGGACTTGAAAATCAACCTGGAGGAACGGCATTTACAGGGAGTTTGTCGCATCGCCCTCACGCCGGTGCGAGCTGGCATTGAGCAATTGACGTTGGACGCAGTGGACTTGAAAATTGCCTGGGTCTTAATTAAGGGGGTGAGCCAAAGCTTTGACTATGACGGGGAAAAATTAACCATCAACCCATTGCAACCCCTGGGAACGGAACCGGTCACCCTGGAAATTCAGTACGAATTGAAAAATCCCCGCCGGGGCATTTATTTTATCCAGCCCGATCGCCATTACCCCGATAAGCCGGTGCAAGTGTGGACCCAGGGGGAAGATGAAGATTCCCGCTATTGGTTCCCCTGTTTTGATTACCCAGGACAATTGGCCACATCGGAAATTCGGGTGCAGGTAGCCAAACCCCATCGGGTTATTTCCAACGGCAGTTTAATTGAGCAAAAAGATTTAGGCAATGAGCAAATTTTCCACTGGTCCCAAAGTCAAATTCACCCTACCTATTTAATGACCCTGGCGATCGGAGACTTTGCCGAAATAGTAGATCATTATGGCGATCTGCCAGTGCGCTACTACGTGGAAAAAGGAAGGGAAGCCGATGGACAACGGAGCATGGGCAAAACTCCCCGAATGATCGAGTTTTTTAACCAAACTTTTGGTTATCCCTATGCCTACCCCAACTATGACCAAGTTTGCGTGGCAGATTTCATTTTCGGGGGCATGGAAAACACTTCCACCACCCTATTAATGGACCGGTGTTTACTAGATGAACGGGCGGCATTAGATAACCGCAATACGGAAAGTTTAGTAGCCCATGAATTGGCGCACCAATGGTTTGGGGATTTAGTTGTTGTTAAACATTGGTCCCATGCTTGGCTCAAGGAAGGTATGGCTTCCTATGCTGAGGTTTTATGGACAGACCATGAATATGGCCAGGATGAGGCGGCCTATTACCTGTTGGGGGAAGCTCGTAACTATTTAGCAGAGGATAGTTCCCGCTACCGTCGTCCCATTGTTACCCACGTTTATCGCGAAGCCATTGAGCTTTACGATCGCCATTTGTATGAAAAGGGAGCCTGTGTTTACCACATGATCCGGGCGGTGTTGGGGGATGAGCTATTTTTTAGAGCTGTCCATACTTTTGTGAATGACCATGCCCATGGCACTGTGGAAACTGTGGACTTACTGCGGGCCATTGAAAAGGCTACGGGCTTTAATTTACTCTGGCTGTTTGATCAGTATGTTTTCCGGGGCGGTCACCCTGAATTTAAAGTTAGTTACAGTTGGGATAATGACAATAAATTAGCCAAGTTAACGGTGACCCAAACCCAAGCCAAGGCTAATAGTGACCACAAAGATTTGTTTAACCTAAAAATCCCTGTTGCTTTTAATTTTTTAGACGGAGAAAAAGTTACCAGTCAAGTTATTCCTTTACAACTCAAAGAACGGGAGCAGGTTTTTTATTTTCCCCTAACCCGTAAGCCAGATTTTATCAGTTTTGACCAGGGCAATAATTTCCTTAAAACCGTAGAATTAGCCTATCCTTTAACGGAATTAAAAGCCCAATGTACCCATGACCCCGATCCCATTGCCCGCATTCAAGCGGCGATCGCCATTGGCAAACAAGGCGGTTTGGAAGCGGTGGAATTTTTAGGCGAAAGATTGCAAAAAGAAGCTTTCTGGGGTGTGCGGGTGGAGATTGCCGAGCAATTAGCGGGTATTAACCTGGAACAAGCGGGAACGGCATTAATCAATGGTTTAGACAAAAACGACCACCCCAAAGTGCGGCGGGCGATTATTTCAGCCTTAGCCAAGGTAAAAACCGAAGCTAGTTACGAAGCTTTGAAAAAATGTTTGACCCAAGGAGAAACCAGTTATTACGCTGAAGCGGCAGCGGCGACGGCCCTGGGTGCCCTCGGCACTGGTCTGCTCAAAAATAACGAAGGGGAAATTATTCAACAATTGACAGAAGTTTTAAAAAATCGCTCCGGCTGGAATGAAGTTGTCCGTTGTGGGGCGATCGCCGGTTTGAGCCAACTGACCACTTCTGCCCAAGCGGTGGACGCAATTTTAGCCTATACTGCCAATGGTACGCCCCAACCCCTGCGTTTAGCTGCCATTCGAGCTTTAGGTGCTGTTTCCATCGGTCAATCCCCGGAAAAGTTAACGGAGATTCTGGAACGACTAACGGCGATCGCCCAGGAAGAATTTTTCCTCACCCAAGTTTCTGTTACTTCTGCCCTTGGCCAAATGGAAACCCCCAAGGCGATCGATATTTCGCAAAATCTTGCCAACCAAACCCCCGATGGTCGGGTGCGGCGCATGGCGGAAGAGGCGGTTAAAAAAGTCCAAGCCAAAATTGGCAGTGACGAAAAAATTAAAAATTTGCAAACTAACCTGGAAAAACTCCAACAGGAAAATCAAGATCTCCAAAGTCGCCTTGCTAAATTGGAAACTGTGATTAAAGCATCAACCGATACATCCGTCACGAACCTTTAGAATAATGTGGACAGATGCAAATTCTCGAATGTAAAGACGATCGCCAAAATAAGCTACCAACACAAACAAAACCCCATGCGTACTTTTACCCTTGCCTTACTGGCGATCGGCACCCTGGCACCTTCAGCCAGCGCCCAAACGGAAGAATTTAATTGGTGGTTGGACTGGGTTAAATCTCGCACCAACAATGAACCGATACCAGTTCAGATTCGCTCTCCTCAAGCATTACCGGCGAAGTTTAACCAGCCTAGGCAAGATTTAGAACAATTACAAAGACAATACACTCCCTATAGATATCGCAGTAATTCCAATCAAGTTAACTCAATTCCAATCACCGTAGAAGAGCGATTTAGTAATACCCCAAACAGTAGCAATGGTGTGGTCATTCCATCCACCTCAACTTCGACCATTGCTCCCGTTTCTAGCCAACCACCCCAAATACGCCAGGGATTACAGAGAAATGACTACATTGAGATTGATTTTCCTTCCAGCCCTCCCAATCTCCCCACCAGGACAGAAGTAGAATTCATTCCTCGCTCTGCACTGCCGACCCCTCTCCGTACTCGCTACCCTGGTGGCCCAACAGTCAAAGAAACTGAGTCCCGCATAGTGAGAAGACTTTGCACTGAGTACAAGCGGGGATTAACGCCTGGTGAATTGGATGAATTAGCCCGTAATTTAGTGGAAAAGAACCGGCTGTATCTCAGTGGTGAGGGCAAAAGTCCCCGTGGCTATGCAATAGACGCAAGGAACACCAAGAAATGCTGATGAAGATCACTAAACCGAGGTTGTTGTCAGTACAAAATATAGGACTGCGATAAGTCTATTTCCTTAGCTCTGCCTTTTATCCTACATTCCGCAGGTAGTGTATTTTTATTTATGGTTGAGTACGACACCAAGCCCATTTCAAGCTTTTCCTTTTTGCCCTCAGCCCAAAAGTGCAAAAAGACTACGCTATAGGTGGTATATTTGTGAAAAATTTACCACTATTAGTGGAACCTGCGGAAGGTGGGCTTTCGTTATAACCTGCTGTCGCCATGGCATTGCAATTCATCATTTTTTCTGTTTGAATCAGCTTTTTATTAAGCGACCACAACGGGGGTCAGATGGTAGACACGAGCAAGACTAGACGCAGTTTTAACATCATTTCTGCGCAGGGCCAGCCTGAGTTGATCAAGTTTTTGCGCTTCTGTAAGAGATAAGTAAGGAGACCAATCATGATCAGTGTAGGTTAGCTCAACTTGAACTTCTGCCATATAGTCCCCTTCGTGAATAATTTTTGTTTGGGTTCTGGTGTTCATAATTTTCTTGTTTTGTAGTCGTTTTCCCATTTGTTGTTACTAGGCCGATAAGCCGTAATTAAAACAGCGGGAGAATCTGAATTTTTGGGTATTCCCCAAACGGCATGGATAGGCTGATTTTGTAAATCTTTTTGTAAAACAAGGACACAAGCTCCTTTGGGATAATCAGGATAGTCTTCTATAACCTCGGCTTGATTCACGCTGGACAGAAGTTCCGTCACAAAAATGTTATCGCTGGCCAGTTCGTCGTAGCCATGGGCAGATATTTTAACTTCCTGTTTCTCTATCAATTGTAAAATCTGCTGAAAAGTGTGGCTCATACTTGTTGTTCTTGGCGATCGCCTCTTCTTATTTACTAGCAACTTCAAGCCATCCTTCCACAGCTTCTTTGACCATTTCCATCAGATGATCGTAACTATTCCCCCAAGTGTGACATCCAGGCAAAGCAGGAACAGAAGCGCACCATTGGTCTTGTTCTTGCCAGACTAATACTTTCAGCTTCATAAAATTTGGGTGTAGGGTTTGGTTGATTATATTGTAGACAACCATCTAGGGACGATGATTTAATCTTCATTCCCAAGATTTACTACTTCTAGCTAAACAAGCAGAACCATAGGCCGCTTCTGACTGAACGGATTTTTGTACCGGAACCTGGAGCAAATTTTGCCGAATAGTTTGCCAAGTTAAATTCTGTGCCCCACCCCCAGCAGTAAACACCTTTGTTAAGGTTGTTGCCCCCAACTTTTGCAACTTTTCATAACCCTGGGCTTCAATGCGAGCTAAACCTTCCAATAAACCTTGTAAAAAAATTGCATCATTCTCTGGTCTGGGTTCCAAGCGGGGTAATAAATTAGGGTCATTAATGGGAAATCTTTCCCCCGGTTGCAAAAGGGGATAGTAATCTAAGTCACTAGGTTGATGGGGATTAATTTTGGCACTTAATGCTGTTAACTGCGTTGACGAAAAATAATGTTGTAACACTGCTCCCCCCGCATTGGAAGCTCCCCCCGTTAACCATAAATCGCCTAGACGATGGCTATAAATACCGCTAGCTAGATCCGTCACTGGCTTTTCACTTAGTAACTTCAGCACCAGAGTGGAACCCAAAGAAGTGACCGCTTCCCCTGGTTGCGTTGCGCCACTGGCTAAAAAAGCAGCAATGCTGTCCGTGGTGCCGGCACAAACCAAATAATTTTTAGGGAATTTTTCTGCGTTGGCAATGCTGGGAGATAAGCGGGAAATTGCTTTACCGGGGGCAATTACTGGAGGTAAAAGGGCAAACCAAGAAGCATTTTTTAACCAATCAGGATAGGTTAAATTGTGGGGATTGTAGCCCAGCTTGAGGGCATTGTGATAATCACTAACGGGTCTGCCACCATGGAGCAAACTTGCTAACCAATCCGCTTGATGACAAAAGTAATTAGCTCGTTCAAACTCCGGTTGTTGGGAGTACCAAAGCAGTTTGGCTAGGCTAGAAGTAGCACTTTGCACTAAATGATCTGCTGGAGCTATTGCTGATAATAAATGCTTAACTTCTTTGCCCCGGTCATCGTTATACAACAGAGGCTCCATTAACCCATTGCCTTGGCTATCCAACAGTAAAACCGTGGAGGAAGTGCCATCAATGGCGATCGCCTGGATTTGACTGCTTAGTTCATCGGGAATTTGATCTAAAAGATGAAACAAACTTTCCCGCCAGATGGTAACCAATTGGGGGCCGGGAACCTGGGAAAACTGGACTTTTTCCTGCCAAATTAACTCTTTATTTTGATCAATTACCGCCGCCCTCGCCCCGGACGTACCAAAGTCTAAACCCAGGAACAATTTTGCTTGGTCAACCTTCTCCATAGGACTGGCCCAACTGAAAGGCGATCGCCTTGGTTTGCATCATCTTAAAAATGTTATAAAAACCATTGGCCCGGCTGGGGGTCAAGCTCACCTGTAAACCCGTCGCTTCAATGAAATCCGGCGTTAACTCGACAATTTCCGTGGGGGTTAAGCCGTTTAAACCCTGAATTAGTAAGGCCACCAAACCCTTGACCAATTGGGCATCGGAATCCCCCTGGTACATTACTTTGCCATCTTCCAGGTCAGCGGTGATATAAACCTGGGAAACACAACCTTGGACTTTATTAGCGGCAATTTTCCCTTCCTCCATCATCGGCTCCAGCTTTTTGCCGTACCACAACAACTGCTCATACCGTTTTTTGGGGTCAGTGTGCCGTTGGAAGCGTTCGACAATCTTAGCGAGATTGGGAGGTAAAGTAGCGTTGGCCATAACAAGGTTGGGAAAAATAATTGAGAGCCTGTTCATTGGGGTTCGATGCTGGCCCCAGATCAACCCACTAAAGCTCCGGTGACAATGGGCATTATGTAGCTTTTCTCCAGGGTTGGAGCAATCGGTAACTAGTCAAACTTACTCTGGGGCCTTGCCTATTGTATCTATTCCCACTGCTTCACTGATATGGGAAAAGCCCCCAGCCGCTAATTTTTCCCCCAAGCCCTGCAAGATATCGGAGACTACCCAAGGACCGCCATAAATCCAGCCGGTATAAATCTGTAGGAAACTCGCCCCTGCTTGAATTTTTTCCCAGGCATCCTCAGCAGTGAAAATCCCCCCCACGCCGATGATGGGAATGGTGCCGCCAGTTTGTTGATAGATATAGCGGATTACCTCTGTGGCTCGGTCTCGAATGGGTTGACCACTCAGTCCGCCAGCTTCCTGTTCTATGGGTTGACCTGTTTGGGGCAAAATTTTTGTCTTCAACCCCGATCGCCTGGTGCTGGTGTTGGTGGCGACGATGCCTGAGAGGTTATGTTCTTTGACTAGGTCGATAATGACGGCGATCGCCTCCCAGGACAGATCTGGAGAAATTTTTACCAAAAGGGGTTTTTGCCAATGGTTAGCCGATTGCAAGCCAGCAAAAATGCGGGGCAACTCGTCAGACTCCTGCAAACTGCGTAACCCAGGGGTATTGGGAGAACTGACATTGACCACAAAATAGTCCGCCACCGGGGCCAAGGTCTGAAAACTAAAAACGTAATCCTCCACCGCTTGGTCCAGGGGAGTAATTTTCGACTTACAAAGATTGATGCCAATGGGAATGGTACGGGGATAGTAGTCCCAGGTGTGTTTTAATTTTGCCGCCATGGCCACGGCCCCCTCATTGTTGGCCCCCAAACGGTTTAACACTGCTTGGTCTTGTGGCAAACGAAACAGACGGGGACGGTCATTCCCTGGTTGGGCATATTTGGTCACAGCCCCCAATTCCGCAAAACCAAAACCCAGGGCAGGCCAAACGGCGGCCGCTTCCCCCTCCTTATCACAGCCAGCCGATAGACCAAGCACATTGGGAAAATTTAAGCCCCAACAGGTTTGTTGTAAACGAGGGTCTGCATGGGTAAAAGCTTGCTCCAGTTGCTCCATGGCCACAGCAAAACCATTGCGATGCATGGTATCCACTTTCTTTAAAGTTTGAATAAGCCGTTGATGGCCCCTTTCCGGATCACTTTTGGTTACGGATAAGATCAGGGGATAGAGAGAACGGGCAAAACGCAACATAGGGCGGCAAAAGGAAGTTTTGATAGGGGCAGGACTGGTTACTAGAGGGCTGCCCAGGGTAGGGAAAAAACCCTAGGGATCTTGAAGAACGAGGACACCACCGACCCCAAGAGAGCTATACCCTTCAAGAATTCTAATCATAACCATCAAAACTATTGGGACTATACTAAGCAGGTAAATTTCATTACAATAATCGGCAAGCTTGCTGAGCTGAGACTCAGTTAATCATTTCAACCCTCCCAGCGGACGGCACCATGACTTCAGGCATTGATCTTCAGAATAGTTTTCTTCAGTCACTCCAGGGTTTTGGCCTGCCCCCAGGATTAGCGAAGCTGTTTTGGATTCCCCTCCCCTCCATTTTGATGATCATCGGAGCTACCGTCGGGGTGTTGGTGGTGGTGTGGCTGGAAAGAAAGATTTCCGCCGCCGCTCAACAAAGGATTGGGCCAGAATACGCAGGTCCTTTAGGGGTGTTACAACCCGTGGCCGATGGCATCAAGCTAGTATTCAAAGAAGATGTAGTACCCGCCAAGGCTGACCCCTGGTTGTTCACCCTTGGCCCTGTACTGGTGGTACTGCCGGTTTTTCTTTCCTATCTCATCGTGCCCTTCGGCCAGAACTTGGTCATTACTGACATTAACGTTGGTATTTTTCTCTGGATTGCCCTTTCCAGTATTGCTCCCATCGGGTTGTTGATGTCTGGTTATGCTTCCAATAATAAGTATTCCCTTTTGGGGGGTCTCCGGGCGGCAGCCCAGTCCATTAGCTACGAAATTCCCCTTTCCCTGGCCGTGTTGGCGATCGTGATGATGTCTAACAGCCTCAGCACCATCGACATCGTTGACCAACAGTCCGGTTACGGCATTTTGGGGTGGAATATTTGGCGGCAACCGGTGGGCTTTCTGATTTTCTGGATTGCAGCCTTGGCGGAATGTGAGCGACTACCCTTTGACCTACCGGAAGCCGAAGAAGAATTGGTAGCAGGCTATCAAACCGAATATGCTGGGATGAAATTCGCCCTGTTCTACCTTGGCTCCTACGTTAACCTTGTACTTTCTGCCTTGGTATTTTCGGTGCTTTATCTGGGCGGTTGGGACTTCCCCATTCCCCTGGAAAATGTGGCCAATTGGCTGGGAGTTGCCCCTACCACTTCCTGGTTGCAGGTGCTGATGGCGGCCCTCGGTATCACCATGACGGTGCTGAAGTCCTATTTCCTCATCTTCATTGCTATTTTGCTCCGTTGGACAGTGCCCAGGGTGCGTATTGACCAATTGTTAAACTTGGGTTGGAAATTTTTATTGCCCGTTGCCCTAGCAAACCTTCTCATCACTGCCGCCCTGAAATTGACCTTTCCCATGGCCTTTGGCGGTTAGTCCTCTTCCAACAAAGATTAGCTGGGATGTCACTGAAATTTGTCTTAGCCCAGCTTCTAACTTTGGCCGACTTAAACCTTTAATCATTTGCTTATCCCAATCCCAAATCTATGTTTAACAACATTCTCAAACAGGTAGGCGATTACGCTAAAGAGAGCTTGCAAGCGGCTAAGTATATCGGTCAGGGGTTAGCAGTTACCTTTGACCACATGAGTCGTCGGCCCATCACGGTGCAATATCCCTACGAAAAGCTCATTCCCTCAGAACGATTCCGGGGCAGAATTCATTTTGAGTTTGATAAATGTATTGCCTGTGAAGTCTGTGTGCGGGTTTGTCCCATTAACTTGCCCGTAGTCGACTGGGAATTTAATAAGGCAGTTAAGAAAAAAGAACTCAAACATTACAGCATCGACTTCGGTGTATGTATTTTCTGCGGTAATTGCGTGGAGTACTGTCCCACAAACTGCCTCTCCATGACCGAGGAATATGAATTGGCGGCCTATGATCGCCATGACTTGAACTATGACAACGTGGCTTTGGGAAGGTTGCCCTATAAAGTGACCGAAGACCCCATGGTGACTCCCCTGCGGGAACTAGGCTACTTACCCAAAGGAGTAATAGAACCCCACAATTTACCCAAGGGTAGTCAACGGGCCGGACAACATCCCGAAGATTTGGTGAAAGCAGAATAGGTTGATGATTTATTCCTTGGCTTTACCCGTTAAAGTAAACTCGTTGTGAACCAATTTTGCCCTTCCACTATCCGTACCTAGGAGATTAACCACTGTGAATTTAGCTGAAGGTGTTCAGTACATATCCTTCCTAATCCTGGCTTTTTTAGTCATTGGGGCGGCCCTGGGGGTCGTACTGCTCTCTAATATTGTTTATTCTGCCTTCCTATTGGGGGGAGTTTTCCTCAGTATTTCCGGTATTTATATTCTGCTCAATGCGGATTTTGTGGCGGCGGCCCAAGTGCTAGTTTACGTGGGGGCAGTCAGTGTACTTATTCTTTTTGCCATTATGTTGGTCAATAAACGGGAGGATTTTTCCAAAATTCCCGGTCGTTGGCTAAGAAATGTTTCCACTGCTCTGGTATGTACCGGCATCTTTGCCCTGTTGAGCACCATGGTGTTGATCACCCCCTGGCAGATTAATGAAACGGGGCCTTTTGTGGAAAACACCCTAGTCACCATTGGCAAACACTTTTTTAGTGATTACCTTTTGCCCTTTGAGTTGGCTTCCGTTCTGCTATTGATGGCCATGGTGGGGGCAATTATTTTGGCCCGTCGGGACTTAATTCCCGAATTGTCCGAGGAAAACAAAACCGCCACGGCCCTGACTTTGCCAGAGCGTCCCCGGGAGTTAACCTCCGCTTCCAAATAGATGCTGCCTAGGTAGGTTAGTGGCAGCTTCTTCAATCTTGCCGGTTAATTGGGCAAAACTTAAGCAAAAATCTTCCGCCCTAACCTAATTTTATTTACGGTTTTATTCATAACTCTAGTTAAATTTCTCTTACCCCACTATGCATTTGCAGCTTCAATATTGTTTGATCCTAGCGGCCGCCCTCTTTTGCATTGGCATTTATGGTCTCATCACTAGCCGTAATGCGGTGCGGGTGTTGATGTCCATTGAACTATTGCTCAACGCAGTTAACCTCAACCTGATGGGTTTTTCCAATTATCTTGATCCGAGCAACATTCGGGGCCAGGTGTTTGCCATTTTTGTCATTACCATTGCCGCCGCCGAAGCCGCTGTGGGTCTGGCGATCGTGCTAGCCATTTACCGCAACCGGGAAACAACCGATATGGAACAATTCAATCTCCTGAAGTGGTAGAAGATATCAGGATTATAAAGTGTTTTAAAAGCCCCCCTAGCCCCCCAACTCTGGGGGGAACAGTGTTCAAAGTCTGCCAAATTTGCCGACGGTTTAGTGAGGGTATTTAGGGGGCGGATTGTGGCTTTTTAAACAAGCTTTTGGTGGATAACGATAAATAAGCTGAAAGTGGTGCTCTATTTTGATCCAAAGATTGGTCTGAAGGGGCATCACAAGCTTTTTTAGCCCAACATTTTAAGTCGCTCCTGGAGCATTTGCCGTTGAACAGCGGCGGCATTGAGGGATTCCTTAGCTCCGGCGATCACTTCCTCTGGGGCTTTATTAACAAAACCGGGATTGCTAAGGCGTTTTTCGATGCTTTCATATTCTTTGGTCACTTTATCCAAGGTTTTTTGGATTTTATTGCGGAGAATATCCAAATCCACTAGCCCGGATAGGGGAATGAGCACCTGAATTGTATCCACCACACCGGCGATCGCCTGGGTTTGTTCTGGAGGTAGTTGGGACACCACTTGGAGATTTTCCACTTTGCCAATGTCCCGAATATAGGTTTCTCCTAGCTGGAGGGTTTGTCGTTCCTGGTCATTTTCACTTTGGAGGATAACAGTGACCATGGCTCCCGGTTTAATGCCAGCTTCTGCCCGGAGATTACGGATGGTGCGGAGAGTTTCAATTAACAGAGCAAACTGAGTTTCCAAAGCTGGGTCAACTAAGGATTGGTTAACCGTTGGGTAGGCCTGCAAAGCCAAAAATTGTCCTTCCGCCTGGTGCAGAGTTTGCCACAGCTCCTCCGTAATATGGGGCATAAAGGGATGGAGCAACTTAATAATGCTGTCCAACGTGTGGGCCAAAACTTGGCGGGCCACCAATTGACGCTGGGTGCCGACGTCTCCTCCTTCCTTATTCCAGAGTCTGGGTTTAGCTAGCTCAATGTACCAATCGCAAAAATCACCCCAGATGAATTCGTACAGGCCCTTGGCCGCTTCCCCTAGGCCGTAATCTTCAATTTGCTCTCGAGTTTGCTGAATAACTTGATTCAAACGGGAGAGAATCCAACGGTCTGCCAATTCTAAATCTTCCCCAGGGGCTAGACCCAATTGCTGCGGGGTCTGACCATCCAGATTCATCATCACAAACCGGGCCGCATTCCACAGTTTATTGGCAAAGTTACGGGACGCTTCCACCGACTCCGATTCATCCTTCTGGCGATCGTATTGCAGGCTAATATCTTGCCCCGCTCCAGCCACTTCCCGAATTAGGGTGTAACGTAGCGCATCGGTACCATATTTATTAATCAACAACAAAGGATCAATGCCGTTGTTGGCCGATTTAGACATTTTTTTACCATTTTCATCCCGCACCAAGCCGTGGATATAGACATCCTTAAAGGGTATTTGGCCGGTGAAGTGCCCCGCCATCATGGTCATCCTGGCCACCCAGAAAAAGATAATGTCAAAACCCGTTACTAGGGTGCTGGTGGGATAATATTTGGCCAAATCGTCTGTTTGTTCTGGCCAGCCCATGGTGGAAAAGGGCCACAGTCCCGAAGAAAACCAGGTATCCAACACATCGGGGTCCTGTTGCAATTGCACCGTCGGGCCATATTCTGCTTTCGCTTTAGCTAAGGCTTCGGCCTCGTCGTAGGCCACAATGAAAGGGGTGTGATCAGTTATGGCTCCATTGGTTTCGCTGATCACATACCAAGCGGGAATTTGATGACCCCACCACAGTTGCCGGGAAATACACCAATCTTTGAGCTTTACCAACCAGTCTCGATAAACCTTACCCCACCGTTCCGGCACAAAATTAGGAGAGTTATCCTCGTCCAAACAGGCCAGGGCATTTTGGGCTAGGCTTTCAATTTTGACAAACCATTGGGTGGATAACAACGGTTCCACGGGCACCTTACCCCGATCGCCGTAGGGTACGGAATGACGATAGGGTTCAATTTTGACCAGAAAACCCTGGGCTTCTAGGGCTTGCACCACATTTTTGCGGGCTTCAAAGCGGTCTTGGCCAGCAAAATCCCCACCATTCTCATTTAGGGAACCGTCTTTGTTGAGCAGATTAATAAAAGGTAAATTGTGCCGTTGCCCCATGACAAAATCGTTGGGATCGTGGGCGGGGGTAACCTTCACACAGCCGGTACCAAATTCTGGGTCCACCAACTCATCGGCCACAATGGGAATTTCCCGGTTCACTAAAGGTAGGGTAATGGTTTTGCCCACCATGGCGGCATAGCGTTCATCATGGGGATTAACCGCCACCCCCGTATCCCCCAGCATGGTTTCCGGTCGGGTGGTGGCCACCACTAGTTCTCCACTACCGTCGGTGAGGGGATAACGAAAATACCACAAATGACCGTCCACTTCCTGGTTTTCCACTTCCAAATCCGACACCGCTGACTGGGAAGCCGGACACCAATTGACCAGATAATTACCCCGGTAAATTAATCCTTCTTCGTACAACTTAATAAATGCTGTTTTTACTGCTTGGGAAAGTCCTTCATCCATGGTGAACCGCTCCCTGGTCCAGTCCACAGACACTCCCAAACGCCGCAGTTGGTTAACAATAGTACTGCCGGACTCCGCTTTCCATTGCCAGGCCCGTTCCAAAAACTTTTCCCGGCCCAAATCATCCCTCGTTTTCCCCTCCGCTTTTAACTGACGTTCCAAAATGGTTTGCACAGCAATACTGGCATGGTCCGTTCCCGGTAACCAGAGGGTATTGTCCCCCCGCATGCGGTGATAACGAACCAAAGTATCTATTAAAGAACTCTCAAAAGCGTGGCCCATATGCAAACTACCTGTCACATTGGGGGGCGGAATCACCACGCAATAGGGTTCCCCTGGGCGATCGGGATCGGCTTTAAAGGCATGACTTTCTTCCCACGCTGTTTGCCATTTGGCTTCGGTGACGGTGGGTTCATATTGGGGCGGCAGGGAAGTGGTCATGGGAGGGAGTTTACTGTTAGGCCTTCATCATTTTGCCATAGGTTAGCAAAGGGAATGGGGACAGTAATTTTGGGGCAGGGGAGATTTTTTGTCGCTGATTTTCTGCAATTTGATCTGAGAAGTTACGATGGTAGTCTACGCCAGTCCTACTTTTGGGCAAGGTTTTTGGTTACCTTTGCCATCCCGTCGAGCACCTCATTACTTTATTTCTCCTATGACACATTCTCTGCGGTGGGTTAATGCTCTTTCTACCAGACCATCCCTGGAGAGGGCATTGGATGAGGCGATCGCCAAGGTGGGGGGTCAGGGACAATGGGACTTGGCGATTATCTTCCTTTCCTCCAGCTTTGCCAGCGATGCGGCCCGGTTAATGCCCCTAGTGCAAGAAAAGTTGTCAGTACCGAATTTAATCGGTTGCTTGGGGGGCGGCATTATTGGCATGGAAAACAATGCCACAGTGCAGGAAGTAGAAGGAGAAGTGGCATTGAGCTTAACGGTGGCCCAATTGCCAGGGGTGACGGTGACGCCATTCTATGTCCATGGGGAAGGAATGCCCGATTTAGACGCACCGCCCCAAAGTTGGGTGGATTTAATGGGGGTTGATCCGGCCAGTGGCGCAGATTTTATTATTCTGGCCGACCCGATGACTGGGGGCATCACAGACTTTTTAGCCGGGTTGGATTTTGCCTATCCCCAAGCAACAAAAGTGGGTGGCTTAGCCAGTGGGGAAAATGTGGCCATGGGGGGCAGTTTATTTTTGCAATCTTCTGATCATCCCGCTGGCCGTTATGGAGATGGTTTTATCGGCGTAGCCTTAGCGGGCAATATTCGCCTCGGTAGTGTGGTGGCCCAGGGCTGTCGGCCTATTGGCGAACCCTTTGTGGTTAACCAGGGGCAGAGAAATATCATTACAGAAATCCAAGGTAAGGATGCAGACAGTGGCACGGTGGTGTTGGAAACGCCCCTGGCTAGCCTGCAGAAACTGATTCCCACCCTCAGTCCCAAAGATCAGGAATTGGCCCAAAGTTCCCTTTTTGTGGGGGTGGCCAGCGATGAATTTAAATTAACTCTGCAACCGGGGGATTTTCTCATTCGCAACTTACTGGGGGTGGATCCCCGCCAAGGGGCGATCGCCATTGGAGACCGGGTGAGAAAGGGGCAAAGGTTACAATTCCATTTGCGGGACCGGGAAACTTCCGCCGACGACTTACAAATTCTTTTGCGCCATTACACCGAAGGAGAGGCTAATCAATCTTCTTCTACGGCGATCGGGGCATTGATGTTTTCCTGTTTGGGCAGAGGCTATGGCCTGTATGGTACCCCCAATTTTGATAGCCAGATGTTTGGGCAATATTTTCCTGGAGTAGCCCTGGGTGGTTTCTTTTGTAATGGAGAAATTGGCCAGGTGGGTGCTCAGACCTTTTTACACGGTTACACTTCCGCCTTTGCCATTGTCCACAGAGCTAGTTAAATAAACGGCGATCGCCATTTGTTTACTCATATTCTGGTGCCGTCAAATAATTCCCGATGAGAGCAAGCTATGATCGGAGTTAGCGTTAATCCAGAGAAACTAGGATCCACTATGGAGACCGTCAATGTTGACCAAATAGAAATCAATCTTCCTGAGCTTTTGTACAGTATCAAACCAGGGGAAGAAGTCATCGTTGCTGACCAGGGTATTCCCATTGCTAAGTTGGTTCCTCTGCAAAGGCAAAAATCCGTGGATCGATGCTCCAGCTTAGGGGTAGATCGAGGATTATTTGTAGTGCCAGATGACTTTAACGATCCTTTACCAAATGATATTTGGCCATTATCTTGAGAAGGATTAACGTGAAACTTTTGTTGGATACCCAGTGCTGGTTATGGTGGTTTACTGAGCCGGAAAAATTGAACGAAGATGCAATTTCCCAGATCATAGATGAGACAAACGAAATATGGCTTTCTGTTGCCAGTATTTGGGAAATGTCAATTAAGACTTCCATCGGTAAACTGCCCTTGCCAGAAAATATTGACGACTACATTCTCAGTCGCATGGTGAAATTGGGTGCTGAGTTCCTGGACATTAAAACCCGCCATGCCCTGCAAGTTGCGACATTGCCCCTACATCACCGTGATCCGTTTGACAGAATTATCATTGCCCAGGCACAAACAGAAAATATGCTGCTAATTAGTGCAGATTCAATGTTTAAAAATTATGGAGTCTCTTTGTTATGGGCGGGAGTATAGTTTAGAGTCGATCGCCAAAGAGAATGGTACCCAAGCGGATCATGGTAGCTCCGGCGGCAATGGCTTCTGGGTAATCTCCGGACATGCCCATGGATAGTTCCGTTAATGACAGGCTAGATTGTTGGTTGATGGCTGTGGCCAGATTTTTTAGTTCCCCAAAGGTTAGTTGGCGATCGCCAGGGGAAAGACCCAGGGGTAAAATAGTCATTAAGCCACAAATTTTTAGATTTTTTAATAGCTCCAGTTGGGGCAAATCCAGCTTTAATTCTTCCCTTGTCCAACCGGATTTATTCTCGTCCGGCAGTAACTTGATTTGTAATAATCCCTGGGGAAATTTGTTCAACTCCTCAGCAATGCGGTCTAGTTTGACGGCGATCGCCAAATTATCAACGGAATGGATATAGGTAAAATTTTCCACCACTTTGCGGGCCTTGTTACTCTGTAAACGTCCGATAAAATGCCAGTTAATATCTTGGTAATTTGCTAAAGCTTCGATTTTTGGTAAAGCTTCTTGGATGCGACTTTCGGCAAAATCCCGGATGCCCGCTCCGTAGGCCGCTTCGATGTCGGCGATCGCCTTGGTTTTGGTTACCGCCACCAACCGTACACTGGGGGGGAGGGTAGCGATAATTTCTGAGTAAACGCTGGGGGAAAACATGGGCAAGTTAACGGAAATCGAGGCCTGTTGACTAGATCCTACGGTGGATTGGGGGAAAGGTGCTTAACCGAACTAACCCCGACGGTTATCCCACTCAGGCAATTCTTAACATCTCGTTACAATTAATTCATGTTAAGCCTCAGTTTAGGGGGGCAGTTTATGAACAACAATATCCGCGTCGGCAGTCTGTTTGGCATTCCTTTTTACGTCAACCCATCCTGGTTTTTAATTTTAGGATTGGTGACCCTGAGCTATGGCCAAGACTTAGCCCGCTTTCCCCAACTTTCCGGTGGCACACCCTGGATTTTGGGGTTAATTACAGCTTTACTCCTCTTTGCTTCCGTTGTCGCCCACGAGTTGGGCCATAGTTTGGTTGCCTTAGCCCAGGGCATTGAAGTTAAATCCATCACTCTGTTTTTGTTCGGTGGTCTAGCGAGTTTAGAAAAGGAATCCAACACTCCCTGGCAAGCTTTTGCGGTGGCGATCGCCGGGCCGGCGGTGAGTTTAGTGCTCTTTTTGGGTTTAACCATAGTTGGTACCCAAATCCCCCTACCTGTGCCGGGGCAGGCCATCATTGGTTTATTGGGCATGATCAACCTCGCCCTGGCATTGTTTAACCTCATTCCTGGTTTACCTTTGGACGGCGGCAATGTGCTCAAATCCATTGTGTGGCAAATCACGGGCAATCAAAACAAAGGTATTCTCATTGCTAGTCGGGTGGGCCAGGGTTTCGGTTGGTTGGCGATCGCCATTGGTAGCTTAGGTATTTTAAATATTCTGCCCATCGGTAGCTTCTGGACCATTTTGATCGGTTGGTTCCTGTTACAAAATGCTGGTTCCTCCGCCCGCAACGCCCAGGTCAAAGAGCAAATGGAAGCCTTTACTGCTGAAGATGCGGTTATTCCCAACAGCCCCATTATTCCTGCCGGGTTAAATATTCGGGAATTTGCTAACGATTATGTGATTGGTAAAACCCCCTGGCGACGGTTCTTGGTTATTGGTGCCGACAATCAACTGTTAGGTGTACTTGCTACGGAAGACATCAAACACGTCCCCACTTCCGATTGGCCCCAGGTCACAGTGGATAGCTTGATGCAGTATCCCCAACAGATGGTCACCGTTAACGCCAATCAATCTTTGTTTGAAGTGGCCCAGTTGTTAGATCAACAGAAACTGTCGGAACTTTTGGTGGTGCAACCTTCGGGAGAAGTGGTGGGATTATTGGAAAAAGCTTCCATCATCAAATGTCTGCAAACCTCCGCCGCCTAGAGCCTGTTTTAAAAGCCCCCCTGGCCCCCCAAATTTTTTTGGGGGGAAAATAAGATTTAAAGTCCCCCAAACTTGCCGGAGCTTTAGTGAGGAGATTTAGGGGGCAAGGAAACCATAAAGATTGGGATTGAGCGACCATAGCTTTTTCTCAATCTTTTTTAATGGCAGAATAGGGGATTATCTGGTGTTCCCCAAGGGGGTAAAATTAGCCTCAATCGTTACTTTTCATTGGACTAGGATTTTTTCCCATGACCGTCGCCTCCACCGCCCCTGCTTTTTGCCAAGGAATTCGCTTTTTCGGTGAAAACCTGCCGGATTTTGATCGTTATGGCCAGGAAACGGCGATCGCCAGTGGGGCAAAGGCCATCAGTTCTGCCAATGATCCCCAGGCGGTGTATCAAACTTTGTTGGCGGCGGATGCCCTCAGATATTTAACGCTCCAAACCACAGCCAGTAAAGAATCGGGTCACCCCGGCGGTTTTGCCAGCATTGCGGAGGCGATCGCCGCTCTGGTCATGTTGGGCTACAAAAATACGGTGACGGAAGTGGGCCACCATGCCCCCGGTTTTTACAGCACCATGTTTTTGGATCGTTCCCTGGAAGCCATGGGGATTAATAATGTCCAAGAACTTGGCGATCGGTTCCGGGAAATGCACGGCCTATTGGGCCACCTCTCAGGGCAAATCCCAGGCTTATTAGCTCCAGCAGGCCCCCTGGGTCAAGGTCAACATTTCGCCATGGCCGGAGCAAAACTTTATCCCGGCGTTTTATTTCCCGTAACTATCGGAGATGGTGGTTTGGGGGAACCCTACATCATGAGTAGTTTTGGCCATTTCCACACGGCCTATCCCCAGGTAACAAACTTTTTGCCCATTTTGGTCTGGAACGGTTTTAGCCAAGAACACCACAGCATGGTTTCCACCCAGAGCAATGAAGCCATGGTTAACTACTGGCAGGGCAACGGTTTTAAAAATGTCATTCTGGTCAACGCCAAAGATTTTGACGACAGCAATCAAGCGGGGGATTTTGTTGACAGCACCAAGTTTTCTTTCCAACAACGGTTAGCTTTTACCCAGGCAGTGTTGGAGGCCACCGACAAAGCGGCCCAGGCGGCCCTTGGTGGTACGT
This sequence comes from Synechocystis sp. IPPAS B-1465, assembly GCF_003015225.1. Taxonomy (GTDB): domain Bacteria; phylum Cyanobacteriota; class Cyanobacteriia; order Cyanobacteriales; family Microcystaceae; genus Synechocystis. Next base: position 3,259,848 of record NZ_CP028094.1, on the reverse strand, counting down.
TAACGGTTCTGATTGTCAAACAACTAAAAGGAGCGGGAGTCCACAAATCCGGGGCCAAATCCCACAACCTCTATCCCGGCGACAGTTTAGATAAAGATTATATTGTCAGTGCTTTGCAAGAACGGGCCCTATCCCCCGAAGCTTGGCAATTGGTGCGGACCAATTTTGAACGTTCCCACGGTGGCCCCGCCTCCCAAACCGTGGTGACGGAATCCGTTTTACCTTTAGCGGATCTGGGTACTCTGCCCCTGAAGGAGTTTGCCCTAGAAGATAAACAGGTAGCCACCACCGCCATGGGGGAATTGGTGGTTCATGTGGGCAAACAGGATTCAAACTTTGTGGTTACCAACGCCGACGGTAACGCCGCTTCTGGGATCAATAACATCAACGTTGGGCTAAAAATTGTCCATCCCACGGTGGATGAGGATTATTTCCAACAACCCAACGGCCAAGTTTATGAACCCCTGAGCGAAGATGCCTGTGCTGGCCTGGCCGCCGCCCAAGCTTTGTTTGGAGGCCGTACCCTCTGGTGTTCCTACGAGTCCTTTGCTATTAACGGTTTACCCATTTGGCAGACGGTGACCCAGGCCATGGCGGAGCTACGTCGTCCTACCCCTTCCACCATTACCCTGTTTACAGCGGGAGCGTTGGAACAAGGGCGCAACGGTTGGACTCACCAACGGCCGGAAATTGAGAATTATTTTGCCGCTATGATGCGGAATGGGAATATTTTTCCCCTTTTCCCCTGTGATGCCAACGGTATTCAGGTTTGCTATGACTGGGCGTTAACCACCAGCAACAAAGGCATTCCCATCACCGCCAGTAAGTCTCCTTTGCCCATCCGCACTACGTTGGAGCAAAATCGTCAGGGTTTAGCCAAAGGCGGCATCCTACTCCACAACAGCACTGGCTCTAAAACCATTGTTTTTGCAGTAATTGGCGATATGACTCTAATTCCCGTGTTGGAAGCGGCCAGTCAATTGGAAAGTGAAGGTTATGGGGTAAAAGTGGTTTCGGTAATTAATCCCCGGCGCTTGTACCGTCCCCATGATGTGCAATGGCAGGATTGTTCCGAAGCGGACAGTGGCTTTTTGAGCGATGCTGAATTTACCGAACTGTTTGGTGGCGATGCGTTGATTGGGGTGACCGGTGGCAGTGGAGCCATGTTGGAACCAGTTCTACTCCGTAGTGCTTGCCCCAGGGATCTATTTGCTTGGAAACGGGGGGAAACTACCGCCAGCGCTGGACAACTGATGGCCTATAACGGCCTAACTGCCCAGGCCCTTGGCGATCGGGCCAAGGCATTGTTGCCCTAGGCTTAGCCATTCTTGTCGGAGTTATCCTAACTCCAGGCTGAGTTGCACAAAGGGTTGATGTTGCTCCTCTGCCCTGGGGGAACTCTGTAACTTTTTCCAATATTCCGCCATCCATTGTTCCGAACTGCCGGGACATTGGCGATCGCCTTGGAGCCAAGCTTGAAAGACCTTTTCTCGTCCATCCTGGGGACAGGTGATTTGATAAATCCGCACTCGTTTTTTTTCTACAGTTTTCGTACGGGTTAATTGGATCCCAAAGCCCAGCTTTTCCAGAAAACGACGGACAATGGTGATGGGGCTAGCATTTTTGGCTAAACCAATGCCCACTACCGTTTTAATATCATCCCGGTTAGCCAAGGCTAATTTACCCAGGGCGATTAAGTCCTCATCCAGGGCACACAACTCCCGTTGGGGATGGGCCAGCAGAATGGGAATGCCAATAATGTCGTAGGTACCGATGATGGCCCCCAATTGGGAACCATTAAAGTCCGGGAGAAAGAGACTGCCTTGTCCTTGATCCAATAGTAAACGGGCAATTTTGGCATCCCGATCGCCAAGGAATGGCCGGCCTACGGTGAGGAAGTAATGCCAACGCAGTTTTTGATACCAATTTTGGTCATCTTTTTGCACCAGATCCGCCGTCACAGGAATACCGTAGCGTTGGGCCAGTTCGTAGCGCCGTAGCCGTTGCCGTTCGTGGCTATTTTTCACTAGCCTTTTCTTCAACTGTTGATATTCCAATTCTTTTAGGGGTTTAGCGTCGGCGATCGCCTGGCAGTCGGCAAGGTAATTTTGTTCCCGCACCGCTTCAATGGCCTGTTGCAAAGGCTGAGGAGCGACCGTACTGAGGGGGTGATCGGGATCGCTGGGTGGAACAGGCAAAGACGGTAAAGCTGGGGGCGGCCCCAACAACTGATGGCCTTCCTGGTGCAAAAGCCCAAGAATGGATTCCCGATAATTGACCATGGCCAGGTTGATCCGCACCGCCATTTTGGCCCAGCAGAGCAAAGATTCCGCCTGGAAACCGGTGTCTAAATCATCCAAATTATCCAGATCCGATTGTTGCAACAGCCGGATATTAACCTCCGTCAAACGATGGCCGGCGGTGAGGAACTTACTAATGGCCGTAGCTCCATTGCCCACTTGGTTAAAGCCATAGCTAGCGGCCCAGAGGTAACGGGGAATATTTTGGCGAATGCGGCTGAGGGATTGGCAAACGGAAGTGGCGGTTTGGATGCCCTGGGCAATGCCCCACACGGAAGTGAAATGATTTTTTAGGTCAATGCTGACCCCCGTTTCCACCGCCGGACTACTCAGCACAATGTCATAGTCGGCCAACACTTGGTTGAGGTTGGTCAAACTGCCATGGGCAGGATGGTGAGGATCGGATAGGGATTCGGCATCAATGCGTAAAATGCGGCGATCGGGAAACTGCTTTTTCAGGTAGGCTTCCAGATTGCGGGTGCCCCAGGCACTGGTGAGCTTTTGAGCTGAGAGACAGACGAAAGGTTTACCGCCCTCCCGAATGTGATGCAACAGTTGTTTGACCAATTGCTTGGGGTCATTTTCGCCAAAGTGATAGATGGGCCATGCTTCTTCTAACCCCGGTTGCCAATGGTTACGGATCACGTAGGGTTGGAGGGGAATGCCACTCAAGCTGATCAAATAATCGAGGGAAACATCGGTTAAATCCGCATCGGCCACATAAATTTGTCCTTCTCCCCCTAGGCTATGTTGCAAAAGTTGCTTGAGGTTACGGAGAATGGCCACCCGCTGACGACGGCAGGTATCGGAATTCAGTCCATGCCAGAGCACCTGCTCCACTTCATCAATGATAATTAGGCAATCTTGCCACTGTTCCGGGTCAAACTGGGCTTGGGAATGGCCATGGAGGGAGTCGATACACAGACCAAAACCCCTTTGGCGAGCTAGGGGGGAACTAGATAAATCCCCCACATAGGGCAACTGAAAACGGTGGCACAGTTCCTGCACTAAACGAATGCGATGGCCAATGACCAACACTGGTCTGTGTTCGGCCTGGGCTTGGCGGACAATGCGAGCGAGAAATTCCGTTTTGCCCGTGCCCTTTGGCGATTGTAGGGCAATTAATTTTTCTTCAGCGGGAATGGTTAAAGGAGGTAAATACCGGGCTTCCACTTCCATCCCCCGGCTATGGGTGAGGCGGTTAAGTCGTTGGGCTTTCCAGATTTCCAGCGGCAGGGCCTTGCCGACCAACTGTTGTAGATAATCACTGCCTTGGTGGGCAATCACATCATCAACGCCCTTACCAAGGTGATGCTCCCATTGCAAAACTTTGACTTCACACCCTTGGCGACTGAACAAATAGCCCAACCGTTGAATGGCCAGATTCACCTGCTGGATAGTTTTGGGTTTACTGTCTTGATCGAAAGCAATCAGAATTTGTCTGCCGGGAGCGGCTAATTTTCCCAAAGCGGGAATTAATTGGCATTTGCCGATCCGTTGCCCCTGGTCATCCCTAGGAGTGCGGTAACCGTTATGGACTCCTGGTAAGGCGATCGCCCCGTAACCGGCCGTGAGTAAAGCACCCGCCTTTTTTGCCCCTTCTGTGATTACCAGAGGAATTTCCGGATGGCCCATCAACCATTGCCAAAAACCTAAATCCGGCTGGTCTGGGTCTTGATCCTCCTCTGTCAGGACTACCCCAGCTTTAGCAGCAATCCTTTCCCAAAGATGGAGGGGCACCCGCAGGGCAAAAATTCCCGTGGGTGTTTTGGGAGGATGCTCATATTTAATGGTCTTACTGCTTTCCCCATCCTGTCTCGGGCGATCGGGCTTAAAACACCCCCATAGATCTTTTTCCCCGGACAGTAAATCAATGCCAGAACACCACCAGCCCCCCGAGGCCACGTGGGCATAACGTTTCATTAAACCGTCACTAACTCGGCCGTCATTACGGCGCTGGAGCGCTTCAGCATAAAGCAAATGTTGGGCGGGGGCATCCCCTAAAAGGGGAGTGACATTGAGGCGGGTTAGTTGGTCGTCTACACAACTTTGCCGCCATTCTTGCAAGTGATTCATTTTGCCATCGGTCTTGCCGGAACAAGACTCCATATCTAGTGTGCGGGGAGTCTCATTGTAGGGGCAAAACACTAAATATGGTAGCGTCTAAAAAGTTAAAATTCTGGCGATTTATGCCCACTGACGGCATAGAGCTCGATTTGTTTCTGCGGAACTTAATCTTAGTCCAGTTTTCGCCCTGGCGATCGCCTGATGGAAGTATCAGTGCAAGGAAATGTTAACGGTGATGCCAAGCCTTGATAATTTGTGGTTCTAGGTCCGCAATTTGCCCGGAGTTGTCCAACACCACATCCGCTAGAGCTACCTTTTCCGCCAAGGGCATTTGACTAGTAATGCGAGCTAAAGCCTCTGCCTCCGTCAAACCGTTGCGCTTGATCAATCGTTCCACCTGTTGCTGTGGTCCGCAGGTCACTACCCAAATTTCCGTTACCCAATCTGTTAACTGGGCTTCAAACAATAGAGGAATGCTCAATAACACCGTTTGCTCTTGTTTTAACTGAGCTAAGGCAGACCGAAAACACCGCCCAACAAAGGGGTGAATTTGGGACTCCAGCCATTGTTTTTCTTCAGCATTATTAAAGACAATTTCCCCCAGGGCTTGGCGCTTTAACTGTCCCTGTTGGTCTAAAATTTCCGGGCCATAACGCCTGGCGATCGCCACTAGAATTTCAGAACCCGGTTCCACTGCTTGGCGGGCATAGAGGTCGGCGTCGAGGATAGGGACGCTGTATTTTTGCTGTAAATAATCCGTAACCGTACTTTTTCCCGTAGCAATGCCCCCGGTCAAACCAATCAATCGTTGTCGAGGGGGCTTGGTGTCCATGGATAAAGTATGGTCAACGGAAATTTCTACGGATTGATTGCTCCATGTTAGAGGTGTTAAACCCCCAAATAGTTATACCGAATTAACCAAACACCGTTTGGGGTTGTTGCTCCGCCAAGAATTTTTCGTGGACAATGCCCCGGAAAGTATCCAAGTCGGATTGCCACGCTTCAATGTACTGTTTGGCCACGCTGACCCGTTCCTGGGGATTGGGATTATTCAAGCTGTAATTGAAGTTACCCGCAAATAACAACGCACTCACTGCCTGGCGATCGGGAATCTGCAAAGTTGCCTGGTTAACTTTGAGGTTAAATTGACAGCCTTCCAAAAGATAGGTGAATTCCACCGCCGCTTGTACGGGGGCCTTGCCCAAATCTTGCCAGGCACCGGATGCCAGCAAAGTACCGGTGATGAACTTCCGAGCCCCATCGTTTTGATCCGGTAGGGGAATTAAACATTTGGGGGTTACTACCACGCCGTTGTATTGGGCATTGGGTAATTTTTCCACAAAGGCACTGGCGACCTTGCCCACGGTTACCACTTCCGCCGTTTTATCATTCATCCCTTCTAAAAACGTTAGGGAGCGGGGCTGGGCCACAATGCTGAGCCCATTTTTAAACACCAATTGGGAACCAGCTTTACTTACCACTGGCTGTTGGTTCAATTCCCATTCGTTGGACACAATGCCACTGAACTTCAAAAACTGTTCATTGACTAGGGTTGGGTCTAACTCCTTGACTGCAATGCTGATGGAAATTTCTAGAATTTCATTGGGAAGGGTGACAGGTTCTTGGGAGGTAGGAATTACAGTGGACATTAATTTTGCTCAACAATTACCGGACTGACAAAGAAATTGGCCGGGGCCCAATAGATAGAACCCCAGCCAAAACAATACCGGATCTTAGGAAGAAACAGAAGTGGTAGAGCGTTTGCGGCTACGACGGTAAACCTTAGTGGTACTGACCGGTTGGGCGCTAGGCTCGGCAGTGGTGACCACTTTCTTTTCTGGTTTAGCTTTCACTTTTGGTTCTGGGGTTTTAGTCAGGACCACTTTTTTGCGGGGGGCTGGTGTAGCAGAAGTCGCACTGACAGTGCTTACATTCTGGGGAACCTGATCCAATTCGATGGGGGTGTCGGTTTGCAACATCAGTAAAACCATGGGGCTACTCTGTAATTCCCGTTTGATCAGGCGTTGCAAGCTAGACTCCAATTCTTTTTGCAGCGCATTCCAGCTAACCTCTGTGGAGCCGTTGGAACCATGGGTGAACTCTGACCAGCGTTCTGTGAGGAAATTCTCGATGGTGCGGACAATTAGTTCTTCCAACAACTTAGGCTGAATGGTCATCACCACACCCCGGCAATGTACCTCAGGATAGGCTAACAGTGTGCCAGTTTTACTTAGGGCTGCCGCCACCGTCACCAAACCGTCTTCGGCCATTTGTTGCCGTTCAGCCATGGTGCTCTCATGGACAATACCCGCTTGATCCACCAATTCAATGCCGGAAGGAACTTGTCCTGCCACCCGGATGCGATCGCCGGTCAGTTCAATTACATCGCCGTTATTGACAATAACAATATTTTCGCTGGGAATACCCTGGGCCTGGGCCATCTGGGAATGCTTGACCAACATACGGTGTTCCCCATGGACGGGGACAAAGAATTTAGGTCGAGTAAGGGCCAACAACATTTTGTGTTCTTCCTGGGAAGCATGGCCAGAAACGTGGATGCCCTGATGCTTGCCGTAAATTACATTGGCTCCCTGCATCATCAGGCGATCAATGGTGTTGACCACCGCAATGGTATTACCGGGGATGGGATTAGCGGAAAAGACCACTGTATCCCCCTGGCGAATTTTAATCTGGGGATGCTCACCGTTGGAAATGCGGGTCATGGCCGCCAGAGGTTCTCCCTGGGAGCCAGTGGTCAAAATTAGTTGTTGTTGGTCGGGCAAATTGCGGGCTGCTTTGAGGGGCACGAATAAGTTATCGGGGCATTTGATGTAGCCCAATTTACGGGCATGGGCAATAACATTGAGCATTGATCGCCCCACCACCGCTACTTTCCGCTGATGTTTTTGGGCCAAGCTGAGGATGATATTGACCCGGTGCACCGAAGAAGCAAAGGTGGTCACCATCAAACGGCCTTCCGCCTGGGAAAAAACCCGGTCCAGGTTGGGGATAACAGACGCTTCAGAGGGGGTAATGCCAGGCACTTCCGCATTGGTGGAGTCACTCAGTAAACAGAGCACCCCTTTTTCGCCATACTCCGCCACCTTTTGCAGGTCGAAAAATTCCCCGTCAATGGGAGTGTGGTCGATTTTAAAATCTCCACTGTGCATCACTACCCCCAGAGGTGTGTGAATAGCTAGACAATAGCTGTCGGCGATGGAGTGGGTGTTACGAATAAATTCCACCACAAAGGATTTGCCCAAACGCACCATTTCCCGGGGAGAGACGGTCTGCAAATTGGTGCGCTCCAACATACCGGCTTCCTCCAGCTTGTCCCGTAACAGGGCCATGGCTAACCGAGGGCCGTAGATAATGGGAATGTCAAACTGCTTGAGGTGATAGGCAATGCCACCAATGTGGTCTTCGTGGCCGTGGGTAACCACCATGCCCTTGATTTTCTCCCGGTTTTCCCTCAGGTAGGTCATGTCCGGCAGTACAACATTAACGCCGTGCATGTCGTCGGTGGGGAAAGCTAGCCCCGCATCAAGCAGTAAAATTTCATCGTCATATTCAAAGACGCAGGTATTTTTACCAATTTCGTGCAGGCCACCGAGGGGAAGAATTTTGAGGGCTTGGGTTTGAGTATTTTTAGCCATAGTGTAAATAAAAAAACGTTGTAATTTAGCTAGTTAAGAATCAACAGTCGCAGTGCAACTTGAAGAAATTGAAGAACAAACTGAGGTCCGGGCAGAGCAAAAACGGGGCTAAGCAATCAGCAAACGACCGATTCAATTCAATCTTTGGATTAGCATTCCACTTGTTTTTGGGGAATTTATAGAAACGGATAGAACCGAGTTTTGAGAACATCCCAAGGAGTGAATGTATTTGCAATCTTTGGAGCCGGTGGGGAGAGGGCAAGCCCTAATGCCAGAAGGTAAAAACGAAGACTGATTCAGAAAAAATTTAGCTCATTCTGGGCTCGGAAAGTATCGAAAATGGAAAGAAGACGCTGAAGCCTTTAGCTAATCGGTGTAATGAACTAGCTCGCATATGGGATGGATTATCTATTCAGGTTTGGACGGAATCGAAAAACTTACTTCGCTCTTAAGTTCATGCCATTCTAGCATATACATTCCGGATAGGTACCTATTCTGAGAAAAAAATTGAGAAATCATCGACACTGGGCAGGGATTTAGCCATGGAGTTGATGGTAATTGATTAAATTTGATCAAAGATCATTTCAGCTTGTGACTGCCATTCTTTGACTGGTATCGCCAAGGTCAAGTTTCCCAATTGATTCGGTCTATCTTCCTTGGGTTAATCGAATATTTATCCCCAAGTTCTTTACCCTAGGGAAGTAAGGCTAAATCCCTTAGTACGTCTCGTAACTGTTCGGTGTGGCCAGGGGACAGAGCACAAAGGGGAGGTCTGAACGATCCTACGGGCCAACCCTGGAGTCCCAGGGCTGTTTTGACTGGGATGGGATTGGTGGCGCAGAAAAGAATTTTAAATAGGGGTATTAGCTGTAAATGGATTTCGAGGGCTTGGGCCGTTGCTCCCTGGGCAAAATGCTGCACCATGGCCTGCAGGCGATCGCCGACCAGATGACTGGCCACACTGACCACCCCGGCCCCTCCCACGGCCAATAAAGGAAGAGTCAGCACATCATCCCCGGCATAGATGGCAAAATCATCGGGGGTATGGGCCCGAATTAGGGAAGCCTGCTCCAAACTGCCGGTGGCTTCTTTGATGGCCACAATGTTTTCCACTTCCGCTAAACGGTAAACCGTTTCCGGGGCTAGGCTCTGGCCCGTTCTGCCGGGAATGTTGTACAACATCAGGGGCAACTCCGGCGCACAATTGGCGATCGCCTGGAAATGGGCCAATAAACCTTCCTGGGGAGGCTTGTTATAGTAGGGCACTACCTGGAGGGAACCATCCACTCCCAACTTGGCCGCAATCTGGGTTGCTTCCATGGCCTCCCGGGTACAGTTAGACCCAGTGCCGGCAATGACGGAACCCCGATCGCCGACGGTTTGTTTAACCACCCGAAATAGCTCATGCTCCTCCTCCCAGGAAAGGGTGGGAGATTCCCCCGTGGTGCCACAGACCACCAGGCCGTCACTGCCATGGGTGATGAGATGGTCAGCCAATTTTTCCGCTACCCCATAATCCACCCCACCATCGGCATTGAAGGGGGTAACCATCGCAGTTAACACAGGGCCAAAGGGGGAAGTGCTTACAAAATCAGCCATAGACTATCTCAACGAAAAAGGGCAGCGGGCAAGTAACCATGGATGGGTTGGGAAAAATTCTACAGCCACCCCCGCTCCACCAATAATTCGGCGATTTGCACCGCATTGAGGGCTGCCCCTTTACGAATTTGATCACCGCACAACCACAGGTCCAAACCATTGGGGTGGGAAATATCTTGGCGAATACGTCCTACCAACACGTCGTCCTGGCCTGTGGCATCCATGGGCATGGGGAAATAATTTTTTTGCCAATCCTCCACCAGTTTTACCCCCGGAGCTTTGGCGATCGCCGTTTTGGCCAATTCCACCGGGAATGGGGTGGCAAATTCCAAGTTGACCGCTTCTGAGTGGGCCCGGAGCACAGGTACCCGCACACAGGTGGCCGTGATGCGTATATCTTCTGCGGCAAAGATTTTCCGGGTTTCCTGCACCATTTTCATTTCCTCCTCACAGTAGTGGTTAGCTGTGATGGGGGAGTTGTGGGGAAAGAGGTTAAAAGCCAAAGGATAGGGCAAAATCTCAGCTTGGGGAATTTTTCCCTCCAGGATGTCCCGGCTTTGGTGCTTCACTTCTTCCATGGCCATGGCCCCGGCCCCACTGGCAGACTGGTAGGTGGCCACCACAATGCGTTTAATAGGTTGGAGCTGATGCAGGGGATAGATGGCTACCCCCATTAAAATCGTCGTGCAGTTGGGGTTGGCAATGATGCCTTGGTGGTTTTGGGCCGCTTCGGGATTAATTTCCGGTACCACTAGGGGCACTTCCGGCACCATGCGAAAAGCGCTGGAATTGTCCACCATCACCGCTCCGGCTTTGGTAATTTCCTCTGCCCAACGCTTGGAAGTGGAACCACCGGCGGAAGCCAACACCAAGTCACAGCCTTTAAACGCTGAACCATCCACTGCCTGGATCGGTAACTTTTCTCCTTGGAACTCCAGGGTTTTACCCGCAGAACGGGGCGAGGCCAAAAGTTTTAATTCTGCCAGGGGAAAATTCCGGCTGGCCAGTAACTCCAGTAATTCTGTGCCAACGGCCCCAGTGGCCCCCAGGATGGCAACGCGTATCGGTGATGGCAAAGCTTACTCCTCCAGTAGCTAATCGGGATCGAAAGATGGGCAACGCAGTCAGAAAGCAGTATCAAGCTTAGTTAAGCCCAGTTGGTCAAAGTTGTTGGGGTAAAAAATCAGCCAAAAAAGAAAAAACTAATTGTGACGCAGGGCATTGCCCCCTAAACCGCAAAGCCATTATTGAATTGTCCAGCTAGAAAAATCATTGATTTAGTCCCATTCTCTCAAACCGGCCTGGGGGACCCCCCGGCGGGAAAAGATTCTCGCCCTAGGAAAAAATGGCACCCGGCTTATATTATGATCAATTGGGTTGACCGCCACAGGTCTTCCCCGAGCCATTGCGTTGCGGGGCTAGAAGGGAAACATTTCCCTCGGTCTAAGTGAACCTAGCATAACACGGGTAGAAGGGCCCACAGACCGATTTCTGCAGTCCTTCCCAGCCCTCCAGGGGTGAACTTAGTGCCCACTGCCCCCATTGTTTCACCATCGAGATTTCCCATCAATGAAAGTTACCCAGGAAAAATTGCCAGATAGTCAAGTTGGGCTAGAAATTGAGATTCCCGCCACAGCGTCGAAAAAAGTTTATGAGAACGTCGTCAAAAAGTTAACCCGCACCGTTAATATTCCTGGGTTCCGTCGGGGGAAGGTGCCCCGGGCCATTGTTATCCAGCGTTTGGGACAAAGCTATATCAAGGCCACGGCCATTGAAGAGTTGATCGACGACAGCATTAAAGCCGCGGTTAAGCAAGAAGAACTACCCATCATTGGCAATTTTTCCCTGCGCTCGGACATGGAAAACCTAATTCAAATCTTTGACCCTGAAGCGCCCCTCACCATTAAGGTGGCAGCGGATGTGTTCCCCGAAGCGGAATATGAACCGGAGAGCTATAAAAAAATCACTGCCCAGGCGGAAGAAATCGAATACAGTGCCGATGCCGTTGACCAGTGGCTCAAGGGAGAACAGGAAAAACGGGCTACCCTTGTCCCGGTGGAGGACCGTCCTGCGGCCCTGGGAGATCTGGCCATTGTGGACTACGCCGCTTTTCAGGTGGCAGAAGATGGTCAAGCTGGAGAGGCGATCGCCGAAGTGAAGGGGTCTGATTTTGAGGTGACCCTAGAAGACGGTCGTTTTGTGGCTGGTATTGTGGACGGTATTGTCGGAATGGCGGTTGATGAAACCAAACTGATTCCGGTTACTTTTCCGGAGGACTATCCCTTGGAAGCTGTGGCGGGGGAAGATGTGTTGTTTGAAATTAAGCTCAAAGAAATTAAATTCCGGGAACTGCCTGAATTGGACGATGACTTCGCCGAAGATGTGAGCGAGTTTGAGACCATGGCAGAGCTCAAGGCGGATCTGGAGAAACAATTCCAGGAACAGGCCAAACAGCGCACCGATGACAACATCAAGGCTGCCATTAAGAAAAAATTGGGGGAACTGTTCACCGGGGATTTACCGGAAACCATGATCAAACAGGAGTGCGATCGCCTAGTGGCCCAAACCGCCATGGAACTAGAACGCATGGGACTAGATGTTTCCCAACTGTTCCGTCAGGGGGATGATATGCTCCAAACCCTCAAGGACAATTCCCGCCCAGAGGCGATCGCCAACCTTAAAACCGACCTGATGATAGGAGCCATTGCCAAAGAAGAAAAAATTCAGCCCACCGAAGCAGAAGTTAAGGAACGCTGTGACGAGCTTCGTCAGGAATTCAAGGGAGAAAAAATCGACGAATCCCGGCTGGTGAACTTTGTGGAAAGTTCCCTCACAGAAAGTAAAGTGCTGGATCTGCTCAAAGAATGGGCTGACGTTGAACTGTTGCCGGAGGGTAGCCTCAGCCAGACTGAGGAAGATACTCCCGACGACGATGCAGAGGAAGAAGCCATCGTGGATGTGGAAGCAACCTCCGACGAAGAGTAACCCGTTGGCCCAAATTACCCTTGGGGTGTCAGAGGCATACCGGGCCTCCGCAAACTAGAGGAGAAATCTCCGGAATAGGTAAATTGACAGGGCAGATTAACCTCCTGCCCTCCCTGTCCTAGGGCGTTAGTCCCCCAAGGCTCAAGTAAATCTAGGTAAGATGAGACCATGTCGGCAACAAAGTTGAGTTAACCTAAAGCAAAGTAAAGGAAAAGTTTTTTTTCCCCACTCCTTGGACGCCGGCTTGATCCCTGTCCGCCTTTTTCTTAATTTTCCCTACCTTTCCCCGTACCTAACCCATGGTCAACTCCCGTTCTCCCTACCGTTCTCCCCTCAGTACCCTAGGGGGCAATAACATCCAAAGCGTTGTTCCCATGGTGGTGGAACAGTCTGGCATGGGCGAGCGAGCCTTCGACATTTACTCCCGTCTGCTAAGGGAAAGAATCATCTTTTTGGGCACCCCTGTGGACGACCAAGTGGCAGATTCCATTGTGGCCCAGCTACTATTTTTGGACGCAGAGGACCCGGAAAAAGACATCCAACTCTACATCAACTCCCCGGGGGGCTCCGTTTATGCCGGCCTGGCCATCTATGACACCATGCAACAGATTCGTCCCGATGTGGTCACCATCTGTTTTGGTCTGGCTGCCAGCATGGGGGCTTTTTTGCTTTCCGGTGGCTGTAAGGGAAAACGTATGGCTTTGCCTAGTTCTCGCATCATGATTCACCAACCCCTCGGGGGAGCCCAGGGTCAAGCGGTGGAAATTGAAATTCAGGCCAGGGAAATCCTGTACATCAAGGATCGCCTCAATACCATGTTGGTGGAACACACCGGCCAACCCATGGAAAAACTCCAGGAAGATACGGAAAGAGATTTCTTTATGTCTGCGGAGGAAGCAAAGGAGTATGGCCTCATTGACCAGGTAATTTCCCGCCCTAATCTTCCCGACCCCACTACCCCCGTCACCTCCCTCGGTTAGTTTTATGCCCAAATACGACTCCCATCTGAAATGTTCTTTTTGTGGCAAATCCCAGGAGCAAGTCCGTAAATTAATTGCTGGCCCTGGCGTGTACATTTGTGATGAATGTGTAGAACTCTGTAACGACATTTTGGATGAGGAGTTGTTGGATGTACCCCCTGCCTCAACCGGGGAAAGGGATGGGACAGGTCAAAAACAAAAAAAATCTGGTCAGCCCCGTCGCCGTCTTACCCTAGAAGAATTACCCAAACCAACGGCAATCAAACAGTACCTGGATGAATATGTAATTGGCCAAGATGAGGCTAAAAAGGTGCTTTCCGTCGCTGTTTATAACCACTACAAAAGATTAAACCTGCTGGAGCGCAATCAAGAGATTGATCCCGGCGATGCAGTGGAATTACAAAAATCGAATATTCTTCTAGTGGGCCCCACGGGGTCTGGGAAAACCCTACTTGCCCAAACCCTGGCGAAAATTTTAGAAGTGCCCTTCGCTGTGGCCGATGCCACTACCCTGACGGAAGCGGGCTACGTGGGGGAAGATGTGGAAAATATTTTGTTGAGACTGCTCCAGGTAGCGGATTTGGATGTGGAAGAAGCCCAGCGAGGCATTATTTACATTGATGAAATTGATAAAATTGCCCGCAAAAGTGAGAATCCTTCCATTACTAGAGATGTGTCCGGGGAAGGAGTACAGCAGGCTTTGTTAAAAATGTTGGAAGGAACGGTGGCCAATGTGCCGCCCCAGGGAGGCAGAAAACATCCTTACCAAGACTGTATTCAAATTGATACCAGTAATATTCTCTTCATCTGTGGTGGTGCTTTTGTCGGCTTAGAAAAGGTAATCGAACAAAGGTTTGGCAAAAAATCCATGGGCTTTGTGCGGCCGGGAGAGGGGCCAAGTAAGGAAAAAAGAACTGCCGATGTGCTCCGTCAGGCAGAGCCCGATGACTTAGTCAAATTTGGTCTGATTCCCGAATTTATTGGTCGTATTCCCGTGATGGCCTGCCTTAACCCCTTGGATGAGGATGCTTTAATTGCTATTCTGACCCAGCCCCGCAATGCCATTGTTAAACAGTATCAAACCCTATTGGGTATGGACCATGTGGAGTTGGATTTTCAACCCGATGCGGTGCGGGCGATCGCCACGGAGGCCCACCGTCGTAAAACCGGAGCTAGGGCGTTACGGGGCATTGTGGAGGAATTAATGCTGGATGTGATGTATGAGTTGCCTTCCCGGGAAGATTTAACCCACTGCTTGATCACTAGGGAAATGGTGGAAAAACGCTCCACAGCAGAATTATTGCTCCATCCTTCTTCCTTACCTAAACCGGAATCTGCTTAGGTTCACCCCATTGTTTTTCAGTAATCAAAGACTGGTTGGAATTGCCATAACCCAAAACTGCCATATCAAATGAATACAGGCTGAGTTCGTGAGTTTAATGTGAAGATAGTTAGTAATTGAAAGTAGGGCTAAATTGCCGCCGAGATTTGCATTTTTTCATAATTTTGTCTGGAGTTGGCGAATTGGGAATTTAGTGTCCTTCGCCACAATTTTCTAAATTAGGGTTGATAAACTGCCTATACGGACGGTGTTTTTCCATTCTTGGGCTTTGCCGATCGCCGTTTAGTCCGTTTAACTATGCAGGATTCCAATCAACGGCTCAAGCTGGGGGTACTGTTTTTCGTTGTTACCTTGGTGTTGGCCACTTTGGGCTATATCTGCTTTGGTTGGACAACGACGGAAGCGGTGTACATGGTAGTCATTACCGTTTTTGGGGTGGGCTATGGGGAAGTGCGGCCTCTTACCACCACGGCGGAAAGAGTTTTTACTATGGGGGTAATTCTAGCGGGCACCACCTCAGCGGTTTATATTGTCGGAGCATTTGTGCAAATGGTGACGGAGGGAGAAATCCATCGGGCTTTGGGTAATCAGCAACGGCAACGGCAAATTGCTAATTTAACGGACCACACAATTATTTGCGGTTTTGGCCGCATGGGTCAGGTTTTGGCCAAGCAATTAAAACAGTCTGGCTTGCCCTTTAGCATCATTGATAATCAACCCAGCCAAGTGGCGATCGCCGAAGAATTAGGTTATCTGGCCCATTGCGGGGATGCCACCAGGGAAGAACAATTGCAAATGTTGGGGGTAATGAGGGCAAAGACCTTGGCCACGGTTTTGCCGGAGGATGCCACCAATGTCTTTATTACCCTGACTGCGAGGGAACTCAACTCCCGCTTGACCATTTTGGCCCGGGGAGAAATTCCCGAAACAGAGAGAAAACTCAGGCTTGCAGGAGCGGATCAGGTGATTTTACCCCTGACGGTGGGGGCAGTTCAGATGGCGGATTTAATCACCCAATCGAACCGGCGGGATTTTCTCAATCGCCCCGATGAACGGGGTTTTTTAAATGACCTGTTGGCCAGCGTGGAAGTACAAATGGATGAACTAATTGTGGCACCGGATTCCCCCGCCATGGGTCGCACCATTATGGAAATGGAAGTTCGCAGTAAGGGAGCCTTTATTGTCATTGCCCTACGCCGAGCGGATGGCAGTACTATTCTCCATCCCCACCCTTCGCAAATCTTGAACGAGAACGACACCATCATTGTCATTGGTCACCGCTCGGAAATTCCCCGCTTTGCTGAACAGTACCAGTTCAAGCGCAAACAACTCAAAGCCCGTTGGCAAGAGGCCGCCCTAACCCCATGACCTCCATCGATACACTCTGGCTGTTGCTCTGTGCTGGCTTAGTATTTTTTATGCAAGCCGGTTTTATGTGTTTGGAGTCGGGGCTAACCCGTTCTAAAAACAGCATTAACGTTGCCATTAAAAATTTTGCTGACTTTGGCATTTCTGTGGCTCTTTTTTGGTCCTTTGGCTTCAGCATTATGTTTGGACTGTCCCAGGGAGGCTGGTGGGGCACAGGTTATAGCTTTGTTGACGTAGGGGGAGAACCCACCCTAGCGGTGTTTTTCCTGTTTCAGGCTATGTTCTGCGGCACCGCTACTACAATTATTTCCGGAGCGGCGGCGGAACGGTTAAAGTTTTCTGCCTACTTATTGGTGGCGGGGCTAGCTTCTGGGCTCATTTATCCCCTCTTTGGAGATTGGGCTTGGAATGGCTTAGCAACAGTGGCAGGCATAGAAACTACAGGGGGCTGGTTAGAAAATTTGGGCTTTCGGGATTTTGCCGGGTCAACGGTGGTGCATAGCGTCGGGGCTTGGATCGGTTTAGCCACTATTCTCGTTGTTGGCCCCCGCCAAGGTCGTTTTCCCAAAACCGGTAAAACCTTAAAAATTCAGGGTTCCAATATGCCCTTTTCCGTTCTAGGCACTTTGATTCTCTGGTTTGGTTGGTTGGGCTTCAATGGTGGCAGTACCTTTGGCTTGACACCGGAGGTGCCGGGCATTATGGTCAACACTGTCCTAGCCGGGGTGGGGGGCATGTTGATGGCGGGGTTGATTAGCCTCCTACAGGACAAAATGATCCAAGTGGAACCCCTGATGAATGGTTCCCTGGCCGGTTTGGTGGCCATTACTGCCAGCGCCAATGTGGTTATGACACCGATCGCCATGGTGATTGGAGCTACGGGGTCGGCGATCGCCTATCTGGTGGGAAAAAAAATGTTGCACTGGGGGGTAGATGATGCGGTGGATGCGGTGGCAGTCCATGGTGGGGCAGGAGTCTGGGGCACTCTCTGTGTGGGATTATTCGGTCAATTGCCGTTGGTGGATACGGGGCTAAATCGTTGGCAACAATGCGGGGTACAACTGCTGGGTATTGGAGTTTGTACGCTGTGGGCCTTTGGGTTGGCTTGGGTATTTTTAACGTTGCTAAATCGGGTGTTTGCCTTGCGGATTTCCCCCGAAGATGAGGAAATTGGGCTTAATGTGTCGGAACATCAAGCCACCACAGAAACTTATGAACTTTTTCAGGTAATGGACCGCCAAGCCAAAACCCATGATTTAAGTTTGCGGGTGCCCGTTAACCCTTTTACCGAAGTGGGGCACATTGCCGGTCGCTACAACCAAGTGATGGATGCCTTTGAAGCCCGGCACCACCGTAGCGTGGAGGATCTAGCCCAAATTTATTACGTCACAGCGGCGATCGCCGCCGCCATTGAAAATAACAGTTTTAAAGCCGACCAGTTGGGTTTGGAGGAAGTGACCAATCGGGCCGATGAACTGGGGGCCTTAGCGAGAACTATTCAACAAATGGCGGAAATGCTCCAGCAACGGGACCAAGAATTAATTGCTGTCAAACAACAATTGGTACTCCAACAGCAAAAACAGCACCATGGCAATGGCGAATCGGTGGATTTATCCCCATAGTTGAGTTGCTACTGCGCCAATTAAACTTCACCGTATAAAGCGGCGATCGCCTGTTGGGGATCTGGTTGTTTGACCAGGGATTCGCCGACTAAAACGGCCCGGGCCCCAGCCTGCTGTAATCTTTGCAAATCAGCCAATTCATAAATGCCGGATTCGCTCACTAAAGTAATGTCCCCTTGGGTTAATTGCTCCCGTCGTTGGGCAAAAAGATCCTCTGTGGTTTGCAGATCAACGGTGAAGGTTTGCAAATTACGGTTATTAACTCCGATTAGTTGCACCCCGTCCAAAGCCAAAACCCGGTCCATTTCCTCCAGGGTATGGACTTCCACCAACGCCGCCATGCCCAAACCTTCAATAATTTTGAGGAAATAACGCAAATCCTTATCGCTGAGGATAGCGGCAATTAACAGCACCGCATCGGCCCCCCGACTCCGGGCTAGATAGATTTGATAGGGGTAAATAATAAATTCCTTGCACAGCAAGGGTAATTGCACCGCTGAGCGTACCAGTTGCAAATTTTCAAAACTACCCTGGAAAAATTTCTCGTCCGTCAACACCGATAAACAGTTAGCCCCTCCCGCTTCATAGGCCTTGGCGATCGCCACTGGGTCAAAATCCGCCCGAATAATGCCCTTACTAGGGGAAGCCTTTTTCACTTCAGCAATTAAGGCCGGTTGCCGGGGACTCTGGCGCAATGCCCCCACAAAATCCAATGGGGGAGTCATGTCCTTGACTAAACTTTGGAGTTTGACCAGGGGGACTAATTCTCGCCGTTGGGCCACTTCCTTTTCCTTATGCCAAACAATTTCCTCCAGAATGTGACGGGGAGCCGCTTCTGGATGCTTAATTTGATACTGAAGAATGTCAACTTTGATGGGGGGGTTAGGAGGCCGGCGGCGAATTTCCATAAATTGACGGTCAATGCAAGGGATATTTTTGCGGCTAAGAGGTGAAATTAGCTCATTCCAATTTTAAATAGTAGGATGGAATCGTTAATTTTGTTGCCCAAGCTCCTCCGGCCAGCCACTCTAACTAGTCTGAATGGATTGTTCAAAAGTGAAAAAATTTCCCCGTGAATCCACTGTGGAGTGATTACGAAAAAGTACTTTTGCGCATTGTACTCACCAGCTTGACAGCCCTGATTGTCTTGTTCTGCCTTTGTCTGGGCTACCATTTGGTGCGCTTTACTCTGTTGGGATTTTGAGCGATATTACTGCCAATGACCAATGGGACTTAGGCATTTGGCTCCAATGCCTAAACACAATCTTACCCAGCCCAACGCCTGGAGTGGTTGAATTAGAATCGCCCCTTTAATTTTCGATGCCACTGCATTTATTCCTATGGTCATAAGCGAGCTTTTACCCAACCTAGATTCCGGCTTAACTACTCTCCGCACCGCCGGCTGGGGCGCAATGGAAATTCTTCAGTCCTACTACAGTGGCCAGAATCAGACCAATTTAAATGCCAACGAAGATAAACAGGATGGCCCCGTAACAGCGGCGGATTTGGCGGCCAATCAATATATTTTGGCTACTTTGCAAGCTACCTTTAACCCGGAAGAATTTGGCTATCTAAGCGAAGAAACCCACCAGGGCAACGAACCATTACCCCAGGATTGGGTTTGGATTATTGACCCCCTCGATGGCACCAGGGACTTCATTGATAAAACCGGGGAATATGCCCTGCATATTGCTTTGACCTATCGCCAGCGGCCGGTGTTGGCCCTAGTGGGCATGCCGGAAGCCCAAAAGCTTTACTATGCCATCCAAGGTCAGGGCTGTTTTCGAGAAACCAAAGCCGGGGCAATAACCCCAGTGAAGGTGAAGCCTAAAACTGAATTAGAATCTTTAACCCTAGTAGTGAGCCGTAGCCATCGGGACCAACGTTTCCAAGATTTGATTGACCGTTTACCCTTTGGCGATCGCCATTATGTGGGCAGTGTGGGCTGTAAAATCGTCACGATTTTGGAGGGACAGAGCGATGTGTACATTTCCCTCTCCGGTAAATCCGCCGCTAAGGATTGGGACTTTGCGGCCCCGGAGTTGATTCTCACCGAAGCGGGGGGAGAGTTTACCTATTTTGACCAGACCCCTGTGTTGTATAACCGGGGCGACGTGCGGCAATGGGGCGGTATCCTGGCTAGCAATGGTTCCCACCATGGAGCTTTGTGTGAGCAAGCCGTGGAAATTTTAGCTGAACTAGATCAAAATAATTAACCTAATGGATCAAACTGAAGCGGCCCAACGCTGGTTGGGCATTGACCCCGGTTTAGCCATTATTGGTTGGGCTATTCTCGACGGTCAGCCGGATCTATCGGCTCACTTGGTGGACTATGGCATTATCGAAACATCTAAAAATCTCAGCACCCCAGAAAGATTGGTGGAAATTGAGCAGGATATCCACGTCCTACTAGAAGAATTTTCCCCCCAGGCGATCGCCATGGAAATGCCTTTTTTTAGTCGGCAAATCAAAGCGGCCGGAGGCGTAATGCAGGCCTTGGGGGTGATAAACCTCGTTATTTACCGGGAAAAGAGCATTCAGCCCGTCTTTTTGCACCAATCCAGTTGGAAATGCCATCTGGGCAACGGTAAAGCCAATAAAGCCGAGGTGGCCGCCATGGTGCAGAATTTTTTTGGTCTAGAAGACCTACCCATCGACGATAGTGTAGATGCCATTGCCATTGCCCTGGCTGGTCTGAACGGAGTCCGCAACGACATTGGTTAAGATGCGGAGGTGGGGATTTCTGGGCAACCATCTGGGGGCGAGAGTTTGCTACAGTAAACACTACAGAAGCCTTGTCAATTATTGTTAAGCAAAACATCGACGCATTATGCCTGGGGATTATTACCAAACGCTTGGAGTGACGCGGGATGCTGATAAAGATGAAATCAAACGAGCCTACCGTCGGTTAGCCCGGAAATATCATCCTGACGTTAATAAAGAACCAGGAGCAGAGGAAAAATTCAAAGAAATTAACCGAGCCTACGAAGTGCTATCGGAGCCAGAAATTCGTCAACGCTACGATCAATTTGGTGAAGCGGGGGTCAGCGGTGGCGGTGCCCAGGGCTTCGATGTGGGCAATATGGGCGATTTTGCCGACATTTTTGAAACCATTTTTGGTGGCTTTGGCGGTGGCATGGGCGGCCAGCAGCGGGGTCGTCGTCGAGCCAATGGTCCCACCAGGGGGGATGATCTACGGCTAGATTTACAGTTAACTTTCCAGGAAGCTATTTTTGGCGGCGAAAAAGAAATTCGCATTCCCCACCTGGAATCCTGTCAGGTCTGTGAGGGCACTGGGGCCAAGCCCGGCACTGGGGTTAAAACCTGTGGCACCTGTAATGGCGCTGGACAAGTCCGTCGGGCCACCCGCACCCCCTTTGGTAGTTTTGCCCAAGTTTCCGCCTGTCCTACCTGTAACGGCAGCGGCGAAGTCATTGAACAGAAATGTGAAGCCTGTAACGGGGTCGGCCGCAAACAGGAAACGAAAAAGCTGAAAATTACCATTCCCGCCGGAGTGGATGATGGTACCCGTTTGCGGGTGGGTAAAGAAGGAGATGCTGGTTTACGGGGTGGTCCCGCAGGGGATCTGTACGTCTTCCTGATGGTGGAAACGGATAAGCATTTTGTCCGGGAAGGGATGAATATTCGTTCCAATTTGGAAGTGAGCTATCTCCAAGCCATCCTTGGTTGTCGTCTGGAAGTGGACACAGTGGACGGTAAAGCAGAATTGACTATCCCCGCCGGCACCCAACCCAACACCGTCTTAACCCTGGAAAATAAAGGGGTGCCCAAATTAGGCAACGCCACCATTCGGGGCGACCATCTAATCACGGTTAAGGTACAAATTCCCACCCGGATTAACTCGGAAGAGCGGGAGCTATTGGAACGATTGGCCACTATCAAAGGAGAAAGCCACGGCAAAGGTGGATTAGAAGGATTTTTAGGGGGATTATTCCATAAATGAGCCTGGATAATGAATCAATCTTGCTAGATCTGCGGGGCACTCCCTGTCCGATTAATTTTGTTCGCACTAAGCTCAAATTGGCCCAGATGGCCCCAGGACAATGCCTGGAAGTCTGGCTAGATGAGGGAGAACCAGTGGAGCAGGTACCCCATAGCTTGGAATTGGAAGGCTATACGGAGCAATCCCTACGAGCACTGGAAGGAGAATCGGCCTATTGTTTAACCATTACCGTTCCGGCGACAGTTCCCTAGGGGACTAGGGGTTAACCAATGACCAAAGCTACGGATGAAGGTACGGTTATTGCCGTTCAAGCTAACTACTATTGGGTGCGGCTACGGAATGTGACGTCTCAACCACTACTCTGCACCCGCCGTACCCGTCTGAAAAAAGTGGGGCAAAAGGTCATGGTGGGGGATCAAGTCCGGGTGGAATTACCTCCTTCTTTGTTGTTGCATGGTCGTAGCAATACTGCACCAGTGCCCATGGTGGCCGAGGGGGATCTAGGGGCGATCGCCAAAGTTTATCCCCGCCGCACTGTGTTGGAGCGGCCACCGGTGGCCAATGCCGAACAAATTTGTTTAGTTTTTGCCCTCACCGATCCTCCCCTGGAAGAATGGCAGTTAAGTCGATTTTTGGTGCAAGCAGAAGCCACGGGACTGGAAATTAGCCTTTGCTTCAATAAACAGGATTTGGTGCAGGAAACCGATGTTAAATTCTGGGGCGATCGCCTGGCGGCCTGGGGTTACGCACCGATCATTATCAGCGTGGAAAATCGCTGGGGCGTGGAAAAATTACAGGAAAAACTAAGGAGCCGCATTAGCTTAATGGCCGGCCCCTCCGGAGTGGGCAAATCCAGTCTGATCAACCTGCTGGTGCCAGGGGTAGAACAACAGGTCAAAAATGTGTCGGGCAAACTGCGAAAAGGGCGCCACACCACTCGCCATGTGGAACTATTTGACCTTCCCCACGGGGGGCTACTAGCCGATACTCCAGGCTTCAACCAACCAGACCTGGCCGTTGAACCGGCCCAACTAATTCATCTTTTTCCCGAAGCCCGACAACAGTTAACAGGGCAGGAATGTTTTTTTAAAGACTGTTTGCACCGGGGAGAACCGGACTGTGCAGTGGGGCAGGATTGGGAAAGGTACGAACATTACCTAACCTTTCTGGAGGAAGTTTTGGCCCAGCAAAACCCGGAAAATTCTAGGGAAACGGACACAGGCTTGAAAACTAAAACCGGCAGTGATGGCCAGGAGTACGATGAACCAAAATTAGAAACTAAAAAATATCGCCGTCATTCCCGTCGTCAGGAGCATCAAGAACTCCAAAGTTTTTGTGAGCAAACGGATTTAGATAATTTACAGGAGGACTGGGAATAGACCGGAACGTTAGACTTAGAACAAACGAAATAACTAAGTTAAAAGTTATAACCAAAACTAATCAGTTAATCATTTTCCCAATATTCACAGGACATCAAGTCACCAATCTGATCCCGCAGTAAATAGTCATTCCTTTCCAATTCACATTCCACACAGACCCATTCCCGGGCAGGAATATACTGACAGAGGACATAAATGGGCTGGTGACGACTTACTGTGCCCTGCTCCACTAACAAGCGAGCCTCATCCTTGAGCATATTAATGTCGTAACCGGAGGAAGGAAGGGGTGTTAAAGTTGCAGTACTCATAAAAGCCACCAAAGTTGAAACTCATACACAACTATAACCTAACCCCAAATACAAACAAAGGGGGGCTTTGCTGTATTATCGATTACAATTCTTTGCACTTCCGTATAAATACTTAATTTTCTAGACTTTGGGCAACTCTAAACTTTTTGTTAAGGTTTTGCCAACGGTGACTGGCTGGTAGTTTTCCCCCTGAATTTGCCTTGCCCCAATCACGATATACTCAATGGCGACGATCAGGACAGAAAACCATTATGGTGGCGGTTGCAGTATTAGCGGCGGGGAAAGGCACCCGCATGAAATCAGATTTACCCAAGGTGCTCCACCAATTGGGGGGCTACAGTTTGGTGGAAAGGGTATTACAAAGTTGCCGTCCCCTGGCCCCGGAAAGACAGATATTGATTGTGGGCTACCAGGCCGCCGCCGTGGAATCTTCTTTGGCCGGGCGATCGGACGTGGAATTTGTTGAGCAAAGGGAACAGTTGGGGACTGGCCACGCTATTCAGCAGTTACTGCCTTGCCTCCAGGATTACCAGGGGGATTTGTTGGTGTTGAATGGGGATGCCCCTCTGCTCCGGTCAGAAACCTTGGAAAATTTGCTTGCTACCCACCAACGCCATGGCAATGCGGCCACCCTGCTCACAGCCCATTTGCCAGATCCGAAGGGTTACGGCCGGGTATTTTGCAACGGGGATAATCGGGTTACGCAAATTGTCGAGGACCGGGATTGTAATGCGGCCCAACGGCAAAACCATCGAGTCAATGGCGGTATTTATTGCTTCCACTGGCCTCGATTAGCGGCCGCTTTGCCTAAATTATCAGCCAACAATGATCAAAAGGAATATTACCTAACGGAAGTAGTGGACTACCTGGACCAGGTGATGGCGGTGGATGTGGACGATTATTTAGAAATTAACGGCATCAATGACCGCAAACAGTTGGCGGCGGCCAATGATATTTTGCAAAATCGCATCAAGGATGACTGGATGGCCCAGGGCATTACTTTGATCAACCCCGATAGCATCACTATTGACGACACAGTAGTACTAGAAGCGGATGTGATCATTGAACCCAACACTCACCTGCGGGGTAAAACTGTGATTGGTCGGGGTAGTCGCATTGGCCCCGGTAGTCTGATCGAGGATAGTATTGTCGGATCTGATGCATCAGTTCTATTTTCCGTGGTTAGCCAAAGTCAGATTGGGGACGGTTGTCGCCTTGGACCCTATAGCCACGTTCGAGGGGAGGCGGATATTCAAGCCAACTGTCGCATTGGCAATTTTGTCGAAGTGAAAAAATCTGTCATTGGTGCCCAATCTAATGTGGCCCATTTAAGTTACCTGGGGGACGCGATGCTGGGACAGCGGGTCAATGTGGGGGCCGGTACCATTACGGCTAATTATGACGGGGTGAGCAAGCATGCAACCGTAATTGGTAGTGGCACTAAAACCGGTGCCAATAGTGTGTTTGTGGCCCCAGTGCAGGTGGGGGAAGGGGTAACGGTGGCGGCGGGGTCGGTGATCAATCGGGATGTGCCCGCAGGATCTTTGGCGATCGCCAGGCCACGGCAACGTATTATTGATAATTGGCAAGTGCCCCCAGCCCCGCAGTCGGGTCAACCTTAAATTGTTATGCTCACCATTGCTTTACCGAAAGGCTCGTTGTTGCGGGATAGTATTGACCGTTTTCAGCAAATTGGCCTAGATTTTTCTGCTTTCCTCGAACCGAAAAACCGTCAGTTACAAATTCTGGACCCCACCCATCGGGCTAAGGCTTTACTGGTGAGGGCCTGGGATGTGCCGGTGTATGTGGAATATGGCCAGGCCCAGTTGGGCATTGTGGGCTACGACATTCTGCGGGAAAAGAAACCAGCGGTGGCCCAGTTGGCGGATTTAAATTTTGGTGGCTGTCGTCTTTCGGTGGCCGTGCCCCAGGCCAGTCCCTATCGGCGATCGGTGGATTTACCGCCCCATGGTCGGGTGGCTTCTAAGTTTGTCCATTGTGCCCTGGAGCATTTCCGACGTTTGGATTTGCCGGTGGAAATTATTCCCCTTTATGGCTCGGTGGAGTTGGGGCCCATTACGGGCATGTCGGAAGCCATTGTGGATTTAGTTTCCACTGGTCGCACTCTCCAAGAGAATGGCTTGATGGAAATCGAAGTTTTGTTCGACAGTAGCGCCCGCCTCATTGCCCATCCCCTCAGTTACCGGGTTAATGGCGATCGCCTGCTGGACTGGGTGGAAAAATTGCGATCGGTGATCTAATCTTCTTGGTTAGGCCAAAGTAAACGCAGGGCCATGATGGTAAACCCCAAGGCGGCCAATGCTTTGAGTAATTTAGTCGGCAAAAATTGAGCTAAACTGCCCCCAGCCAAAACCCCAAGGAAACTGGCTAAAATTAATGCCGTCACGGAACCGAAAAATACGGCCCGGGGAGATTTGGCACTTCCCCCCAAGGCGATCGCCGCCAACTGGCTTTTGTCGCCAATTTCCGCTAGAAAAACGGTGATGAAACTTAGACCAAACAGTTGCCAATCCATAGTGATGTTAAAACGAAAAATGTTAAGGGGAAGTCAAACCCTGCTCGCCGATTAAATAATCCACAAATTGCCTCGCTGTGCGGCCTGATCGCCCATTATGCCTGGTGGCCCATTGTTTAGCCCGGAAATCTAACTCCGTTTCCGATAAATTAATCTGCGCCTGTTTAGCCAAGTGGTGTACTATCATCAAATACGTGTCCTGGTTAGCCGGCGGAAAAGTTAGGGTTAAACCAAAACGGTCACTAAAGGATAATTTTTCCTGCACCGTGTCCCAAGCCTGTACTTCGTCAGCATCCTGGGGCGAAGGGCGATCGCCAAAAAATTCGCGAATTAAATGACGGCGGTTACTGGTGGCATAAATGACCACATTAGCGGGGCGGGCGACCAAATCCCCTTCTAAGACAACCTTTAAACTTTTAAAACGCTCATCCTCCTCTTCAAAGGAGAGGTCATCAACAAAAATGATAAATTTCTGAGGATAGGTACGTAGTTTTCCCACCAATAAAGGCAGGGTAATCAAATCCCGGGGAGATACTTCCACTAGGCGCAAACCCCGATCGCCGTACTGATTAACCAAGGCTTTCACCAAAGAAGATTTACCACTGCCTCGACTGCCATAGAGCAACACATTCAGCGCCGGCAGTCCCTGCAAAAGGCATTGCGTATTTTGACAGAGGATCTTTTGGGGATCATCGTAGCCCACCAAGTCTGCCAATCGAACGCCATCGATTTGGGGTACCCCCTGTAAGTTTTTCCCCCGCCAACGAAAAGCCCGGTAATGGGCCACGGCTCCCACGCCTTTTTGTCGATAATGGGCCACCAGATAAGCCAAATTTTCGCCCCAGTTTTGGCCGCCTTCTGCAGGAAACTCTAGTTGGTTGGGCACTTGCCAAGCCTTTAACGCCACTGGAGTTTGGGAAGCAATGATTACCCACTGCAAAATCTGTTCCGGTGGGCATTGATACACCATTTGGATCAAATTCAGGTCATGGCGAGCCGCATCCTGCAAACTGGTTGGTAATTGGGCCAATTCTTCCCTTTGCACCCGCACACTAAATGGATTCTCATCCTCCAACAGGCGATCGAGTAAAAAGTCCTGCCAACTCTGACCCGCCTCGGCCAAATGGCGAAACCACACCCCATAGGCTTGCAAACAAACCGTAGCTTCCGGCTTTTGATTCGTGCCATTGTGGTGCAAACAGCGCAACAAATCTAAAAAAGCTTCCCCAATGGGATTGTCGAAAATACCTTGATACAGTAACAGGCTGGAAACCTGATGGTACAAAGCTTTGCTGGATGTAGCTAGTAGGGGAGTAGGGTAGGGAACCGTCATCAAATATTGTGCCAAAGTCTAGGGTAAAATTTCCCGGCCCACCGCCTTATAGCGCCCCCAGGCCAAATGGGAACGGGGATCAACGTAATCTCGAATAATTACCCCCGACTGGGAAGCCCGCTCAAAGGCCACCAATAGGGGAATTTCCGTTGTGAACAGAGGTAAATTTTCCGCCTGTAATAATTGCCTTGCTTCGCGACCACTACGGGTACGGGCATCTACCTTGGTTAACAAAATTTTGTAGTTAACCTTGAGGGAGGCCAATTGCTCCGCCGCCTTTAAAGTGGCATCTAAATCCAAATGGTTGGGAGTGGTGGGAATAATCAATAAATCGCTCCCCTCTGCCAAATCCCGAAATTCATCCAACTCTGGCATGGCTCTAGTGTCCACCACAATGTGGGGATACTTACGGATTAATGCGGTGGAGCCCGCTTGGGAAGCAACGTAGAAGGGTAATTTTTCTTCCCTCGCCCAGATTAATGCCGAACGGTTACGGTCCGCATCAATCAGCAATGTTTGATCCTTTTGTTGCAGATAGGCTGCCAGGTGGACAGCGGTGGTGGTTTTCCCAACGCCCCCTTTGAGGGCAGTGATGGCAATAATCATCGGCTAGGGCAAAAGAAAAAGGAGAGCTGTAACACTCTCCCAACTTTAGCTAATTGATGATGTTTTGCTCAATTAGTTTTGTTTTTTAGTCATTTCTTCGAGTGATAACTGTTTTGCAAAACCTTTAGAGAGCATTACCCCGGGGCAGTACTTCCTCAGGGAAGATAAAGTTTTCATGGGGTTGATCTTGGGGAGCCATCCAGGCGCGCATCCCTTCGTTCAACAAAATGTTTTTCGTATAAAACGTTTCAAATTCCGGATCTTCAGCAGCCCGCAGTTCCTGGGAAACGAAGTCATAAGCCCGTAGGTTCAACGCCAAACCGACGATACCCACAGAACTCATCCACAAACCAGTTACGGGAACGAACAACATGAAGAAGTGCAGCCACCGTTTGTTGGAGAAAGCAATACCGAAAATCTGAGACCAGAAACGGTTGGCAGTCACCATGGAGTAGGTTTCTTCCGCTTGGGTAGGTTCAAACGCCCGGAAGGTGTTGGAATCTTCACCGTCTTCAAACAGGGTGTTTTCCACCGTGGCACCGTGGATGGCACACAGTAGGGCACCACCGAGAATACCGGCTACTCCCATCATGTGGAAGGGGTTCAGGGTCCAGTTGTGGAAACCTTGTAGGAACAAAATAAACCGGAAGATTCCCGCTACCCCAAAGCTGGGAGCAAAGAACCAACTCGATTGACCCAAGGGGTACATCAGAAAGACGCTGACAAATACCGCAATGGGACCAGAGAAAGCGATGGCGTTGTAGGGACGAATGCCTACCAGACGGGAAATTTCGAACTGACGCAGCATGAAGCCAATCAATCCAAAGGCACCGTGGAGGGCAACGAAGGGCCACAAACCACCAATTTGGAACCAGCGGGTCAGGTTACCTTGAGCTTCCGGTCCCCACAGGAACAGGAGGGAATGGCCGAAGGCATCGGCGGGGGAAGAGACCGCCACGGTCAAAAAGTTAGCCCCTTCCAGGTAGGAACTGGCTAGACCGTGGGTGTACCAGGAAGTAACGAAGGTGGTGCCGGTTAACCATCCCCCCAGGGCCATGAAGGCGCAGGGGAAGAGTAGCAAACCAGACCAACCGATAAATACGAAACGATCACGCTTTAGCCAATCGTCGAGGACATCAAACCATCCTCTTTCGACTGGGGCGCGTCCGACTGCAATGGTCATGGCGCAAAATCTCCAAAATAATAATTACGAAGGAAAATTTTCTCTCCCGATCGCCGACCCATGGTTTTGCCCGTTGTTGGGACAAAAATGAGAAAGAACCGGGAAATCTTAATTTTTCTTAATGTTATCCATTGTAAAGGAAATTCTGGGAATCTGCCAGTGCGAAAGGGATTGGAGCATAGTTACATGTCAAAGCCAGCCCAGTAACATTCCAGCTAGTAACACAAAGCCAATGATGACGTTTTGTCCAAAAATTTGACCGTATAGTTTCGGTTCCGGCGTGGGGGCACTGAGTTGGATGTATTGGATCACCCAACCCACAATGGCGATCGCCAAGCTGAGCCAATAGAGGGGATTGAGCATTAGAATCATGCCCAAATAAAATAAACAGCCAATGGTGAGGGCGAAAAATATCCCCACCGCTTCCCCGACGTACTGGCCAAAAAACAGGGCACTGGAGTTAACCCCAATGCGGCGGTCATCTTCTCGATCCGCCATGGCGTAAACAGTGTCAAAACCGAGGGTCCAAAACACGGTGGCCCCCCACAGCACCCAGGTGGCATCGGTCAAATCCCCCGTGACTGCACTCCAACTAATTAGCACAGCAAAACCCCAAGCAATTGACAGTACTAACTGGGGTACAGGGAAAACCCTTTTCGCACCAGGGTAAGCAACAATGACCGGCACCGCCGCCACACAAAGCCAGAAACTGAGGGGAGTGAGGTAAAAGGCTAGCCCCGCCGCACACAGTAGGGCTACTAACGCCACTCCAATGCCCACTTGCACCGAGAGAGCCCGGGCCGCCAGAGGCCGTTGCTTAGTGCGCTCTACCTGGGGATCAATATCCCGGTCCCATAGGTCATTGACCACACAGCCTAAACCACTGGTGGCCAAAGTTCCCAAAGCAATGGTGCCTAGTAGGGGTAGGGGTGGTAGACCTTGGGCCGCTAAACACACTGCCCACAGCGCCGGAATCATTAAAATCAGTCGGCCGGCGGGTTTATGCCAGCGCAACAGGTAAATGATTGTTAACCAGAGGGGCGGGGAAGATGGGGTTTGGGCAACCATAGAAAAATTAAAGGACTACTAGGGGGAAGGGGGGCGGTCACTGCTCCAGGCCCACCAACCCTGACCACATTCACACTGGTAAAATTCCTGCCATTTGCGCCGTCGATCATCCCCCAACACTGGCGATCGCCGATTGATCCAAGCCCGGAGGGCCTGACGGGGGCCAGCTTGGCATTGGGGACAACAAAAACCCCTGGCATGAACAGTATCCTCAACCCAAGGGGGAGGAGTGGGGTCAAAGACTTCCATGGGGTTCTGGCATGGGTAAGGGATGGAAAAATTCGGCTAGCAATGGCGATCGCCGTAGTTTACCAATGGGGTGAATGGGGCCGATGATTAGAACTCTTCGGGGTAATTATTCATGGTGGCTTCGGCGTTGTCCCGCTTAGAGCCGAGTAAATCCAAATTATTGACCCGGATCACTGGCTTGGAACGAGGAGTACCGGAGTTCCGGTCTTCCCAATGGTCAAACTTTAACGATCCTTGGATACCAATCAAACTGCCTTTTTTGACGTAGTTACCGGCTATTTCAGCAGTTTTACCCCAAATTTCCAGGTCAAACCAATCGGGGGGTTCATCCTTTTTGCTTGTGCGTCGATTCACCGCCAGGGTGAAGTTACAAACTACATTACCGGACTCAAAATATTTAACTTCAGGGTCACGGCCGGCCCTTCCCACCAAATGGATGCTGTTCACTGACATAAAAATCTTTCCTTGGGATCTTGAAGATTTTCCGATACGCTATTAGCGGTTAGCCTCAGTTTAAAGTCAAACCTCCATCTTCGTCATCTCAATTTAATTTATGACTTCCCCCTCTCCCCTGGTCGGCATCATCATGGGAAGCGATTCCGATCTCCCCACCATGGCAGCGGCGATCGCCGTCTGTGAAGAATTTGCCGTACCAACGGAGGTGGCCATTATCTCTGCCCATCGCACCCCGGAAAGAATGGTGGAGTATGCCCAAACTGCCCACCAGCGGGGCTTGCGGATAATTATTGCCGGGGCTGGGGGAGCGGCCCATTTACCGGGCATGGTGGCGGCCCTGACCCCTTTACCAGTCATCGGTGTGCCGGTGCAGACTAAAACCTTACAGGGAGTGGATTCCCTCTATTCCATTGTGCAAATGCCGGGGGGAATACCTGTAGCTACCGTGGCGATCGGTAATGCCAAAAATGCGGGGTTATTGGCGGTGCAAATACTGGCTAGCCATAATCCCGTGCTGTTGGAAAAAGTACAGCAATATCGCCAAAGTCTAGAAACCATGGTTTTGGACAAACAAGCGGAGTTGGAGCGACTGGGCTACAGGGCCTATCTGGACCAGCAAAATCAGTGATTTCTGACATCACTGCCATCCCCCCAAGACCATTAACCGAGTATGGCAAAATGGGGCTTAATTCGATCGATGTTAATTCGACCACCACATTGGACAATCGGGGATAACGGCTATGGGCATTAAGGCGTTGGCGGGCAGGGATCTATTGGCGATCGCCGATTTGACCATCGAAGAGATGAAATCACTCTTGCAGTTGGCGGCGGATCTTAAATCCGGTGTGCTCAAGCCCCACTGTCGGAAAATTCTCGGTTTACTGTTTTACAAAGCCTCCACCCGTACCAGGGTTTCCTTCACCGCGGCCATGTATCAACTGGGAGGGCAGGTATTGGATTTAAACCCCAGCGTGACCCAAGTGGGTCGGGGAGAGCCGATTCAGGATACCGCTAGGGTATTAGACCGCTACATTGATATCCTGGCGGTGCGGACTTTCAAACAGACAGATCTGCAAACCTTTGCTGACCATGCCAAAATGCCCATCATCAATGCCCTGAGCGACTTGGAGCATCCCTGCCAAATTTTGGCCGATTTACAAACCATCAAGGAATGTTTCGGCAAATTGGAAGGCTTAACGGTGACTTATCTAGGGGACGGCAACAATGTCGCCCATTCCCTCATTCTCGGTGGGGTAATGATGGGCATGACGGTGCGGGTGGCTACCCCGAAGAACTATGAACCCTTGGCAGAAATTGTTCAACAAGCCCAACAAATTGCGGCTCCAGGGGGAAAAGTGGAACTAACCGACGATCCCAAAGCCGCCGCCCAGGGAAGTCATATCCTCTACACCGATGTGTGGGCCAGCATGGGCCAGGAAGATTTAGCCGACAGTCGCATTCCCATTTTCCAGCCCTACCAGATTAACCAAGAACTCCTTGCCTTGGCCGATCCCGAAGCCATTGTGCTCCACTGTCTGCCGGCTCACCGGGGGGAAGAAATTACTGACGCTGTTATGGAAGGCCCGCAATCCCGACTGTGGGACCAAGCGGAAAATCGCATGCACGCCCAAAAAGCCCTCATGGTGGCCCTTTTGGGTTTAGTTTAATGCCGCTCAATTCAGAAGAAAATTAATGAAAACTAGTCATTTTCTCAGTTTAATTCGCCAGGAAAAACGGCAATTTGCGGTGATTGGCCTGGGTCGGTTTGGTCGGGCAGTGTGCGAAACTCTCCATGTCAATGGCTATGAGGTGTTGGGCATTGACCAAGATCCCAAACTGGTGGCGGAAGTGTTGGCGGATCGGGTGGTGGGTAACGCCATTAGTCTCGATTCCACCGATGATACGGCCCTACGGGAGGCTGGCATTTTTGAGATTGAAACGGTGATTGTGGCGATTGGTAATTACCTCAAAGAAAGTATCATTACCTGTCTTAACCTCAAGGAAGGGGGCGTAAAATCGGTTGTAGCTAAGGTTTCTTCCGACACCCACGAAAAAATCCTCAAGCGCCTGGGGGTTGATTTAATTATTTTTCCCGAGCACAAAGCCGGCCAAGATTTAGCCTATACTCTCACCACCCCGGCGATCGTTGACCGGTTTAAGTTAGATCCCAACAACAGCATTGTAGAAATTCTCGTCCCCGAAGAATTTTGTGATAAAACCTTGGCCGAACTGCAACTGCGCAAAAACCATGGCGTCAGTGTTCTGGCAGTGGGCCATGAAGAAAAATTTAAAATTAACCCCCCTCCTCAGGAACGATTACACCGGGGGATGATTCTAGTCCTCCTAGGTTCTAACGAAGACATCGGCCGCCTAGTTTAGTTTTTAGGTATTGCTTTTGCGATGACAAATTTCTTTCAACTGAGAATAAATAAAAAATTAAATTAGAAACTCATGAAATCTATAGATGCCTATGCAATTTTCTATTTTCGAGTTAGAAGAATTGGAAAAATCTCGCCGATATTAGTAGATTTTTAGTAATAAGACTTAGCGAGAAATCATCATTTTACTGGTGAACTTTCAGTTATTTAATCGCAGCTTTGAAGATTTTATTTTTTCTTGGCTATAACTTCAATCAATGGGAGGATAACATTTTTTTTGTTACTAACGTAAAAATGGTAGCAAGAGCTATTTTGCTGCAATTAATTCTTTTGTTATTTTCAAATAACTTAATACATGCACAGGAAATAGATCTTGAAGAAAATAACTCTTCAGATCAAGATATTCCAGTGACTGTAAGCAATCTACCTATTAATCAACATTCAAAACCGGTGTTAATCCAGGAAAATACTCTAATCGATCCGAGCAATTTAGAATATGAAGAAAAAATCATTCATCTTGAAACTAATTTTGAATTAAGCTCCAATTCATCCCTAACATTAAGCTCTTTCATTTCACCTATATTAATAAAAGAAGATTATCTTGTTGTATCAAATGAAAGCCCTCACTCAAATCTAGAACTAAGTCTTGCTTCACAAGGTTATCAGCAGACGAATGAGCAGAATATTCTCCATGACTTGGATCATAATGAAACAATCATTGACTCTCCTGTAAACTGGTGGAATTTAACTGACAAATATTTAGCTCTTTCTCCTTTTTCTTGGCATATAGACTACACAGAACCGGATGTTAATAATTTTCCTATGGGGGCTGGAGCTGCCTACGATTTTGAAATTATCAATCCTAATTATGGTTTTTTCAA
Source organism: Synechocystis sp. IPPAS B-1465 (assembly GCF_003015225.1). Lineage (GTDB taxonomy): Bacteria > Cyanobacteriota > Cyanobacteriia > Cyanobacteriales > Microcystaceae > Synechocystis. The sequence goes on along the minus strand of NZ_CP028094.1, from coordinate 3,225,588 downwards.
TCACCTAGTCCAAGATTCCATCGTTAGTTTAGAGTTTAATATTTTTAGAGATTCTGATTTTGGCTATCCAGCGGGCTACGTTGGTCTTAGTTTAAGAAGAAATATTTTTGCCAGTCCCATTCAGGTGGGCTCTGCCATTGGATTGCTCCATACAACCCAACTCCAAGAATTATCGGGCAGTCCGGTGCTTCCTTTTATGTTGCCCTTCCTACAAACTGACTTTGATATTCCAGTCAATTTACGAATAGTTTATATTCCATCTTTTGCGGACTACAATAGCCAACAAGTTTTCTTTACTTTAATGATCAAAGTTAATTAATATTAAACCTGTAGTTCCGATAAAACTATGGGAGTATTTTACTCTATCGAAACTCTCCCTCTTGGGCAAGCCGAGTGGAATGGGGAAATTTCATCTGATTATTAGACCCCAGTACGATAATGGCAACCCACAGTGAAAACCAATAGTGATAACTAAACGATCGCCGATCGCCGTTTAGCCATCGAACAGACTTGATAGTCGAGTTTAGAAAGCCCTTGACGAGGATTGAACTCGTGACCTCACCCTTACCAAGGGTGTGCTCTACCACTGAGCTACAAGGGCAAAAGGGATGGGCCGAGCTGGATTTGAACCAGCGTAGGCATAGCCAGCGGATTTACAGTCCGCCCCCATTAACCACTCGGGCATCGACCCATTGCTTTCACGATTAGCCATCATAACACCTTATTGTTGATGGTCAAAATATTTTTTTCTGGGTTGGTCAGATTTTTGTCTGGTTTGCTGGGAATCGCTTCCTGTGTCGGGATTGGTTACCCTAGGATTGGCTCGGTGCCGTGGTTTAATAGTGGCACCCACTGTCCCTCTCTCTCTAGTTCTTTGGGGTTTATGAACAAACGCCGCATTATTGAAGTTCTCCGCCACGGTCAGGCCGATGACCAAGTAATGGTTCAGGGATGGTTACGCACTAAACGAACCCTCAAGGATTTTAGTTTTGTAGAAGTTAATGATGGCTCTAGTTTGGCTAACCTCCAAGTGGTGCTGGATGGAAGTTTAGCGGATTACGATCGCCTATTATCCCAATTACAGACAGGGGCAGCGCTGGTGGTGGAGGGAAAATTGGCCCCTTCGCCGGGAAAAGGACAACGGGTGGAGTTAAAAGCAACCAAACTCGAATTGTTGGGGGGAGCAGACCCTGGCAGTTATCCCCTCCAGAAAAAACGTCACAGCTTTGAATTTTTGCGGACCATTGGCCACCTGCGCCCCCGCACCAATACCATCGGTGCAGTTATGAGGGTGCGTAACGCTTGTGCCACCGCCATTCACCAATTTTTCCAGGAAAGGGGTTTCCTCTGGGTCCACACCCCGATCATTACCGCCAGTGATTGTGAAGGGGCAGGGGATTTGTTCAAGGTCACCACATTGGATTTACAAAGGGTGCCCAAAAATGGCGAGGGCATTGATTACAGTCAGGACTTTTTTGGTAAACAGGCCTATCTAACGGTGAGTGGCCAACTGGAAGCGGAGGTGATGGCCCTAGCGTTTCAGAATGTTTACACTTTTGGTCCCACTTTTCGGGCGGAAAATTCCAATACGTCCCGGCACCTGGCGGAATTTTGGATGGTGGAACCAGAAATGGCCTTTTGTGACCTAGAAGGCGATCGCCAATGGGCAGAGGAATTTCTGAAGTACATTTTTAAATTTGTGCTGGAAAAATGCCCAGAGGATATGGAATTCTTTGACCAACGCATTGACAATACAGTGTTAGCCACCGCGGACAATATTATTAATAATGAATTTGCTTGGTTGACCTACAGCGAAGCAATTAAATTACTGGAAAAGGCGGATCAAAAGTTTGAATATCCCGTTGCCTGGGGAGTAGATTTACAGTCGGAACATGAGCGCTATTTAGCAGAAACCGTGTTCAAAAGACCAACTATTGTGACGGATTATCCTAAAGATATTAAAGCTTTCTATATGCGCTTAAATGATGATGGCAAAACCGTCGCTGCTATGGACATTTTAGCCCCCAAAATTGGTGAAATTATCGGCGGTTCCCAACGGGAAGAACGACTAGATATATTAACTCAACGAATGCAGGAACAAGGGGTCCCAGAAGAAGATCTATGGTGGTATCTTGACCTACGTCGTTATGGTTCTGTACCCCATGCAGGATTTGGTCTGGGCTTTGAGCGCATTGTCCAGTTCATGACCGGCATGGCTAATATTCGGGATGTGATTCCTTTTCCCCGCACTCCCATGAATGCAGAATTTTAAAGATTTGAGGAATTTTAGTCATTGAAAAGCTTGAAAATCTGTGATGTTCTTGTCTAAAACCTTGACCAGCTTGGGGCAGTGGCCCCATTCTTTGCCTCGCATTTCCCTCATGGACCGCTATGTGGCCAGGCAACTGATTCCCCCATTTTTATTTAGCGTCGGGGTGGTGGCCAGTTTAGGGCTGGCGATCGGTAATTTGTCCGATTTAGGCAACAAAATTGTTGAAAAGAATCTCCCAGTGGCCAAGGCGGCAGAAGTACTACTGCTTAAAGTTCCGGAGTTCCTCGCTTACTCTTTACCTGTGGCGGTGATGCTAGCTACGATGATGACCTTTGGTCGCCTTAGTGGAGATTGTGAAATCATTGCCATTCGTAGTTGTGGCGTAAGTTTGTACCGTCTGATCCTGCCGGCGGTGGTATTGAGTCTGCTGGTAACGGGCTGGGCCTTTGTGTTGACTGAATGGGTAGTGCCGGTGGCTAACTATCGAGCTACCAGTATCCTCATTGAATCCATCGATGAGGAGCATCCTTTTTGGCAAAATCGGGATGTTTTTTACCCTGAATTTGAAGAAATTAAGCTCGATAATGGTCAAACGGCACGGCGGTTAAAAAGTTTAGTTTATGCAGAAAAATTTGACGGCAAAGAAATGCAAAACTTAACAGTATTGCAATGGACAGAAAACCATCTTAAACATATTGTGCTTTCCGATAATGCCACTTGGAATAATGACAATAAACGCTGGGATTTCTTCCATGGTACTGTGTATCGCTTGACGGAAACCGAGGATTATCAAGAGGCGGTTCCCTTCACCAATAAACAGATTGCTTTACCCCAATCGGCCTTTGATTTTGCTCGCCAGGGACGAGATCCCTACGAAATGACCATTGCCGAAGCCCAGGACTATATCAAAATTTTGAAGTTAATTGGCGATGAAAAGAAAACTCAATTTTTTCAGGTTAGGACGGAACAAAAATTAGCTTTTCCCTTTGTTTGCATTGTATTTGCGGTGGTGGGTTCGGCGATCGGAGCTAGGCCCCAAAGGATAAGTCGGGCCACGGGCTTTGGTTTAACCATTGTGATTATTTTTGCCTACTACATACTGGGATTTTTCAGTGGTAGCTTAGGCATTGTTGGGTTAATTTCTCCCACTTTGGCTGCCTGGCTGCCGAATTTTGTCGGTTTGGGAGTGGGAATTTGGCTGTTATATGAGTTTAACCAGGGTTGAAGTTTACTCTAAAAATCTTCTAAGCCAGTAGTTTTGAGGGGGATTGAGTTGAATTTTCAGGGCTTTCTGGTGTCTAATAGGAACAGTTAAGGGAATAAAAAGAAAGGTCAAGACTTGGTTTGCCAACACATTTTTAAATACCTGTTAAATACCTTGGGCAGCACTTCGCAATTGTTCAATTTCCTCTGGGTTTAACTGCCACCCCAAGGCTCCGGCATTCTGTTGAGCTTGGGAAGCATTTTTTGCCCCCGGAATGGGAATAACATTTCCTTGGGCTATGAGCCAATTGAGGGCAATTTGGGCAGGGGTTTTGTCATGTTTATCTGCCAGGGTATCCAAGAGGGTAAGTAAGGGAGCTAATTTTCGCAATCCTTTGGTACTAAAACGGGGGTCAAGACGGCGGGCACCCTGGAGACTGGGAGAATTTTCGGGGCGATATTTGCCGGTGAGTAGCCCCTGAGCTAGGGGACTATAGGCCAAAATAGTGACGTTGAGCTGGCGGGCCTGGGTCAAAATACCGTTGCTTTCAATCTCCCGGTTGAGCAAAGAATAGGGAACTTGATTGCTAGCGAGGGGAATGCCTTGGGCTGCTAAACATTCGTGGGCGATCGCCATTTGCTGGGCGGAATAGTTACTAACTCCTACGGCCTGGATACGACCCTTTTTGACCTCGGCGGCCAACACGGCCATGAAATCCGGTGTTTTGAGCCAAAATTCTAGGGGCCAATGGATTTGATACAAACAAATGGTGTCCATTTGCAAACGTTCCAGACTGGCAGTTAAAGCTTTAGTGATGTCAGAACGCTGCCAACGCCATGGCAAGGGAAAGTATTTAGTCGCAATTTCCACTTTTTGGGTTTTTTCTCGGCAAAAACGGCCAATGAGGCGCTCTGATTCCCCAAAACCATAAATTTCAGCAGTGTCAATTAAGGTAACTCCGGCCTCCAGGGAAGCATGAAAAGCCCCCTCTACTTCTTGCGGGCCAAAGTCCTTACCGTAGGCCCAAAACAGGGTGTCTCCCCAGGACCAAGTACCCAAACCCAGGGGAGCAATGGAGGGGCCGTTGGGGCCAAGGCGAATAGTTTCCATGGGGGGGTTGAAAGAAATCTAGAACTAGCTCGCAAAACTGAGCCATATTTTCCCCGATGATAAACCAGTATTTCTGGAAAAGCTTGCCCACAGAGGGGAGAGGATGGGGAAATGGGAGAATGATTTTAATTGTTTAATTGATCGTTCGAAAACAGCGGAACCAATCACAAGGGCAAATGACCATGGCTAACTGGGAAAACTTTCTCAAAAATTTAGGGGAATGGCAGGGCAGTTTTACCCGCTTATCTCCCCAAGGAGAAATATTGAGCAATACTCCTTCCATACTCACCCTGGAAGGATTGGATGATGACAAGTTAGTCAAGTTTCGCCTGCGGCGCTACGATAATCCCGATTACCAAGACCCTCCCACTCAGGACTATAGCCAGGATTACCGTTCCCTAGGGCGACAAATCATTTTCTTTGGCACCGGTGCTTTTTCCAAAGGGCCATGGCAGTTGGCTCCCTTCAGTGAGTTTGGGGCGGAATTTGGCTTTGTGGATGGCGATCGCCGTATGAGATTCGTGCAATTGTATGACAAAGGATTAAGCTTAGCTAGCCTGACGTTTATCCGAGAATTTCGCCGGGGGAGTGATGCCCAGGAAAGACCAGCATTAAAGGTGGAGCAACTATTGGGCACTTGGCAATGCCAGGTTTATACTGGCTACCCCGACTGGCGAGAACCGGAACTGAGCACTATGGAAATTAGCCTGAGTCAAACGGGGGATTCCGTGGAACAACGGGTGACTGTGCAAGGACAAACTTCAGTGATGCAAGGGAAAGTGATGGGCGATCAGATTCATTTTCTTGGCCCCAACCCCAGCAAGGTTTTACTACTACCAGACGGCGCTTCTTCTTGCACCCCCGATCGCCTGCAATTGGGACAACCCTTTTCGGGGGAAGTGGGCTGGTTGGTGCGCCCCAACGAACGACAAAGGCTGATCCGTTACTATGACAATAGGGGGGCTTGGACCCATTCCGCTTTTGTTGTTGAGCATCGTCAGTAGGTGCCGGTTTCCTTTCACCAGCCGCTATGAAAAATCGCTTTGTTGCCCTAATTTTTGCCCTTTTGTTTGGCAGTTTTGGACTACATAAATTTTATCTAGGCCATATATTTGCGGGCATAGCCTATCTCATCTTTTCTTGGACAGGTATTCCCACAATATTGGGGTTTATTGATGTGATTATCCTTGGCACCATGGATGAGAGAAAGTTCAATGCCATCTACAACCACAAACATTACCTAGCCTCCCCTCCTACTCCGATAGTTACGCCCCCGCCAGTTAACACCACAGAACGGCTGGATGTGCTGATTATTAAAACCTGTGCCGCCAAGGCGATCGGCGCGACAGTCAGTGAATGTATTGTGGCCACTGGCGAAGATCCCCAAAAGGTGAAAGAAACCATTGATGTTCTTTGTCGTAAGGGGTTCCTATTGCCGGATAACCGGGAAGGGGACTATGCAGTGGTGTACCGACCAATTTAGCCAGTGTGGGCTAGAAGTCCAGATTATCCCAACTCTTTGTTACGAAATTCTTCTATCCCGTGGGGAATGGTTTTAATCATCTGATCCCGGAGAATTTGGCCGTCCTGGAAAGAAATGATTCGTTCTCCATGGCTAGCCACATCAGCTTCGTGGGTGACCACCACAATGGTAATGCCCGTGCTATGGAGCTGTTCAAAAATGGCTAACACTTCCTCGGTGGTGTGGGAATCCAATGCTCCAGTGGGTTCGTCGGCCAGCAGCAACAGCGGCTCGTTGACAATGGCCCTGGCGATCGCCACCCGTTGTTGCTGTCCCCCGGACAATTGATTGGGACGGTTATGTAACCGTTGACTCAGACCAACTCTAACCAAGGCGGCAATGGCCTTTTCCTTCCTGGTTTCCGCTGGTATGCCCGCATAGATCATTGGCAACATGACATTTTCCAGGGCGCTCATCTGGGGCAACAGGTAAAATTGCTGAAAAACAAAGCCAATTTTGCGGTTACGAATTTTGGCCAACTGATCGGCACTCAAACCGGATACATCTTCCCCGTCAAGAAAATAGTGCCCCAGGGTAGGACGGTCTAGGCAACCAATAATATTCATCATGGTGGATTTCCCCGATCCGGAAGCCCCCATAATGGCGCAGTAACTCCCCCGTTCGATCGCCAAACTAACATCGGCCAAGGCCCTGACCTCCGTTGGCCCTGCCCCATAAATTTTTGATACTCCCTCTAGGCGTAGTAGTGCATCACTAGGGTGGGAATCCTGGCGATCGCCTTTGCTGTCCGGGGAGTAAATCACTAACGAGTTTGAATCAAGCATGGGAGCTATCTAGAGCGAACGGCAAACAACAAGAATATTAGTTGTGTTTATCATCATAACGACTTTGATGTTCTAGAATTTTCCTGGGGGACTGCCCAGTAACAGGAACAATAGCCTATCAATAACTAGCTAATAATTATAGTTTTTGCTCACTTCCCCTAGCTGATCTCGACTAATTCTGACTTTTGCCTGGAGAAACCACCATGCGCTGCCCTTGGCTATTAATTCTTAGTTTTTTTTTCTTTCCTGCCCTGCCTATAGCCAAGAACAGGTAGAAATTATTGATAGCGCCGTCGGAGAGTTGGAAGCGGGGGATTTAAGTGCGGACAATGGAGTAATTTTTGACCTTTATCCCCTCAAATTAACGGCGGATCAGCCCGTCTTAATTTACCTAGAAAGCCAAGATTTTGATCCTTATTTAATCTTGATGGATGGGGAAGGTAATAAGTTGGCAGAAAATGATGATTTATATGACACTAATGCGGGGATTTTAATCAATCAAATCGATCCCCAAGGGTATGGGGTAGTGGTTACTAGTAATAAATCAGGGGTAACGGGAAAATATAAACTGCAAATTATTCTGCCCGATGCTAACCAACTAGTCGAAATCCAAGGGCATCAATCCTTAATTAAAGCCCAGGCCATGATGGATGAAGGTTCAAAGGAATCCTTACTCCAGGCCATCGAATTATTTACCCAAGGTTTGGAATTTTATCGGCAAATAGGCATTGTTAATCGGGAAACAGTATTTGCTCTCAATCGTTTAGGCACCATCTATTCTGACTTTGGCGAAAAATCCCAAGCTCTGGCCTATTATGAACAAGCGATTCCCTTGGCCCAACAGTTGCAAGATAAGGCCCTAGAGGGAGCTACCCTAAATAATATTGGTAGTATTTATAATGCCTTAGCAGATCGAAAAAAAGCCATTGATTTTTATCAACAGGCTCTGGTTTTAATCCGTCAAGCTGGCGACAAAACCGAAGAAATGACCACCATTAATAACTTGGGAGTAGCCTACGATAACTTAGGAGAAAGTGAAAAAGCTTTGCAATATTACGCTGAAGCCCTAGCCTTAGGAAAAAGCCTCAATGATTTAGAAACCATCGGCACTAGCCTCAGCAATATTGGCTTGGCTTATAACAACTTAGGAGAAAGGGAGAAGGCACTGGAATATTACCAAGAAGCCCTAACCATGTCCCGTTCAGTGGGCGATCGCCAGGGGGAAGCAGTGCGTTTAAATAACATTGCTTTGGTGTACGATGGCTTTGGCGAAAAGGATAAGGCTCTGCAATATTACATCGAATCTTTAATCATTGCGGAGGCGGTGGGGGACCAATCCCTCCAAGGTTCAGTCATTAGTAACATCGCCTTAGTTTTAGATGGATTGGGGCAAAAAGCCCAGGCCCTAGAATATTATCAACAGGCTTTGGAGTTAGCCCGATTGGTAGGTGATCGCTCTGGGGAAGGGATACGACTAAATAATATTGCATTGCTCTATGATAGTGTTGGTGAAAAAGATGAAGCTTTAACCTACTACAAAGAAGCCCTAAAAATATCCCAAGAAACTGGCGATCGCCTGGTGGAAGGAGCAATTTTGAGCAATATTGGTTACGTGTATGACGGCTTGGGTGAACTTAATCAAGCCATGGACTATTATCAACAAGCGTTAGTCCTACGTCGGGAAATTAAAGACCGGGATGGGGAAGCTTTAACCTTAAATAATATTGGGACAATTTACTATGCCCGTGAGGATTATGACCAGGCATTAAATTACTACGAACAGGCTTTGTCCCTCAGTCGAGCAGTTAAAAATGTGGGGCTAGAAGCAACCATTCTCAGCAATATTGGTTACGTCGAATTTGATCAAAGAAAATATGACAAATCTACCTTATTTTTAACCCAAGCTATCGATTTATTTGAATCAATTAACAGCGAAGATTTAAGTGATGAACTAAAAGTTTCCTACTTTGATACCTATCTGTACAATTATTTTCGTTTACAGGAAAGTTTAATTGCCCAAAATGAACCCGCTGTAGCTTTGGAAGTTGCTGAACGGGGCCGGGCCAGGGCCTTAGTAGAACTGCTCAATAAACGTTTTGCCCGAGATGCTAATTTTATCCCCACCGAAAAACCCACCATTGCCGCCCTGAAAAAAATTGCTGGCGATCGCCAAAGTACCCTGGTCACCTACGCTCTGATTCCCACCAAGGATCTCGCTTCCCCAATCAAGCTGTACATCTATGTCATTGCCCCCAACGGCACCATGGAATTCCGCCAGATGGACTTCAACCAAGATTTGCAAGACGTGGATTTTGTGCAGTTACTCCAAACCACTAGACAATCCGTCACCAGGCGATCGCCTTCTGATATCATTGCCCGCCGCACCGCCCAGGAAGCCAGCGCCTCCCTACAACAACTTCACCAAATTCTGATCGACCCCATTGCCGACCTGTTACCCAACAATGCCGATGCCCCTATTATTTTTATTCCTCAGGGAGCCTTATTTGGCATTCCCTTTCCCGCTCTCCAGGACAGTAATGGTCAGTATTTAATTGAGAAACACACCATCCTCACGGCCCCTTCCATCCAGGTACTAGCCCAAACGGCCCAACAAAAACAACGGCTCAAACAGCAGGCATTAAATCTGACCCCGGCCCTAGTGGTGGGCAATCCCTACCCCTATCCCGATAACCTCGATAATTTAACCAATGCCGCTAATGAAGCAAAACAAATTGGTCAACTGTTGGGGGTGCAACCCCTAATCGGTAAACAAGCTAGGGAAGCAGCGGTCTTGGCCCAAATGCCCCGGGCTGAAGTGTTGCATTTTGCCACCCATGCCAGCTTTGACGAGCAAAACGGTTTGGAAAGCGCCATTTACCTGACGGCGGAACCGGACCAAAGCAAAGAAGATTTACTGAGCACCCCGGGGCGCATCACAGCGGCGGAGATTTTTGACCATTTTGAAACTAACCCCCTCCATGCGGACATTGCCATCCTTAGTGCCTGTGACACAGGCCAGGGAGAAATCACCGGCGATGGGGTAATCGGCCTTTCCCGTTCCCTAATTGCGGCGGGGGTACCAAGTATTTTGGTTAGCCTCTGGAGTGTGGATGATGCTTCCACAGAAAAACTGATGACCGAGTTTTACCAAAAATGGCAACAGCAGGGATTAGGCAAAGCCGCTGCCCTCCGCCAAGCCATGCTCCAACTCAAGGAAGAGTATCCGGAGCCCTATTATTGGGGCGCTTTTACCCTAATCGGGGAAGCAGAGTAATTATTCTTTTTCCCTGGGCCTGGGGAAATTAATCCATTGTCAAAGCCACTTTTAAGGAAAATTTGACCGGTTAAATTTCCATCTGGAGATATTTAGCCACCGTTTGTACGTCCTTATCCCCGCGGCCGGAGCAGTTGATCACAATCCGCTCGCCATTTTTCAGTTGCGGGCAGAGAGTCTCTAGGTAGGCAAAGGCATGGGCAGTTTCCAGAGCAGGAATAATTCCTTCCAATTGCGATAATCTCTGCAAAGCGGTGATCGCCTCTTGGTCGGTGACACTGTAATATTCTGCCCGTCCCGCATCCTTGAGATAGCTATGTTCTGGGCCCACACCGGGATAATCTAAACCAGCACTAATGGAATGGGCTTCCGTTACTTGACCCTCCTTATCCTGGAGTAAATAACTCATGGCCCCATGTAACACCCCCGGTTTACCCATGGTTAAAGTGGCCGCATGCTTACCGGAGACAATGCTTTCCCCTGCCGCTTCGATACCAATTAACCGCACTGCTGGCTCATCAATGAAATCGTAGAACAGCCCCATGGCGTTGGAGCCGCCCCCCACACAAGCCAGCAAGATATCCGGCAGACCGCCCCATTTTTTCAATGCCTGTTGGCGAGTTTCCTGGCCAATGACCCGGTGGAAGTCCCGCACCATCATGGGGTAAGGATGGGGTCCGGCCACAGAGCCAAGAATGTAATGGGTAGTTTCCACATTGGTGACCCAATCCCGGATTGCTTCAGAGGTAGCATCCTTGAGGGTTCCAGTGCCCGCTGTGACTGGTTGCACCCTGGCCCCCAGCAAATTCATGCGAAAGACATTCAGCTTTTGCCGCTCCATATCCTGCACCCCCATGTAGATGATGCATTCCAAGCCAAAGCGAGCACACACCGTAGCCGTTGCCACCCCGTGTTGACCAGCACCAGTTTCGGCAATGATCCGCTTTTTCCCCATGCGTTTGGCAAGGAGAACCTGGCCCAGGGCGTTATTAATTTTGTGGGCCCCCGTATGGTTTAAATCTTCTCGTTTGAGGTAAATCAAAGGATAGGTTCCGTCGGGACGGGCGTAATGGGCGCTTAATCTTTCCGCAAAATATAGGGGAGAGGAACGGCCCACATAGTCTTTTAATAACCCCGCTAACTCTTCCTGAAAGGAACTCTCCGCCCGGTAGCGATAGTAAGCTTCCTCCAACTCCGTCAGAGCCGGCATTAAAGTTTCAGGCACATATTTGCCGCCATAATTGCCAAAACGACCCAGGGCGTCGGGATACTGATGACTAGGGGCAGAAAGAGGGGAAGTAATGTTCACGGACAGTCAGGAAGGGAATTGGGAAAGTTTTATGGTCGGGTCAATTTGTAACAGCTATTGGGGAGCTAATACAGCGGTTAAATAGGGTCACTGGCGGAAGGACGACGGTTAATTACCTGGTCAATCAAGCCATATTCCTTCGATTCCTCAGCGGACATAAAGAAATCCCGTTCCGTATCGGCGGTAATTTCCTCTAGGGATTTGCCAGTGTGGTTGGCCAAATGTTGGTTAAGTAGTGCTTTAAGATAAAGAATCTCTTTGGCTTGAATTTCAATATCCGTGGCTTGGCCCTGGGCTCCCCCTAGGGGTTGGTGAATCATGATGCGGGAGTTGGGCAAACTCATGCGCTTACCTTTGGCTCCAGCACTAAGGAGAAAAGCCCCCATGCTGGCCGCTAAACCGATGCAGATGGTACACACATCGGGGCGGATCTGGTTCATGGTGTCGAAAATTCCTAGTCCTGCCGACACCGAGCCTCCGGGGGAGTTGATGTAAAGATAAATGTCTTTTTCCGGATCTTCCGCTTCCAAAAACAGCAGTTGGGCAACAACTAAATTGGCGTTCTCATCCCGGACTTCTTGCCCCAGGAAGACAATCCGCTCCCGGAGTAGGCGGGAATAAATATCAAAGGCGCGATCGCCACGCCCAGACGTTTCAATGACGGTTGGAATCATGGGGAGATGGTGTTGTTACCGTAGTATTCTCCCTAGATTGTGCCATATTCTCCGCTTCTAGGGATTGGGAGCCAGGGGATTAGGCAGGGGTAATAACTTGATGGTGTAGATATTCCAGCAATTGGACTAGAACTGCGCCCATGGTGGCAAATCTAGCTTGGTTATCGGCCAAAATAGTGGTGGCATCCTGCACAAAGGGGCCAAGGATCAATTCATCAGCACAATTGTCTACTAAAGCCTGGGCCGCTGTGGGGGTAGTTTCCAAATGGCATTGCAGACCGATCGCCGATCGCCCAATTTGGAAAGCCTGATGCTGACAAGCTTGGCTGGAGGCAATTAACTCTGCCCCTGGGGGTAAATCAAAGGTTTCACCGTGCCAGTGGAAAACTTCAAGGCTGGGGGGAAACTGGAATGAACCTGACTGTGATTTACCTTCTTGCCCCATGATGGGAAACCAGCCAATTTCCTTGACAGCGTTGGGATAAACTTTTGCCCCTAGGGCATTGGCCATGAGTTGGGCCCCCAGGCAAATACCTAATATCGGTTTCCCAACGGCGATCGCCTGACGGATGAATTCCTTTTCCTGCACCAACCAGGGATATTGCGCCTCATCGTTGACACTCATGGGGCCGCCCAGGACAATCAACAGGTCAATGGCGTCCAAAGAAGGAAGGCTAAAAGATGGCTGAAAAAAAGCGGTTTGACTGATGGCGTAACCTTTAGCCCTGAGCCAACGTTCAATGGCACCAAGATTTTCAAAGGGAACGTGCTGGAAAAAGTGAGCTTGCATATGGTAATTTTCTGGAAATATTCTGGAAATGCTACGGAATTACCCAAGCCAGTGCCGAGGAACGAAATTATTTATAGACCACTGGCGATCGGCATGGTAACAGTAGGTTCCATTAACCAACTGCATTGATTCTAACTAGATCACTCCATTGGGCAACGGCGTTAATGCACTGACTAAATTGACAGGAAATAAGTTACATCTATGACCATTGAACTGTCTATTGTGATTCCAATGTACAACGAGGAAGATAACCTTGAGCATTTATTTGCCCGTTTGCTGGAGGTGCTGACTCCCCTCAAAATTACCTACGAAATTATTTGTGTTAACGACGGTAGTAAGGATAAAACCCTCAAACAATTAATTGATTGCTATCAAAGTAATCGCCAAATTAAGATTGTTAATCTGTCTCGTAACTTTGGCAAAGAAATTGCCCTTTCCGCTGGCATTGATTACGCCCAAGGCAACGCTGTTATTCCCATCGACGCCGACCTGCAAGATCCACCGGAATTGATCCATGAGTTAGTTGATAAATGGCGGGAAGGTTATGATATTGTCTATGCCACCCGTCGTTCACGGCAGGGGGAAACGTGGGTAAAACAATTCACCGCCAAAATGTTTTACAAAGTGATTGGGCGCATGACGGAAATTAAAATTCCTCCCAATACTGGCGATTTTCGTTTAATGGACCGCAAGGTGGTTAATGCGATTAAGCAGCTACCGGAAAGAACTCGCTTTATGAAAGGTTTATTTGCCTGGGTGGGTTACCGCCAAACTTTCGTTTTATTTGATCGGGAACCCCGCTTCCAAGGACAAACAAAATGGAACTATTGGAAACTCTGGAATTTTGCTTTGGACGGCATTTTTTCTTTTAGTTTACTTCCCCTCAAAGTCTGGACTTACCTTGGATCAATCATTTCACTGTTATCCTTAGCCTACGCTAGCTTTTTGATTTTGAAAACCATAACCCTTGGTGTTGATGTGCCAGGCTACGCCTCCCTAATGGTGGCTATCTTATTTCTTGGGGGAGTGCAGTTAATTAGTTTAGGCGTGATTGGGGAATATTTAGGTCGGGTTTATGAAGAAGTAAAAGCTAGACCTTTATATTTAGTTAGTGATCTTTGGGGACTAGAATATTTGCCATTGGAAAAACTTAATTAGGCGGAAATATGGCATTTTTATGGCCATTGATTACCCTGGAAGTTAGTGTTGATAGTCGATAAATTCTATTGTATAAATCACTTAGGGCAACTAATCTAATATACTGGTTACATCGGGGCTTATCATGGGGCATTATTGTCCAGCCCAGCCCTTAGTTTTTGATTATTTAACGTTCACTTCCCCTAACATCATCGTCCATGGTATCGATTCTGACCCAACTTAATGATCACTTTGCCCAAGCTCTGGAAGGTCAGTTTCCATCTGATGTTACCCTACCCACTCCCCTAGTGGTACCGGCTTCCAATCCTAAATTTGGTGATTTTCAATGCAACATTGCCCTGCCCTTAGCTAAGCAGTTGGGTCAACCGCCCCGGGCGATCGCCATGGAGATTGTGGATAAAGTTAATTTAAGCGAAATTTGTGAACCGTTAACCATTGCTGGGCCAGGTTTTATTAACATCAAGTTATTGCCTGATTATCTGGGGGAACAATTAATTAAACTTCAGCAAAATCAACAGTTAGGAGTGTCATTAGTTAAAGGCGAAGAACGGATAGTGGTAGATTTTTCAAGTCCCAATATTGCGAAGGAAATGCATGTGGGTCATCTCCGGTCTACCATTATTGGGGATTGTTTAGCTCGGGTACTGGAATTCCGAGGCTATGATGTTTTGCGCCTCAACCACGTGGGAGACTGGGGCACCCAATTTGGTATGTTAATTACCTATTTAAAAGAGGTTTATCCAGAGGCATTAGTGACTGCGGATGCGCTGGATATTGGCGATCTAGTCACCTTTTATAAGCAAGCTAAACAAAGATTTGACCAAGATGAACAATTTCGGGAAACTTCCCGTCAAGCGGTGGTTGCGCTCCAGGCAGGGGATGCGAAAAGTATTAAAGCTTGGCAATTACTTTGTGAGCAATCTCGACGGGAATTTCAACTGATTTATGACTGCTTAGATATCACCATTGAGGAACGGGGAGAATCATTTTATAATCCCTTTTTGCCCGGTGTGGTGGAACTATTGCAGGAAAAAGATTTGCTGGTGGAAGATAACGGTGCTCAATGCGTTTTCCTCGATGGCTTTACTAATAAGGACGGCGATCGCCTACCGTTAATAGTGCAAAAATCCGACGGGGGTTATAACTATGCCACCACGGACTTGGCCGCATTGAATTATCGCTTAAACACCGATGGCGCTGAGAAGATCATTTATGTCACCGATGCGGGGCAAGCTAATCATTTTGCTCAATTTTTCCAGGTAGCTGAAAAAGCTGGCATTCTGACTGACCCGACTCAAGTAGTCCATGTGCCGTTTGGTTTGGTCAAGGGGGAAGATGGCAAAAAACTAAAAACTAGGGCGGGGGACACCATTCGTTTAAAGGATTTGCTAACGGAAGCCGTAACTCGAGCAAGACAGGATTTAGAAACCCGTTTAACAGCAGAAGAACGATCAGAAACTGAAGAATTTAAGACGGAAGTTGCCCAACGGGTGGGCATTGGGGCAGTGAAATATGCCGACCTTAGCCAAAATCGCACCAGTGATTATGTGTTTAGTTTTGACAAAATGTTGGCTCTCCAGGGCAATACGGCTCCCTATATGCTCTATGCCTACGCCCGCATTCAAAGTATTAGTCGGGAAGGGGGCATTGATTTTGCTCAGATGGACAGCGGTGAAATTGTGTTGACTGAACCAACCGAGTTAGTTTTGGCTAAAAATCTTTTACAATTTGCTGACGTAATTGAAACGGTGGAAATTAGTTTATTACCCAATCGCCTTTGTGATTATCTTTACGAATTAAGCAAAGTTTTCAACCGTTTTTACGAAAATTGTCCAGTATTGAAGGCAAGCGATCCCCAGCGCGGTTCCCGTTTATTGCTCTGTGATCTCACAGCCAGAACGCTGAAATTGGGTCTGTCTTTATTGGGCATTCCGGTTTTAGACAGGATGTAGCATGAATAATAATTCCTTGACTGATTTAGACCAAACTTTAGATATTATTAGCGCGATTCAAGAAGATTTAAATTATCAGCAAGCCCAGGCTAGTTTGACGGCGATCGTTGAACAAATTGATCTCGATACTACGGAAAAACAGGGACTGGAAAAGGAAATTAGCCACCTCTGTACCATGCTAGAAAATTTAAACCAAGGAGTAGTGCAAATTGCGGCTTTTGGTTTAGTGGGAAGGGGGAAATCTTCCCTGCTCAATGCTCTTTTAGGTGAGCAAGTTTTCACCACTGGGCCAGTCCATGGTGTTACCCAGACCCAACAATCTGCTTCCTGGCAACTGAACCAAGCTGACGGATTGTCCACCGTTACCATTTCTGGTTGGGGCAATGCCCAATTACAATTAATTGATACACCGGGCATTGATGAAGTAAAGGGTCAAGAACGGGAACAATTGGCGATCGCCGTGGCCCAACAGGTAGATTTAATTTTGTTTGTCATTGCCGGGGATATGTCCCAAGTGGAATTCCAAGCCTTGTCCCGATTGCGGGCGGTGGGCAAACCCATGTTGCTAGTATTTAATAAAATTGATCAATATCCGGCGACGGATCAGCAATTAATTTATGAAAAAATTCGCGATGAACGGGTGAAAGAATTATTGTCTCCAGAAGAAATTGTCTTAGTTTCTGCCAGTCCCTTGGTGACAGAATTGAGGGAAAATACCCAGGGAAAATTGGAGCGTTACCAATATCGGGGGGAAGCAAAAGTTGATAATTTGCGCTTAAAAATCATTGATTTATTGCAACGGGAAGGGAAATCTTTAGTAGCTTTAAATACTTTACTTTGTGCTGATAATCTGAATGATAAATTAGTGCAACAAAAAATGCGTTTGCGGGACAGCCAAGCCAATACCATTCTCCAAAAAGCAGTAATGGTCAAGGCGACGGCCATTGCTCTCAATCCGGTGACCGTGCTGGATTTATTCAGCGGAGCAGTGGTGGATGTGGCTCTGATTATTTCCCTTTCCAAGCTGTATGGTTTGCCCATGACCCAAACGGCGGCGATCGCCCTGTTGCAAAAAATTGGGGTGAGTATGGGGGGCATCACTGCCAGCGAATTTTTGGCGGGGTTGGGCCTTAGTTCCCTCAAGGGTTTACTCGGTTTGACGGTGCCCTTAACCGGGGGATTGGCCTTGGCCCCCTATATTTCCGTTGCCCTCACCCAAGCTAGTGTGGCCGGAGTGTCCACCTTGGCGATCGGTCAAGTGACCAAAACCTATTTAGCCAATGGGGCCGCCTGGGGAGAAACGGGGCCAAGGACAGTGGTGCGGGATATTCTCAACTCTTTGGATCAAAATTCCGTTATGGCCCGCATTAAGCAAGAACTGCAGGAA
The DNA here is from genome assembly GCF_003015225.1 of Synechocystis sp. IPPAS B-1465. Classification (GTDB taxonomy): domain Bacteria; phylum Cyanobacteriota; class Cyanobacteriia; order Cyanobacteriales; family Microcystaceae; genus Synechocystis. The sequence continues at coordinate 3,208,151 of NZ_CP028094.1, read as the reverse complement.
AAATTAACTCCAGAAAGAATTGTGTCCCCCTCTCCTTGACCATAGTTACAGCCAAAAAAGAAGGAAAACAATCATCCCTAAGATTGATAAACTGGGATATTACAAGAGTTATTGATACTTTTAGGGTTTTGCTTTGCCCCCGGTTGTTGTAGCTCCGATGTCCGACCAGTCCGACTAAATTTTATCTGTATTAAAAATCCCCCTGCCATGCTCTCCACTGAAATGCCCCTTCCAACCACCGGAAGCACCTTATTAAAAACCCCGGCCTCCCCCTCCCCCAACCAAAATCTTTTACCGTTGACGGCCGTTATTAATAAAAACGGTGAACTAGAAATTGGTGGTTGCTCCGTCCCAGCCTTGGTGGAACAGTTTGGTTCTCCCCTCTACATTTTGGATGAAACCACCCTGCGGCAAGCGGCCCAGCAGTATCGTCAATCCTTCCAAGCCCACTATCCGGGTTCCAGTCAAGTAATCTACGCTTCCAAAGCCTGGAGTTGTTTAGCCGTAGTGGCGATCGCCGCCCAGGAAGGGTTGGGATTTGATGTCGTATCCGGCGGGGAATTATTCACCACGGTTTCAGCCCTGAAGCAATTAGGCTGGGACGAAGCTGAGATTGCAGAAAAAATTTACTTCCACGGCAATAACAAATCGGTGCAGGAACTCCAAGAGGCGATCGCCATTAACTGCACCATCATTGTCGATAACTGGTTGGAACTGGAAACCCTGACCAAACTAGCGGCCGACTCAGGGGCACCGGTAAAGATTATGTTGCGCCTCACCCCAGGCATCGAATGCCACACCCATGAATATATTAAAACGGGGCATCTGGACAGCAAATTTGGCTTTGATCCCAACCAACTAGAAGCGGTTTTCACCTACATTGCCCAACAACCCTCACTCCATTGTCTCGGACTCCATGCCCACATCGGCTCCCAAATTTTTGAGCGTCAACCCCACAAAGATTTAGGGGAAGTGTTAGTGCAATGGTTTACCAAAGGCTTGACCTACGGCTTGCCCCTGACGGAATTGAACATCGGCGGTGGCCTAGGGATTTGCTACACCGAAAGTGATGATCCCCCCAGTATCGAAGAATGGGCCCAAGTGGCGGCCATCTCCGTTGCCAAAGCCTGCGATCGCCAGAACATCCCCTACCCCAAACTGATTGCTGAGCCGGGACGTTCCCTGGTGGGGTCTGCCTGTGTAACGGCCTATCGGGTGGGAGGGCGTAAAGTTGTGCCCAATATTCGCACCTATATTTCCGTCGATGGCGGCATGTCCGACAATCCCCGCCCCATCACCTACCAATCGGTGTATCGCGTTGCCCTAGCCAACCGGATGAACGACGAAATTACCGAAACTGTCACCGTGGCCGGGAAACATTGTGAGTCCGGCGATATTCTCGTTAAGGATGTGGCCCTACCCGCCGCCGAACCAGGGGACATTATGGTAGTGGCTGCCACTGGTGCTTATAACCACAGCATGGCTTCCAACTACAACCGTTTAGGTCGCCCCGCCGCTGTACTAGTAAACCAAGGACAAGCAAACCTGATTCTGCAACGGGAAACCTACACCGACCTATTGCGCCAGGATTGTCTACCCAACCGTCTACTGTCCTAAACCTTTCCCTACCCCCACCCTAACGACCATCTCCCCTTACCCATGTCGGGCTTTCCCCCGGATCTTACTTCCCTGCTCCCCTTTTTCCATGGCGCCCTCGATCTTGGTTTAGTCATCGGTTTGTTTTACCTACTAAGCCGGGTCTTTGGCGAAAATCAAATCCTGTGGATTATGCGGGGACTGTTGGTGTTGATGGTGGCTCAACTGGTGAGCGATCGCCTGCATTTAGAATTGTTGAAATTTGTGCTGGAAAAATTTGTCTTGGGTACAGCAGTGGCCTTGGCAGTGATCTTCCAGGCAGAACTGAGGCGATTTTTAGAACTGCTTGGCCAGGGGAGATTTTTAGAATTACTGCGGCGGCGTAGTTCTAGCCCCCCCAGCACCGATGCCATTGACGAAATTGTCGATGCGGTCAAGGAACTGTCCCAAAATCGGATTGGCGCCCTCATGGTGATGGAAGCCCAGGGCATTCTAGACAGCCGTATTTTCCTCAATCGGGGAGTCGCCATTGACAGTAAGCTGTCGAAGGAATTGTTACAAACCATTTTCCAGCCCAAAACCTTGCTCCACGATGGGGCCATTTTTATCAGGGGCTCCCGCTTAGTAGCCGCCGGGGTTATTTTGCCCCTCTCAGAACGCAGTGCATCCCGCCAGTTGGGCACCAGGCACCGGGCCGCCATGGGCATTACCGAAAAAAGTGAAAATTGTCTTTGTATTGTCGTTTCCGAGGAAACCGGCTCCATTACCCTGGCCCAGGGGGGAAATCTCAACCGTCCCCTCACTAGCAGTAAACTAAAGGAATTGCTAGAAACTGAATATGCCCCCCCCACGGAGCGGGAGTCCGTTACCCCCCAACTTAGCCGCCTGAGCCGTAGCCTGAGTAACCAAAGTTGGGGAATACTCAGGCGTTTGCTTTGGCTGCCTTCCTCAACTGCCCAAAACGACAAAAAATGACTATTAAACCTGTCATCTTAGAAACATTACCGCCGGATTTGGACCAGCAACGGTTACCCCAACATGTGGCGGTCATCATGGATGGGAATGGCCGCTGGGCAAAACAAAGGGGTATGCCAAGGATTATGGGCCATCAACGGGGGGTGGACTCCCTAAAAAATTTGTTGCGTTGTTGCGATGATTGGGGCATTGCGGCCCTGACGGCCTATGCTTTTTCTACCGAAAATTGGGGCCGTCCCCTGGAAGAAGTGGAATTTTTGATGACCCTGTTTGAGCGGGTGCTACGGCGGGAATTAAAGGAAATGATGGCGGAAAACGTCCGCATTCGTTTTGTCGGTAATCTGACTTCCCTGCCCCGTTCCCTCCAGGATGAAATTGCCCGCTCCATGGAAGATACCAAAAACAATACGGGGATCCGCTTCACTGTGGCCACCAACTACGGCGGCCGCCAAGAAATTGTCCATGTCTGCCAGGCGATCGCCAGGGAAGTACAATCGGGGAAATTAGACCCAGAAACCATTGATGAAGGGGTGGTGGAAAAATATCTCTATACCGAAGGTTTATCCCATCCCGACCTGCTTATCCGCACCAGTGGAGAATTGAGAATCAGCAACTTTTTGCTCTGGCAAATGGCCTACGCCGAAATTTACGTCACCTCCACCCTCTGGCCCGACTTCGATCGCCAAGCATTCCATTTAGCCCTACGAGACTATCAACAAAGACACCGTCGCTTTGGTAAGGTTTAGATTCACTGCCCAGAAATTAAATTTGACTGGTTCCACTGGCCCATCAGGCCGGCCAAAATCGTAAAGTGTAAAGGTTAAACAAACTTTAAACCGCCTGCGATAAAATCAACTAGTTTTCTTGAGCCTTTGCCATGCCCCAAACCCAACCCGGCATTGAGGATTTTCTCCTGCGCCAACTGCGTCATCCCCAAGAAGAAGAGGAAGAAGAAGATTATTTTGACTACTTCTATGACGAGCCGGGTAGTGAACCGGGTACCCTCAGCATTGAACCCGATGCGCCCCCTTCCCGCATTGTGTTGGTGGATTATAGCCCCAGCCATGCCGTGCGAAAGTCGGATATTAGTCCCAATGCCCTGAGACCTTATTTAGGTACAAATACTGTTTCTTGGATGGATATTGAAGGTTTAGGCAGTGAAGAAGTGCTTAAGGAAGTGGGGGAAATTTTTAAATTACACCCCCTACTTTTAGAAGATATTGTTAACGTCCCCCAGCGAGCAAAGGTAGAAGATTATAACGACCATGTGATGGTTATTGCCCATCGGGTGCGTCCTAATCGGGAAGAAGATGGCTTTGAAAGTGAGCAGGTTAGTTTTGTGTTGGGCAAACGTTACCTATTAACTTTCCAGGAAGGGCACATTATTGATTGTTTTAATCCCCTAAGGGAAAGAATTCGCACCAATCAAGGTAAAGTTTGCCAACAAGGAGCGGATTATCTTTGCTATTTGTTAATTGATATGTTAATTGATGAATATTTTCCCCTCTTGGAAGATTATGAAGAACGCATTGAAGCCCTAGAAGACACCATTATTCGTAATCCCAACAGCTCATTAATGGAGGAAATTTACCATATTCGCCGGGAACTTTTAGCCCTGAGAAGGTTGATTTGGCCCCTGCGCCATGTGATGAATGTGCTGCTGCGGGACACCACCAATTCCATCGTAACAGCAGACGTAAGAATTTACTTTCGAGATTGCTACGATCACATTATTCAGGTGTTAGATATTATCGAAGCTTACCGGGAATTAGCTTCTAGTTTAATGGAGGTTTATATGACTGCCATGAGCAATAAAATGAATGAAGTAATGAAATTTTTGACCGTCATTTCTACCATTTTTATTCCCCTAACTTTTATTGCCGGGGTTTACGGTATGAACTTCAAAGAAATGCCAGAACTAAACAGCCGCTGGGGCTACTATATTACTTGGATAGTGATGCTCTTAATTGCCGGAGGATCCCTCTATTTCTTCTGGCGTAAGGGCTGGCTTAGTCCCTCCTATGATTTGGGAGAAAAGTAGCTTTTTGTTCTAAACTGCTTGAACAGACTGTAAAATCTCTTGCAGAATTTCTGTGTCTAGGCGGGGACCATAACAGGTAACTACTTTGGCGGCTGTTTCCGAAGCCAATTGCCCAGCTTTTTCATAGTCCATGCCATGGGTTAGGCCATATAAAAATCCCCCAGCGTACATATCCCCCGCTCCCACCGTATCGATGGGTTGGACTTTGGGGGTGCCAATGGTCAATAAATTCTCACCATCAAAAATTAGTGAGCCTGCTCCGCCCCTGGTCAGGGCAAAGTTTTTGGCAATACTTTTACAGTAGGCGATCGCCTGGTTGAGGTCTGAAGTACCGGCCATTTCCAGGGCTTCCGCTTCATTGGCGAATAGTAGATCTACCCCTGACCCCAGCATTTCCTTTAAACCGTCTTGAAAAAATTTGGCCATGTTGGGATCGGATAGGGATAGACAGGTTTTCACCCCGGATTGTTCGGCGATCGCCTTGGCTTCAATGCAGGCCGCTTTGGCACTGGGGGAAGTGACCAGATAGCCTTCCAGGTAAAGGTATTGGGACTGTTTTAAAGCAGACCAATCCATTTCGGTTACGGACAAACTGCCACTAATGCCCAAAAAAGCATTCATGGTGCGGTCAGCATCGGGGGTGACAAACACTAAGCATTTGCCCGTAATGCCTTCGCCAGCGGTTTCATGGTGGGGATTGGTATCGAGGCCGCAATCGTTCAAATCCTGGAGGTAAAAGGCTCCCGCTTCATCCTTACCCACTTTGCAGGCATAAAAACCCGTACCCCCCAGTTGGGCCAGGGACACCAGAGTATTGGCCGCTGATCCGCCACTGCTTTGCTTGCCACGCTGTTGGGCCAATTGGGCAATTAATTCATTTTCCCTGGCCTCTTCCACCAAGGTCATCACCCCTTTATCAATGCCTAGGCTGGCCAACTGCTCTGGGGTAACCTCAAATTCCATATCCACCAGGGCATTTCCCATGCCATAGACATCGTATTTGTGACCCATTGCAACCTCACGGATTCCACTTTATAACGAATGTTATCCTAGGGCAGAATGGCTTGACTGACAATGGTTAGATTAATTTACCGGATGGAAACGACGTTTATTATGGTCAGTTTGCGCCAAAATAATAGCAATATCACTGCTTAATTAGCACTGGCATTAATTAGTAGCGATGACGAGAGGATTGCTAAAATAAACAATAGTTAATCGAGGTTTGAGTGTAATTTTTGGTGACAATATGCCCACATCTATGTCGGAATGGAATCAATTTTTAGCCTATTTTCCCCTCGATAAAGCCAATTGGAATTTCAAAGCTTCTCAAAATTTAACTGCCCCTTTAATTTTGTACTATTCTGGTGTCCTTGCTGCCACTCCTAACCTAAGGCATTTACTGTTAGTTTCCCAGCTTAAGGGCACAGATACGGAAAGTTTTGGCAACCAGTCCATGCCCAGACCGAAAATGTTTGATCATCATGCTAGTCACGATTTCACGATGCTCTATGCCCAGGGCTCTGCGCCCCAACGGCGGGATTTATTGTTTCACTTTCAAATTAGTGGTTCTGATATTACAGCCAAGCAATTAGCCTATTTCTTGGTGGAAGCCTGTAGCAAAGCCAAAGATGAGGACCATGTTTACCTAGGCGATCGCCGCCACCGTAATTTCTGGGCCGATCTGGGCCGGACCAAATTGAGCCAATTGAATGTGGATTCTCGCATTTGGGAAGATGAGCAATCCTTGCAAATTATTTGACGGGTAGTGCTCTCCACCCCTCGGTGTAGGATCAAGGGACGGCTCAAGTAAAACCCAGCCCCTGGCCGTATTTTCGGTGGACATAATCAGGGGTTGCTTTAATGGGTAATGTTGTTGCCCGGTGCCAAGAACGTAGTTACCTGTTTGCCCTCACCATGGCTGAATCCTATCTCCTACCCGGTCAATTGTGGCCTCGTTTACTGGCCCAGAGTGACCATGCTCTCAAAACCGGTGCCCTCCAACCCATCACTACGGCGGTAACGACCCTGGAGGTGGGAGAAATAAACTTTGTGGTGCGGATTTTGACCCAAATTCATCGCAAAAAAATCATTACCGAACACCAACATCGCCAGAAAATTAATCCTTTTTTACCCTACGACGCCGATCTATTTGTGGGGCATTTTTCCCCAACCCATTTGGGATTGCTGAATAAATTTAAGGTAGTGGACCAACATTTATTAATTGTCACCCGGGAGTTTGAAGATCAACAAAGTCCTTTGACCTTGGGGGATTTTGGAGTGGCAGTACAAGTTTTAGAAGAAAAAGAAGGTTTAGTATTTTATAACAGCGGTCCCAAAGCAGGGGCCAGCCAACCCCACCGCCATTTACAATGGATACCCTTTCCCTTAGTGGAAAATGGTCAAAAATTCCCCCTGGCTGATCATTTTATTCAGGCAAAAAATCTGCCTTTTAAAACGGCGATCGCCCCCTTAACCATGGATGTGATTAACGATGCTGATGGAGGTAAAATTTGTTATCAGATTTATCAGGATCTGTTGCAGCAATTGGGATTACAAACTGCAGGGGGAGCAAAGCCCCATCCCTATAATTTACTAATGACCAGGGAGTTTTTGGCGATCGTGCCCCGTTCCCAGGAATCCTACCAAGACATTGAAGTTAATGCCCTAGGTTTTGCCGGTGGCTTATTGGTGAGAAATCAACAACAGTTAGAACTTTTACAACAATTGGGGCCGTGGCAACTATTGCAAAAAGTAGGGATAGCGCAATAGTTTCCCAAAGTTTTTCCCTAGGTTAGAGTGTGTTTAAAAAGCCCCCTGGTCCCCAAGTTTGGGGGGACGCATTCAAAGTTTCTCAGTATTGCCGGAGCGTTACTGAGGAGATTTAGGGGGCAGAATAAAACTTTTCCAACAAGCTCTTACAGTAATTGATCCACTTGCTTAGCTGTTTCAAAGAAGAAGCGGACGTTATCTTCCGGGGTGCCCACCAAAACACCGTGGCCGAGGTTGAAAATATGCCCCCCCTGCCCTGCTTTCCGCACCGTGTCTAAAATCCGTTCTTTGATGAAGTCCTGGGAACCAAATAGTACGCCGGGGTCCATATTGCCTTGGACTTTCATCTCTTTGCCCAGGCGTTGGCGGGCGTCGGCCATGTCCACCGTCCAGTCCACACTGACAATGTCCACCCCGGATTTACCCATGCGTTCCAAAATTCCGGCACTGCCGCTGATGTAAAGAATTAACGGTGTATCGGGATGGATTTCTTTGACCAGTTTGACCACTTTTTGCTGGTAGGGCAGGGCAAAGGTGTCGTAATCTTGGGGGCTTAATTGGCCGGCCCAAGAATCGAATAATTGCACCACTTGGGCACCACAGTCGATTTGGTAACGGACATAAACGGCGATCGCCTCGGCAATTTTATCGAGGAAACTGTGGAGAATGGCCGGTTCAGAAAAGGCCATTTGCTTAATTACTTTATAATCTTTGGAGCTTTTCCCTTCAATGGCATAGGCCGCTAGGGTCCAGGGAGCACCCACAAAACCCAACACAGTGGATTGGTTGCCTACTTCTTTCCGTAGCGTTCCCAAAATAGTTTTGATGAAGGGCAGACTTGATTCCGGATCTAGGGCATGGAGTTGATCCACCTGGGCTTGGGTACGGATGGGAGGGTCGATGATGGGCCCTTTACTTTCGATGATGTCGAAGGGAATGCCAATACCGGGCAGAGGAGTTAAAATGTCCGAAAACATGATCACCCCATCGGGTTGGAACGCTTGCCAGGGCTGGAGGGAAATTTCGATGGCCAAGTCTGGGTTTTCCGACCGCTCCCGGAAACTCGGATATTTATCCCGCAGATCTCGATAAACTTTCATATAACGGCCGGCTTGGCGCATCATCCACACGGGGGGACGTTTAACCACTTCGCCCCTGGCTACCCGCAGAAGGTAGGGCAAATCATTTGCTTCTGTCATTATTACTCCTAGATAAATTTTTTTTGTAAAATTACGCCTTTGCTAGCTTATCATTTCCCCCGGTGCCCCCAATCCTTGAGGATCAGGGGATTTAGTCTTTATCAGACTAATGTTCTCCCTTAGCGGCCAAAGACCCAAGACCCAAGCAGATTAGGGCGTTAACCACCAAAAAGGCGATCGCCGTGGAGCCGGTGCCAATGAGCCAAAGGGGAGTGCCCAGAAAAGCGGAGATTAAAAGAAAAACAGTGACCCCAAAACAAACTCCCAAAGACCACTGTTTCCCACTGGGGTTGCCCAGGAGCAGTAGTAGTAAGACAATGGGAATGAGGGCGCTGGCAAAAAAAGGATTTAACAAACCTGTGCCAGGGAGACTGTTACCCAACTCCGGTAAAGAACTACCCATGGCGCGGAAGGGCCATTGGGGCAAGTCAAAAATGTATAGACCCTGTAGAAAGAATAAGCCCGAGCTACCGAAAATTAATCCCCAGTTGAACGGCCAGGTAAATTGCAACGGTAGATAGATCCGCAACAGTAACACCAACAGGTATGACCCCAACACCATGGCTAATTTGGGTAGGAACGCTACGGCTCCCCCGTCGAACCAAAAGATGGGATTGAGATAACCGTTATCCCGCAACCAACGCATGAAATCCCGGAAGGAAATCTCTCCTTGTTGGGCCTGTTTGACGGCTTCCCCGGCGTTGACATGGCCAGCACCGTAGTAATTCAGACTATCGTTGGGCACAGAGCGGGCAGAGGCTTTGAGAATTTTTAATACCATTTCTGGTTCCGACACTTCGGCTATGGTTAAATTTTCTGCCGCCCTTGTCGATAAACCAACTTTTGCCTGTTGCAGTTGCACCGATTGGATCAAAGCGGCTGTGCCGGCCACATGGGGAGCCGCCATGCTAGTGCCCTGAAAACCCATCAATACTGGTTCCCTGGTATCTGGGTCAATGGTTTCTTGGAGAATTTTGCCGTCTTTGCCGTCGGTGCTACCCCCAGGAGCAGCTATGTCCACCCCTGCACCGTAATTGGAATAGTCCGCCTTATTACCCGTGGCATCGGTGGCAGCCACGCTGATTACCTTCGGGTACCGACCGGGATAGGCCGCGGCATTTTGTCCTTCATTACCCGCCGCCGCAATAATTACCACCCCTTTGCTGTAGGCGTAGTCAATAGCATCGGCCAGGGTTTTACTTTCACCGCCGCCCCCCAAGCTCATATTGATCACGCTGGCCCCATTATCTGCCGCATAGATAATGGCTTCGGCAATGTCCGCCACGGTACCGCCACCGTTGTCCCCCAGCACTTTTAGGGGCATAATTTTAGCCTTGGGGGCAATACCTGCTACCCCATATTCGTTGTTAGTGGCCTGGGCAATGGTTCCCGCCACATGGGTGCCATGGCCGTTGTAGTCGGTGGTGTCACGATTATCGTCCACAAAGTTATAGCCAGTGACAAATTGGGTTTGTCGTAAATCTGGAACCCTGGTTACTCCGGTATCAATCACCGCAACCGTTACCCCTTCCCCCTTACTACCATCCCAGGCCGATTCCATGGCGATCGCCCGGAGATTCCATTGCTTACTGTATTCAGGATCGTTGGGCACTTCTAGGGCTTGGTAAACATAGTTGGGTTCAACGTAGTCCACCTCCTTCATCAAAGGCGATCGCCGCAGCCGTTTTAAATCTTCCCCATCGCCTTTAACGGTGTAAACATAATCTTTGATCGAGAAAATACTATTAAAATCCACCGTTTTTTCTAACTTGCCATCGATGGCTTGGATATCCGCCGTCAGGGTCTGGGTGGGGATATCGTTTCTGAAGTTAATGATCAAGCTGTCGTAATTACCACGGTGGGCCAAACCATGGTGTTGGAGATAGAGATTGAGGGCAAACCACAGACCAGCAAAGAACAGAATGGTGAGGAAAAAACGTTTGATCATAGTAAATGCGGGGAACGGGACCCATTTTTCCGGGCGGAAATCAGTAAATCACACCTTGAGGGATGGATAAAACCTGGCCCGAGTGCCTGACTAATTGCAATTCTAATGGACGAATAAGGGAGATTGGCTATTTTGGTGTTGCCAAAGAAGATTTTTGCTGCGATCCCCAAGCTAACGTCGGCGGCATAAAACTTGCCCGAGATTCCCGGTGCCAAGGCTCTGAGTTAAATAAAAACGAGATTAATTCTTCCCTACCTGCCCCATCAGTTTTTCCACATCGGGGTCATAAATGCGTAGATAATTCCAATAATTACCAAAGACAGACTCCACATAACCTTTCGTTTCCGCAAAGGGAATGCGTTCCACAAATAGATCAGGGTCAGCGTTGTTAAATTCCTGTAACCATTTGGCCACATTGCCCGGCCCGGCATTGTAGCTAGCCACCGCCAGGGCAGAATTGTTGTTATAGGTTTTATGGGTATGGTCAAAATACCAAGTGCCCATATTGACGTTATCGGTGGGATCGGTGAGGGAATATTCCTTCAGACCAATTTGGGGCGCAATCCATTCTGCTGTGGCGGGCATTATCTGCATCAACCCCGTTGCTCCCACGGGAGACTGGATATTCTTCTCAAAGCGGGATTCCTGACGAATTAAGGCAGTGACCAAAAATGGATTGACCTGACGTTTTTCCGACCATTCAAAAATTAATTGTTGGTAGGGAAAAGGAAAGAGGGTTTGCCAATAATCCCTGGTACTCCGTAGTTCTTCCCATTGTTTTCTCTGTTCCGGGTCTTCAGGATTGCGCAAGTTCAGGACTTGGTTGATGCCCTGTAAATACTCCTGTTGGGTCAGCTTGAGTAAAGCTTCTGTAAAACCTTCATTTACCGTTAGCTCCGGTGTGGCTTCCCCTTCTGCCCGGGCCCGAACTTCCGCATTGAAAAGTTCGATCGCCTCTTGATCCTGGGCAAGACGATACAACTCCCGAAAGGTGGGGGAACCGGCCGGGGGTAAGGGGCGCTGATCCGGCACCGTCACCGGGGGGTTGAGGAAACGCACCGAGTTAAAGTCCCCCACCTGCCAACCCAGTAATACCGCCGATCGCCAAGCGTAGTAGGACTGGGGATATTTAGCCAAGACTGTTTCAAAAGCGGCCTTGGAATCAGCCGATCGCCCTAGTTGTTGGGCCCATTTCCCGATCCAAAAAATCGCTTTGGGGGTAACGTCACTCTGGGGATTTTGATTGGCAATTTCCTTGGCCCAGCGCCAAGCTTCAGTGTAATTGCCGGCTTTAGCAAACTCCTGGGCCTGACGCCAACGGTAATCAGCCGCAGCATCGGAATTGGGGTACTTTTGCAGGAGAGCTTGCCGGGCCTGTTGGGCTTGGTTAGCATCAAATTTCGCCAGCAGATCTATGCGGGCCGCCAAGGCAGAGGCCCCTTGGTCAGGAAATTGTTGCTCTAACTGCTGTAAATATTGCACCCCTTCCCTGGGGGGGACCAATTCCGCTAAACGTCGCAGGGCTAAAGCGGTTTCTTCGCTGTCGGGGTAGGTGGCAATTAATTGGCGATAATTTTCCTTTGCTTCATTATCTAGTTTGCTAATCTGTTGGGCCCTGGCTAAACGATAAAGATTACGGGCATTGCTGGGAGCCTTTTCATAAGGGGCGATCGCCTGGTTATAGATGCGGCGGTGCCAAAAGTTGTCCCCCATGGCCTGCCAATCCTCAGGGGTTAACTCTCCTTGGCGATTGGCTGTGAGGGAATTAATCACAGCAGCAGTGCGGCCATCGGTGGGATGATTTTGCAAAATTTGCCGTTGGATTTCTAGAGCATTAGGTTCACTTTCCAACTGCTGGTGGAGAATAGCCAAGGTGCGGGGATGGCCCGGATGGTCGGCGATCGCCTGTTGCCAATAGGTTTCATCCAAACTGCCCAAATTTTCCAGGGCATTGACTACCACAGGGGAATCGGGATATTGGTCTAAAATGTCTTGCCAAGTAGCTTCCGCTTGGTCATTTTCGTTGCTCAATTGATAGCCCCGGCCCCGCATCAGCAAAATGTAGGGCGCTAACACTGGATATTGCACTTCCAATCCTTCTAATACTCGGAGCGCCGGCCCTCCCTCAAATTCCGCCAACAAATCCCCTGCTAGCAAAAACCTAGCCCGACTTCTTTCCAGGGATAATACTTCTTGGTTGGCGATCGCCTCCAACTTACTCCGTCTTTGATCTGGGGGCAATAGAGCCAGCCTGAGCACCTCGGAATCTTGGTGTTGTTCCTGCTCGTAAGCTTTGAGTTGGGCTTCCTGTCGCCAACCGTTCACCATTTCCAAAGCCTTGGGCAGAGTCAGGGCCGTGCCCCCCACCAACAGCACTAAAATCCCTCCCAACCAGAACCAGCGTTTACCGCCGAAAAAATCCCCGGGTTGATCTTCCAATTTCTCTGGGGCAATGTAATCTGAATTTACCGGCGCAACGGCAACATTGGCTTTATTAGCTTGGCCGAATGAATTAGATAAGTAGTCTGACCCAGGTTGCCCTGCACTTTCTAGGTTTTCCGCCTCTGCTGCCAAGGACGGACTAGATAAATTCGGTAAAGATAGCCTTTTTTTCGGATTTTGCGGGGGAGGATTAATATTTTCCTCCGTTTCCCCCTGGATGCCATCCCGGTTGGCCTCCATCTGCTCCGATGAAGCATTCCCTATTGCGGTTAAATCCTTGAAATAATCCTGCAATTGGGCCTTTGATTTCTTGTGCATAATGTTGGAATAATGCCAAACCACAACTCTACCTTATCTTTGTCTGGGTTTGACTGGGGAAGGTAAGCGGGGATTATTCTGGCTGAAAGTGTTACAAACATTTTCCCAGGGGCGATCAGCCTTCAGACCAATGGTAGGGAAAACCTAAACTCACTACCTTGGCCCAGGGTACTCGTGACAGTCAAACTGCCCCCCTGCAATTCCACCAACCGTTTGGCGATCGCCAGCCCCAAACCCGTGCCGCCGGAATAACGGGAACGGGATTTATCAGCCCGCCAAAATCGCTCAAACACGTAGGGTAAATCCCCCTCTGCGATGCCAATGCCCGTATCAGTAACAGTCACCCAGAGTAAATTTTCCTTTTCCATATCTTTCCTATTCGTACAAAGATAGGCGTCGATGGTAATGGCACCGCTGGGGGTATAACGCACCGCATTGCCAATTAAATTGACCAAAATTTGCTCAGCGCGGTCCGGATCCGCCAATACCGTTGGGAGAGGAGGTTGGACAGCGAGGATTAATTCCGGGCCATCTTCCAATAACTGATCCGCAAACCGTTGTTGTAATTTTGCCAACAGGGGATAAAGGTCTAGGGGTTGCCGTTGGATAGATAAATAACCCGCTTCCACCTTGGACAGTTCTTGTAAATCCACCGTTAGCCGTTCCAACCTGCGGGTTTCCCCCACCAGTCGTTGGTATAGTTCCGGATCTCCGGCAATGGTGCCCTCCGCCAATTGTTCCAAATAGCCCCGCACCACCGTTAAAGGGGAACGTAATTCGTGGGTCAGGTCACTCACCAGTTCCCGCCGTTGTTGTTCCACATTTTCCAAGCTATCCGCCATGCGATTAAAACTTTGGCCCAACTCCTCCAATTCAGGAATGTCACTGGGGGGCATCCGGGATTGTAAATCGCCCTCTGCCAAATTTTTCGTGGCTAACTTTAGGCGATCGAGGGGTTGCATAATCCGGTCTGCGGCTAGGAAGCTTAACCCTCCAGCGGCGCTGGCCCCAAAGATAATTGCCCAGAGGGAACTGCGATTCCAGGCGGTTTCAAAACCCCGGATCAGATAGGTTTTGGCGGAACGAACAGTTATAAATCCCTGACTTTCCAACTCCTCTAGGCGCAGAACAAACATGCGGGGGGAAGATATTTTGGCCAGGGAAACGAAACTGCCCAACCCGACTAGCATCACCAGCATATGGGAAAGGAAAAGACGGGAACCAAGACTGAGTTTAGCCATAGGATTGAGGTTGGCGGATCTAAGGAGTGCCCACAATGGGGGATCATTCAGGAAAAGCAATGGCTTACTCCCCCTGGCCCCCATTTGTCTGTAGCACACCCGCAAAGCCGTAATAGAATGGGGTGATTGTTTTGCTCAATTTACCCGGGTCGGGGCATTGGGAGATTTAAAGATCCTAGGATCTGCCAGGTTATGGAGTGACCAAAAACTCGCCTTGGCCCCGCTGGAACCTATTGCCTAGCATTGCAGACCTGAATAGGTAAGTTGAGAGTCCGCTTAAATTTTTGGTGTCAGGAGTTGATCGCATGAGCCTACGTCGTAATGCCCTTAAGGTTTTGCAAGAAACCAGTCGGACATTCTACATTCCCATTAGCATTTTGCCTGATCAGCTTCTCGATGCGGTGGCCTCTGCCTACCTTTGTATGCGGGCGATCGATGAAGTGGAAGACCACCCCGACCTGGATGCTGAGACCAAAGCGAGAATCCTAAATCAGATTAGTCTTAATCTCCAGAGTGCGACGGAAAACTCCCACAGTGAGGACTTTATTCGGGGATTAGACCCCTACCGCAACCTTTTGCCGGAGGTAACTTTAAGGGTGGGAGAATGGGCCCTGCTAGCCCCGGAAAGCATTGCTCCTAGAGTTTGGGATGCCACGGCGGCCATGTCGGATCGGATGGCTTTTTGGGCGCTCCAAAACTGGCAAATCAGAACGGAAAGCGAGTTGGACCAATACACCTTTAGTGTAGCGGGGGCGGTGGGTCTACTGCTTTCGGATTTGTGGGCTTGGCACGATGGCACCCAAACGAATCGCTCCCATGCCATTGGTTTTGGTCGGGGACTCCAGGCGGTGAACATTGTCCGCAACTATAAGGAAGATAAGCGCCGGGGGGTGAGCTTTTTTCCCCAGGGTTGGGAACTGGCGGATATGCACAAGTATGCCCGTTACAATTTGGCGTTGGCAGATCAATACACCAAATCTTTGCCCCACGGTCCGGCCCTCAATTTCTGTAAAATTCCCCTCACCCTTGCCTATGGCACCTTGGATGTTTTGGCCCTGGGTAAGGAAAAACTCAGCCGCAGTGACGTGATGGCTTTGGTTAATCGGGTTATTGCCAGTTAGGATTTAACTGATCCTGCCAGAATGCCTCGCACAAAGTACCGCTGCAAACCAAAGAAAACCATTAGGGGCACAATCATGCTGATGAAAGCTCCAGCGGTTAATAAGTACCAATCCTGTCCCCGGGAGCCGACTAAATTACTCAGTTGGATGGTAACAGGGGCAACATCGGCGGTGCCCCCCAGGTAAACCAGGGCGACCAATAAATCATTCCATACCCAGAGAAATTGAAATACAGCAAAGGAGGCGATCGCCGGCATGGAGAGTGGCACAATTAACTTGGTAAAAATTTTTAAATGGGAAGCACCATCCACCGCCGCCGCTTCAATTAGGTCTTTGGGAAGAGCGCCAATGTAGTTGCGTAACAGGTAAATACCCAGGGGCAGACCATAGGCAGTGTGGGCTAACCAAACCCCAAGGAAAGTGCCCGCTAGGCCCAATTGGGCGTAAACCCTCAAAACAGGAATAAGAGTGGTTTGTAAAGGCACCACCAGTAGGCAGACCACCAAAATAAATAATAATTGTCGTCCCGGAAAGGTCATCCAAGCAAAGGCGTAAGCGGCAAAGGTGGCAATGGCAATGGGAATCACCGTGGCAGGCACAGCAATGGTCAAACTGTTTAAAAAAGCTTCCCCCATGCCGGAGGAGCGTAAAACGTCCCCATAGTTGCCCAGATAAAACTGGGTAATTTCTAGGGGGTGCCAAAATACTGTCCACCAACCAGTGCTGAGCATGTCCCCCCGGGGCCGTAGGGAGCTAATAAATAGACCTAAACTAGGCAATGTCCAAATGAAGGCAATGGTGAGAATTGCTATGTGAATGGGAAGTTTTTGCCAAAATTCTGTTTTTCTATTGGTGTTATTAGTCCTATTAGATTTATTAACGGCTTTGGTCATTAACGTAATTTCTCCTGAGCTTTAAAACGACGAATATTGGTGATCATCACGGGCACAATTAACAGCAACAAAATGACGGCAATGGTACTTCCCCGGCCAAAGTTGCGATAATTAAACATTTCCTTAATCATCAAGCTAGCGATTACTTCCGTGCCCTGGTTACCGCCGGTCATGACAAAAACAATGTCGAATACCTTCAGCACTAAAATCACCATGGTAGTACTGACTACTAACAGGGTAGAGCGGATCATGGGAATGGTAATGCGCCAAAAAATTTGCCAACTGTTAGCTCCGTCAATCCTAGCCGCCTCAATGACATCAGCGGGAATGCCTTTCACTGCGGCGGAAAGAATAACCATACAAAAGCCGGTGTAGAGCCAAATCATGATGGCGATGAGGGCAAAATTGTTCACCGATCGCTCCACTAACCATCCCACTGGGGCAAAGCCCAAGCTAGTTACAATGGCATTGAGCAAACCAATTTGTTCGGCCCCCGCTGGCCTGTAGGCGTAGACAAATTTCCAAATGACGCTGGCCCCCACAAAGGAAATGGCCATGGGCAAAAAGATGATCGACTTGGCGATCGCCTCGTAGCGGACTTTATCCACCAAGACAGCAATAATTAACCCCAAACTAACGCTGATGCCTGTGACCAGTACTAACCATAATAAGTTGTTGCGAAATGCCACCAACATGGTGTGGTCTGTGAAGGCAAAAACGTAATTTTTTAATCCGACAAAATTCCTGGAGCGCCCATCAAAAAAGCTTAAATAGACAGTCTCTAGGGTGGGCAATATTAGATAGGCCGACAGAAAGAGTAAAGCCGGGGTTACATACACCCAGGGCAATATCCTTTTATTCCAAGGTTTGGGCAGAGCATTAATGGCGTAGTTAGCAAGGTAAAACAAACCGATTACCCCGCCACAACCAATGGCGATCGCCAACAGAACATTAACAACGCGATAAAACAAATTTTTCTTTTCCTCCAAATAACAACAGTGCAGCAGTAACTAAGGCATCTAACGGGGCCAACTTCTTTCAATGGTGTTTAAAACTTGAGTACCGTCGGCGCCGCCGATGTAGTCCACCATGCCAGACCAAAACGTCCCCGTGCCCACCGCTCCCGGCATCATATCGGACGCATCAAAACGAATCACCTCCGCCTTGTTCAAAATTTCCGCCTGTTTACGGGTCAGGCGATCGGGATAGAGATTCAGGTCAATGTTTTTGTGGGGAGAAATATAAGCTCCTAAAGTGGCGGCTACTTCATGGGGCCGGGAGCTCGCCAAATATGCCATCAACTGCCTAGCTTCCGGCGTATCGTTAAACATGGCAAAAATATCCCCTGCCACCAGGATGGGTAAGCCATACTCTTCTTCAATGGGGGGCAAAGGGAAAATATCAACCTGGTCATCGTCCACATCCGCCGGCAAAAAAGCGGCAATGAAATTCCCTTGGCGGTGTAGATAACAATGGGGGGGATCGGTAAATAATCCTAAAATAGAGTCTCCAAAAGGCGTGCTCAAAGCCCCCACCTTCCCGCCGTAAATCATTTTTTCGTTCTGGGTAATTTCGCCAAAAATATCCAGGGCATTTTCCACCCGGCGATCGTTGAAGGGAATATCATGGGCTACCCACTGGTCATAGGTTGCCGGACTAGCAGTGCGTAACATAATATCTTCGACCCAATCGGTGCCCACCCAGCCCGTAGCATTGCCACTTTCGATGCCCAGACACCAGGGAGTTTTGCCTTTATCAATCAGCCGTTGACTAAGGGCCATCATTTCTTCCCAAGTGCCAGGAACTTCATAACCATTAGCAGCAAACTCTTGGGGATTAAACCAAACTAGACTTTTGACCGAGGCTCGATACCAAACGCCGTAAACGGTGCCATCCACCGCAGCTAAATCCAACCAAGCCTGGTCATAGGCCTCTGTCATTTCCTCCGGGGTGAGAATTTCCCCCAGGGGAACTAATTTTCCTTCCCTGGCAAAATCCGCCATCAATCCCGGCTGGGGAAACATGGCTAAATCGGGAGCTCGACCGGAGTCGACCCGAATGGGTAAGGTGGTGGCAAAGGTATCAACGCCTTCGTAAACCACTTCAATGCCGGTGGCTTCGGTAAAGGGCGCTAGGGCTTGTTCAATTTTTTCCTGTTGTTCCCCAATCATTACCCCAAGGATGGTCACCTGTTTTCTGTCTTCGTCCCCATTAACCCCTGGGCCCTGGCAACTAGTGAGAACAATCAGGCTAATTATCAGGGTAGTGATTTTAAAAAATTTCATCGCAAAAACCGTAAAGCAACAACCCAATATCGATACAGTCAATATCTTTGGTGTGGGAAAGTTCCACCTATACCATGCCTTGAAAATTGGTATGGGTCAAATCAGATAGTTCTTTTTGACTACTAATTTTGTTGCTAGCAGCGTTGTCAATCCCATCGCTCTGGTCTGGGATGCAAATGGCAGGAAAATTCTGCTCCCCTTGGGGGAAACGAGTTACGATGGGGGCGACGTTTGCTTTGTTTGCGACATAATTCTATGGATGTCAAATTGATTTTGATTGGTCTAACAGCGGTGTTTACCCTGGCATGTCTATTTTTCGGCACCAAAAATGGCTATTACGACACTGACAAGTACGACGGTAATGGTTCTGCCCATTAGTTTTACCCGCCGTTATTGTGATTGATTTTGCTTTGCCCCCAGGGCTGATCGCCAAGCTTCCATGACTTTTTCCGTGCCGACCCAGGGCAAGGCTTTTGCCAATATATCCTTTCTTCCCTATGGAGTGGGTCCCCGGGATGGGGGGATTTGTCTGGAACTGCATTTGGGACCCTATAGGATTCTGCTCGACTGTGGTTTAGAAGACTTAACACCATTGTTGGCAGCGGATCCGGGGACAGTGGATCTGGTTTTTTGTAGCCATGCCCACAGGGATCACGGTTTGGGGTTGTGGCAATTTCACCAACAATTTCCCCACATTCCCATTCTGGCCAGTGAAGTTACCCAACGGTTACTGCCCCTGAATTGGCCCGATGAGTTTGTGCCTCCATTTTGTCGGGTTTTACCCTGGCGATCGCCCCAGGAAGTTTTACCTGGCCTCACGGTGGAATTATTACCGGCAGGGCATTTACCGGGGGCTGCCCTAATTTTGCTCGAATACCATAACGGCGATCGCCTTTACCGGGTGATTTATACCGGGGATTATTGCCTTTCCCATCTCCAGTTAGTAGACGGTCTGGCCTTGACTCCCCTGCGGGGTCTGAAACCGGATGTGCTGATCCTAGAAGGACATTATGGCAACCGCCGTTTACCCCACCGTCGTCAACAGGAAAAACAATTTATCCAGGCGATCGAAACGGTGCTAGCCAAGGGGAGAAATATTCTCCTGCCAGTGCCTCCCTTGGGTTTAGCCCAGGAAATTCTCAAGTTACTAAGGACCCACCATCAGTTCACCGGGCGTCAAGTTAACCTTTGGGCGGGGGAATCCGTGGCCAGAGGTTGTGACGCTTACCAGGGAATAATTGACCATCTCCCCGATAATGTCCGCAATTTCGCCCAACACCAACCCCTATTTTGGGACGATAAAGTTTATCCCCATCTGCGCCCCCTCACCGATGACCAGGGCGAACTATCCCTATCGGCCCCATCCATAGTAATCACCACAACTTGGCCTGCTTTTTGGCCTAGTCCCGCCGCCTTACCGGGATTGTGGACAGTATTTATGCCCCAGTTGCTTACCTTACCCAGTTGTTTGGTGAACTTTGCCTGGCAAGACCTAGAAGAGTTTCCCAAATATGAGCTGGAAGATTATCTGTTGGCAGACCATAGTGATGGCCGCAACACGACCCAGTTGATCCATAATCTCCGTCCCCAACATTTGGTGTTTGTCCATGGGCAACCCTCGGATATTGAAGACTTAACTAGTTTAGAAGAATTACAAAGTCGCTACCAGCTCCATTCCCCCGCCGCCGGCAATGCGGTGGCCCTGCCCATTGGCGATCGATTTGTACAACCCACTCCCCCGCCGCCCCAGATTTATGAAGGAGAAATCCACGAGCTAGAACCGAATAAGCAGATTCATCACCTGGGGGAAGTGGTCATCCATTTAGACGGGCAAATTCTAGAAAATTCCCGTTGGGGCAAATTTGGCGAAACCGGCATTGTGCAAGCCCGTTGGCAGGGAGAAGAACTGGTATTAAGGGGGATCAGCCAAAGGGAATTGCTCAAACAAAATCAAAGCAGTAAGCGCCCGGTAGATTTTGATTGCTGTGCCAACTGCCGACATTTTCAGCATTATCATTGTCGTAATCCCGTTTCTCCCCTGATGGGATTAGAGGTGAGGGCGGATGGCCATTGTCCTGTCTTCGAATCAGTAGCAAGTAGTTGAGGCGTGTTTTAAAAACCGCCCGATGCTCCTAATTTTGGCTGAGGACTATGTAAAAGTCTCCAGCCATTGTGGTCACTTTTTGCGGAGCAAACTGAAACCTGGCCAATAGGTTCTTAGGGGTTGCAATGCTAGCTGTAGCGTAAAATCAACGCTTCCCTGGCCTGTTCCCGGTCATCGAAGTGGATTTTTTCCGTGCCAAGAATCTGGTAGTCTTCGTGGCCTTTGCCGGCAATTAACACCCCGTCCCCCGGTTTTGCTTCCCGGATCGCCTTATGGATAGCGGTGGCCCGATCGCCAATGATCCAGGGTTCGATGTCTAGACTGATGCCTTGCACTACGTCGGCCAAAATTTGTTCGGGGTCTTCGGTACGGGGATTGTCGGAGGTAACCACCGCTAGGTCGGCCAGCTGAGCCGCAATATTGCCCATTAAAGGCCGTTTGGTACGATCCCGATCGCCACCACAACCAAATATACAAATCAAGCGGCCGGGGATAAAGGGGCGGGCGGCCTTGAGGGCATTTTCCAAACTGTCCGGGGTGTGGGCATAGTCCACCATCACAGAAATGTCTTGATCCGGGCGGATTTGTACCTGCTCCATGCGCCCCGGTACCCCAGGAAAATCGAGTAAATCCTTCACCATGGCGGCTGGATCTAGCCCAAGGTGCAGGCCACTGGCGATCGCCGCTAGCACATTGGCCAAGTTAAATTGCCCTACTAAGGGGGACAGGAAAGGAAATTCCCCCTGGGGAGTAACAAACGTGCCCTTAACCCCGGTGGGTTGATAGTCCAAATCCTTGGTGTAAAAGTCCGCAGTGCTATCGTTGACGCTGTAGGTGTAAACCTGATCCAACGGTAGGCGATCGATTAACCTTTGGCCGTAGGGATCATCTTGGTTGATCACCGCCCGACCTTGGAGATATGACTCCTTAAACAACAAAGCCTTGGCAGCAAAATAATTTTCCATGGTGCCGTGGAAGTCCAAATGATCCTGGGTGAGGTTGGTGAACACAGCGCAGGCAAAGCCACATTGCAAAACCCTGCCCTGGGCCAAGGCATGGGAACTAACTTCCATCACGGCGTATTGATTGCCCGCCTGGAGAGCTTCGGCCAATTGTTTCTGTAAATCCGTCGCAAAGGGGGTGGTGTGGGTGGCGGTCTTTTGGTAACCAGGCCAACGGGTGTAGAGGGTTCCCAGCAAAGCACTGGACCGTTGCTGTTGATTGAGGAAATATTCAATCAAATGGCTGGTGGTCGTTTTGCCATTGGTGCCCGTTACTCCCACCAGTTGCAACGTTTGGGCAGGATGTTGGTAAAAGGCCGCCGCAAGGCCGGCACACACCGGCACTAAATCCGGCACCGCAATGACGCATTCTCCATTTTGGGGCGGAAATTTTTGCAACGCCTTCTCACTGACCACAGCGGCGATCGCCCCAGCTTCTAGGGCCCCGGACCAAAACTCCCCTCCGTCAACCCTGGTGCCCGGCATGCCAATGAATAAAGTGCCAGGGGGACAGGCATGGGAATTGGTAGATAAACCAGTCACTATTTTCCCTAGGGCAGGGCAACGATCCGATTCCTGGGCCAACCAAGGGGCGGCGGCCACCACCTCTGGAACCGATGCCAATAACTGCCCTAACTTAACCATGGTTGTTTTTCCCCAATCAAATCTGCCGTCAATGAAGGTCAATATACCCGAGATGTTCCAACGGAGGTTAGCTCCTGGTGTACTGGTTGCAAAGCTTCCTGGCTGACCTTGATTAATGCGAACGGGAATTACCTTTTCTCCGTCCAGCAAGAAGGGGGAGTTCAGTCAACTTTTTCCCTCCAAAGACGGCCCTTGGCACTGGCCAGTTCTGGATGCCCTGCCTCAATTAAAGCCTGATCCCGCAAACGGCAGGAGTCACAGCGACCACAGGGTTCTTCCCCCCCGGCGTAGCAAGACCAGGTTTGGGCAATGGGGACTCCCAATTCCAAAGCTTTATGGACAATGTCAACTTTGCTCAATTCAATCAGGGGAGCCAGCAATTGAATGGGTCTTCCTTCTACCCCGACTTTGGAAGACAGGGCTGCTAATTGTTGATAGGTTGCTAAATATTCGGGGCGGCAATCAGGATAGCCGGAATAGTCGATGGCATTGATGCCCAAAAATACCGCTTCGGCTCCCTTTGCTTCAGCTAGGGATAAACCGAGGGCAATAAATACGGTGTTACGCCCCGGCACATAGGTGGAAGGAATAATATCTGGTTCTACCCCTGTCTGGGGCAAGGTTTGTTGGCGATCGGTCAGGGAAGAGCCTCCCCACTGGGCCAGGTCTAGGTTGATGCTGAAATGTTCTGGGATCCCCAGAGCTTGGACGATGTCTGCCGCCGCTCGCAATTCCCGGTCATGGCGTTGACCGTAGTTAAAGGAAAGGGCAATAACTCGGTACCCTTCCCTTTTGGCGATCGCCGCTACGGTGGCGGAATCTAACCCTCCGGATAGTAAAACAACAGCAGTTTTGGTCATAGATTTTTCGGCAGTCAATCGGTTATGGTCATTGCTGGAGCCTGGGCAGCCTGTTGGCAAAGTTTTAGTTTGTTCCCTAACCCCGCCGGGGAAATTGTCTTTGTCGCACTTCTCCACTGAATTTATGCACTGTTTCCGTAATGGTATGTCGTAAATTCAGATAGGCCGGAGCAAAGGGCGGTTGTTTGACTGTCAAACCGAGTAAATCCGCCGTCACCAAAACCTGGCCGTCACACTGGGGCCCTGCCCCAATGCCAATGGTGGGAATGGGCAACTGCTCAGTGATACTAGCCGCTAGTTCGCTAGGAATATGTTCTAAAACAATGGCAAACACTCCCGCCTCTGCCAAGGCGATCGCCTGATGAAGAATTTTCTCCGCTGTGGCCGGGTCCTGGCCCTGTTGCCGATAACCCAACTGATGGACTGATTGGGGCGTTAAGCCCACATGACCCATCACCGGAATGCCCACCTCCGTTAGTCGAGCTACGGTTTCCACCATGCGGGGGTGACCCCCTTCTAATTTCACTGCCTGGGCACCGGTTTCCTGCAAAACCCTTCCCGCTGACCCCATGGCCTGGGCTGGACTTTCCTGATAGGTCAAAAAGGGCAGGTCACAGACCACCAAGGCTCTTTGTACTCCCCTTTTAACTGCCGCTGTGTGGTGAATCATGGTGTCCAAGCTCACCGGTAGGGTAGTTTCGTAGCCCAAAGCCACCATTCCGAGGGAATCCCCCACCAGAATAATTTCCACTCCCGCCGCATCCAACACCGAGGCGATCGCCGTATCCCAGGCAGTAAGGGCCACAATAGGCCGTTGTTGACGCTTCCAATCCAACAATTGGGTGGGGGTAATGGCCATGGGAACTTAAGAGCGCACCGCCTCTAAAATACGGGAATAGTAGAAACGGGTACTGGTCATGCCGGTACGGGCAATGGAAAAGCCGTTATCTCCCAAAATTTTGCGAATGTCTGCTTCTTTATGTTGATAGGCCCTGGTGGTCTTACTGGGACCGGGAAACAGTCCCCCAATTTTTTTCAACACCGTCAAGCCCAGGGTTTTGGGGGCAAAGCTCAAAATTAAACGGCGATCAGCCAGGGAAGCCAAGTGGCTAATCATCGCTGACGCCTCCTCCGTTGGATAGTGAATCAACACATCCAGACAAATAACTGTGTCATATTTACCCCCCAACTGGGCTAAATCCTGGGTCATAAACGTGGGCTGATTGCCATAGGCCAAAACTTCCTGGGCCTTTTGTTGGGCTTCCCCCACCATTTTTTCGGAAATATCACTGCCATAGACCAATGCCCCCGCTTGGGCCAGGGGAATGCTCAAACTACCTACCCCACATCCCGCATCACAGACTAACAAGCCAGGTAAATTTCCGTCCGCCACTAACCAGGCCACCACCGAGTCAACGGTTTGTTGATGCCCCACCCGGATGTCTTTTTGCACGAAATTGACTTGGCCGTCACCATAGATCCGGCGCCAACGGTCAAAGCCGGTGGAATTAAAATAGTCACGAACGATGGTTTTATCGTCTAGGGCGGCGTTGGTCATGGAAAGCTAAGCTCGAAAATTTGAGTTAGGTAAAGGTTGGTATAAGCTATAGGCACGAGCCGTCTAAGCAATGGTACCATTCTTTTCTGGTTACTCTGGGGGAGGAACTTTCGTGGTTCCATATCAGGAATTCAAGACCTAATATCCCCAGCCGAGGGGAGAACGTGTTACTATGCCCCCATAGAGTAATGATCGGTTGGTAGCATTTGTTTCTAGTATTAACGGTTTTTCGCGTTTTTCCATTGACAGGCATTTCTCCGAAATCACCCTCTACATATCCCTCAGTTTTTGGAGAAAATCCATGTCAATTTATGTAGGCAACCTGTCCTATGACGTTTCAGAAGCCGATTTAACCGCGGTTTTTGCTGAATACGGTTCCGTAAAGCGGGTTCAGCTCCCCACCGACCGGGAAACTGGTCGCATGCGGGGCTTCGGTTTTGTCGAGCTAGAAGCTGACGCCGAAGAAACGGCTGCCATTGAAGCCCTAGACGGTGCAGAATGGATGGGTCGTGACCTTAAAGTTAACAAAGCCAAGCCCCGGGAAAATCGCAGTGGCGGTGGTTCCTTTGGTGGCGGTCGTAAAAGCTATGGTGGTAGCCGCTACTAGGGCTTAGTTTTTGTTCGCCGTCGTTCCACCAGTTTGATTCGGTTAGTGAAACTTTTTTGAGCTACCCGTATTTCTGGTGGGAAATCGGGCTAAATCCTGTTCTCATTGTTAGTTAAATTAGTTCAACCTAGGGGTTCTTGCCGTGTGGCCGGAACCCTTTAGTTTTTCTGGTGACAAGGGCATTTTTGCTTGGCTTTGTCATTTCTCCTCCCCTTGCCTTGGAGGTAATTGTCACTCATACTAATTCAGACACTGGATTCAGTGTTTACCGAGCGTCCAAGATTGTTAATACTATGCAACCCACCCCCCCGAAGCCGCCCAAAAAGACCCCCGAGACTGACCTTTTAGAAACCAATGTGGCCGCGGCAGATGATCTAATTCCCGAAGCCCCAGCTAACACTACCCTAGATACCACTGCCAAAAACTATTATCAGGCGATCGGTTGGTTGCGGGGGGTGGTAAAAAAAGGGGAAGAACGATATTACGTACAGATTCGGGATGCCAATTTTACCTTATATTTGCCTAGGCGAGCCATTGCGGTGGCGGCGGCGTTGGAAGGAAAGTTAGCCTGGATCAAGTGCTATCCCCAGTCCAAAGGAGAAGGGTTAAGCTTTAAAGTGGTCTGGATGGGCACAGAACAGCATGAGAAAAGCGATCCTGGTATTTTTGTTTTGCGGGGAGTGTGGCAATTTATTCCCCAATGTCGCCGGCCTGTTTTTAGTGTCTATCGCAATGAGCTGAAAAGCTATGAAAATCGCCCCAACAATCAGCATTTGCCCTTAATTTGGAGCGATCAACCCCCCTACCGTTTTCGCAAGGATTCGGAGGAGCGGCCGAAGTTTTATCAGATTTTGGCTCGCTTGATTCCCCAACGCAATTGTTTTGGTTTTGTGGAACAGATTGCCGAGCCGGTTGAACAAACCCCCCGTCGGGTTAAAAAGACTCCCTTTAACCCCGATAGTTCTGAGAAAAAGCCTGAGTATGGCCATAAGGGGGAGAAGCAAGAGAATGCCCTAGAGTCTCCAGAAAACCTAGATCTGGACCAGGGACAGACTGAGCCATTGCTGGCAGAGAAGCTTGATGGTCTTGATACTGACAACGGCGATCGCCAACTGTCTTCTGGGGCGACCTCTTTGACAGAAGAACCAAGCAATGGATCAACAGAAGCGGTAGTTGAATCGGAGCCATCCCTAGAGCCGGAATTACCAGTGGAGTCGAAAGCAAAAACAACGACTTCCACGGGTAAGACCAAAACTACGAAAACGCCCAAGGCCACCAAAACTACTAAGACTAAAACTAAGGGGAAAACACCTCCACCGGAGGCCTAGACATTGTTGCTCCTTGGGGTCTGGAAAAACCGCAATGGGGGTCAAAATGGGCCTCCCAATCAACTTTGGCAATCCACAAAGCCGGGGTTTACCTATAGAGTTAAACGGGGGTAATAAAACCTCCCCCAGACCGACAACGGCGATCGCCAAAGTCAGAATTGAGGCAGCGATAGCGTAAAATCTGATCACAAATTGCCTATTTTCTGCGAACCCTAGGCGAAAATTCCTCGCAATCCCAAGCTCAATGTCCGATTTTCTTTTACAAAGTAGTTGGTTTATTCCTTTTTATGGTCTGATTGGGTCGATCCTTAGCCTGCCTTGGTCATTTCGCCTGATTAAACAAACGGGCCCTAGACCGGCGGCCTACTTCAATGTTTTCATGACTTTGGTTTCTGCCATCCATGGCATGGTTGCCCTCTCAGCCATTTGGCAAACACCGAGTGAGCAAATTGTTTTCCATTGGCTCCAGGTGGCGGATTTAGACCTCACCTTGGCGGTGGAGATTTCCCCGGTTAGTTTGGGGGCCCTATCGGTGGTGACTGGCATCAGTTTTTTAGTCCAGATTTTTGGTCTGGGCTACATGGAGAAGGACTGGTCCTTAGCTCGGTTCTATGGACTACTGGGATTTTTCGAAGCGGCCCTGGGGGGCATTGCCCTGAGTGATTCCCTATTTTTAAGCTATGGCCTGTTGGAAATGCTAACCCTTTCCACCTATCTTTTGGTGGGTTTTTGGTATGCCCAGCCCCTGGTGGTTACCGCCGCCCGGGATGCTTTTTTAACCAAAAGGGTGGGGGATATTATTCTCCTCATGGGGGTAGTGGCCCTCTCTAGCTATGGTCAGGGTTTAACTTTTTCCCAGTTGGACAACTGGGCTAGTACGGTGCCAGTGACCGGCATCACCGCTACTTTGTTGGGACTATCTCTAATTGCTGGCCCCACCGGCAAATGCGCTCAATTTCCCCTCAATCTTTGGTTGGACGAAGCCATGGAGGGCCCGAATCCGGCGGGCATTATGCGTAATTCGGTGGTGGTGTCAGCCGGTGCCTATGTGTTGATTAAGTTACAGCCGGTGTTTACCCTCTCCCCGATCGCCTCCAAGACCTTGATTGTACTGGGGACATTGACGGTGGTGATGACGTCGTTGATTGCCATTGCCCAGATTGACATTAAGCGTACCCTTTCCCATTCGACCAGCGTTTACCTGGGATTGGTATTTATTGCGGTGGGTTTAGGGCAGGTAGACATTGCCTTTCTGTTGCTCTTCGCCCATGCGATCGCCAAAGCTTTGTTATTTATGAGCATTGGTTCGATTATTTTCACCACCAGCGGTCAAAATATCACTGAAATGGGGGGATTATGGAATCGTATGCCCGTGACCACAACTTCCTTTGTGGTGGGTTCTGCGGGATTGTTGGCGGTTTTTCCCCTAGGCATGTTTTGGACTTGGCAAAAATGGTTTAGTGGAGACTGGTTGGTAAGCTGGCCCCTATTGGCTTTATTGATCTTTGTTAACCTCTTTTCTGCCCTCAATTTAACCAGGGTGTTTCGTTTAGTATTTCTGGGTAAACCCCAGCCCAAAACCCGCCGGGCCCCGGAAGTACCCTGGCCCATGGCGGTGCCCATGGTGAGTTTGATCATTGTGACTCTGCTGGTGCCCATTGCCCCCTTGCAGTGGTCTTTTTGGTTATCAGCCACCTATCCCCTCGGTTTAACTTCCCCCGTTACCCAATGGGCCATGCCTCTCCTGATGGTGGCGGGAATTACAGGAATTTTGTTGGGTAGTCTTATGCCTTTACGACGGAATCTCTCTCGCTCAAGTCGACTGCCGGTGCGTTTCCTGCAGGATTTGTTCGCCTACGATGTTTATTTGGATAAAATTTATGGCGCTACGGTAGTGGCAGCGGTGGCGGCGATCGCCAAAATCAGCACTTGGTTTGATCGTTACGTCATCGACGGCATAGTCAACCTAGTCAGTTTGGTAACTATTTTCAGCGGCAGTGCCCTCAAATATAATGTCACCGGGCAGTCACAATTTTATCTGCTCACCATCTTGGTGGGGGTAGCCCTGCTGATCTGGTTTTCCCTCAGCGGTCAATGGATGGCGATCAGGCAGTTTTGGTCCAGTTGGTTGTCCCTAATTCTTCCTTAATTGAGGGAAGATCAAAACTAATTAATCTTGATTTAAAACTAACTTTTTCTGATTTGCTTGATGTTAACCTAATTTTTATCAAATTTTTTTAGCTTGATAGTATCTAATTAAATTTTTACCAAGCCAACTTAAATTTAACTAACTTTACATAAGTCTTAATTCCCATGCTCAGTGCTCTCATCTGGGGCCCCATTTTTGGAGCTATTCTCATTGCTATTATTCCGAACCCTGACCATGATTGTTACTCCCGCAAAATTGCCTTAGGCATTATGGTGGCCATGGCTGGGCTGAGCGTTTTATTAGCTGGGCAATTTAACATCAGTGATCCCCAGATGCAGTTTGTGGAATATTATCCCTGGTTGCCAAGTTTGGGTTTGAATTATCACCTAGGGGTTGATGGGCTATCTCTGCCCTTATTGTTGCTGAACAGTGCTTTGGTGGTAATTGCCATTTTTAGTACCAATACCGAGATAGAAAGACCGAGATTTTACTATGCCTTATTGTTGCTTCTCAGTGGTGGGGTAGCAGGGGCATTTTTAGCCCAAGATTTGCTCTTATTTTTCCTCTTTTTTGAGCTGGAAATTATTCCTCTTTATTTTCTCATTGCCATTTGGGGAGGACAACGGCGGGGTTATGCAGCTATGAAGTTTTTGCTTTACACTGCCCTGTCCGGTTTTCTGGTACTAGTGTCTTTCTTGGGTTGGTTCTGGTTGACCAAGGCGCCCAACTTTGACTACAATCCCAGCTTGGCCGATGCCCTTCCAGTAAAAACCCAAATGTTGCTCTTGTTGCCCCTACTGCTCGGTTTGGGCATTAAAATTCCCATTTTCCCCTTCCACACCTGGCTACCGGATGCCCACGTGGAAGCTTCCACTCCCGTTTCTGTCTTGTTGGCAGGGGTTTTACTTAAACTAGGCACCTATGGCTTACTGCGTTTTGGATTGGGGCTTTACCTGGAGGCCTGGGTGGAATTTGCCCCCTATTTAGCAACCCTAGCGGCTATTAGCGCCCTTTATGGTGCTTCCTGTGCGATCGCTCAAAAGGATATGAAAAAAGTGGTGGCCTATTCTTCCATTGCCCACATGGGTTATATTCTCTTGGCTGCTGCCGCCGCTACCCGCTTGAGTGTGACCGCCGCTTCGGCTCAGATGGTGAGCCATGGCATCATTTCTGCCCTGCTGTTTCTGTTGGTGGGGGTAGTGTATAAAAAAACCGGCAGTCGGGACGTGGATAAATTGCAAGGACTGTTAACTCCCGAACGGGGTTTACCCATCACCGGCAGTTTGATGATTCTCGGTGTCATGGCCAGCGCTGGCATTCCAGGCATGGTGGGCTTTATTGCTGAATTTTTGGTATTCCGGGGCAGTTTTCCGATTTTCCCTACCCAAACCCTCCTGTGCTTAATTGGTAGCGGTTTAACGGCAGTTTATTTCCTGTTAATGATTAATCGGGTTTTCTTTGGCCGTCTCACCATGGAACTGTCCCATTTACCTAAGGTGCGTTGGCAGGAACAAATTCCGGCGATCGCCTTGGCGGTGGTCATCATTGCTTTGGGCATTCAACCCCATTGGTTAACCCAGTGGAGTGAGCCCCAAACGGCGGTTTTGTTGACAGGGCACCCAGATTTAGTCAGTGTGCCAGCCCCGCCCCGCATCGAAATTGAAGTCAAGGAATTGGGGGAAGTGTAGGGCTCCAGCAAACCGAAGTGAGTTTAACCCACAATGATAGAAGAGCAATAATTCCCTGATCGCCAGAGCTTTTCCGTATATCATCCGCAAAAGTGTGTTACGCCGATTAGCATACCCTTAAATGAACTATATGTTCCCCATGTTCCCCCGGAAAGTTCTTGGATGTAGTACGAGCAACTATTCGTCTCAAGAACTACTCCTAGCGCACTGTTGGAATCAATTTCTCCCAAAAAGCAGGGAATTAGCCTAAACAATTTGGGAGTAGTATCTTGGCTATAACTTTCTAAGCCACGTCGTCATGGGCAAAGCGGTTATAGAGGAAGTCGAGGGCGTAGTTACGTAGCTGGTAATAGGTGGGGTCTTCCATAATCCTGTCCCGGTCCCGGGGGCGAGAAAAGGGTATGGTCATAATTTCGCCAATGTTGGCGTGGGGGCCATTGGTCATCATCACAAGGCGATCGGCCAGGAAGAGGGCTTCATCAATGTCGTGGGTGATCATCAACACGGTGCAGCGGTGGTCATTCCAGATTTGTAGTAACTCTTCCTGTAATTCCTCCTTGGTGATAGCATCCAAGGCTCCAAATGGTTCATCAAGGATTAGCACTTCTGGACGAATGGCCAGGGCCCGGGCAATGGAGACCCTTTGCTTCATGCCGCCAGAAATTTGCCCCGGTTTTTTATCCATGGAATCGGTTAGGCCCACCATGGCTAAATGGTCTTTGGCGATCGCCCGTTTTTCCGCTTCTGTTTTTTGGGAATGGACAGCATCTACGGCAATGTACACATTTTCCAGGGCAGTTAACCAAGGCAGTAGGGCATAGTTTTGGAATACCACCATGCGATCGGGGCCAGGCTCAGTGATGATTTTTCCTCCCACCTGCACAGAGCCGTCTGTGGGACTGGCAAAACCGGACACCATATTGAGCAGAGTTGATTTACCACAACCGGAGTGGCCAATGACGCAAATAAATTCCCCTTCGTTAACGGTGAGGTTGACATTTTCCAACACCGTGTAAGGACCCTTGGCGGTGGGGTACACCTTGGAAACGTTTTCGATGGTTAAAAAGGCAGTGGTTTTTTGATCCGATGGAGTTGCAGTAGGCATGGCGCGCTGGGATTTTAAGGTTTGCATATCGGTGAGCGGGAAATAGTTTCGGTTTGAGTTTTATCGGTTTGGTTCCAAAACCCTGTTAGGTAAGGGAATTTAGGCAAAAACTGGGGCTGGGGTGGGGTTATCAAGATGTACTTCAGCAATGGTGAAATTGCGATGAATGACAGTTTGATTCAGGTAGGCAATGGGGTCATCGGCGTTAAATACTTTCCCGTCAAAAAGGGCGATCGGTTGCCGCTGATAGTTCACGTCGTAGCCCAATTCCCGGGCGGCGGTACTAAATACCCCGACTCGACAAACCCGCTCTAAAATTTCCACCCAGTTGCGGGGAAAGGGAATATCTCCCCAGCGGGCCATTTGGGTCATCATCCAAAGATGTTCGGTACGACTGGGACGGTTAAATTGATCGCCAAAGAAAAGATGGTGGGAATATTCCACGGGATTGCCTAGGCGGCAGGTGCGGCCTTCGGGATCACCCAGGTGAATATAGTCAATGTTGGTGCTGAGGTATTGACGGGTGGCCAACAGTTCCCGAATTTCCATTTCGTGGTTGGGGTCAGCGCAGTAGGCACAGGCTTCCAACAGAGCTTTCACCAAGGCCACATGAGTATTGGGATGGGCGATCGCCCAATCTTCCCGCACTCCTAAAACTTTACCGGGGTGATTTTGCCAAATTTCCAAATCGGTGGCAATGCTAAACCCAGCCCCTTCCATGGAAGCCCGTAAATTCCAGGGTTCGCTGACACAATAGCCGTCAATGGTGCCTGCCTTCAGATCGGCTACCATCTGGGCCGGGGGAATGGTTTTCAGATGCACATCCCGGTCTGGGTTGATGTTGTGGGCCGCCAGCCAATAGCGCAACAGGAGGTTATGCATGGAGGAAGGGTGGACCATGCCCAGGGTGTGGCGATCGCCGTCCGAGGCCAATAGAAGCTGGCGAAAATCCTCGGCGGTGTAAATGCCTTGGTCGTAGAGTTTTTTACTGAGGGTAATGGCGTTGCCGTTGCGGGTCATGGTCAAAGCGCTGACCACGGGAATGGATTGTTCCCGATAACCCCCTGCGGTTAGCCAAGTGGGCATCCCCGCTGGCATTTGAGCCCCATCTAGGTAACCCCCAGCGATGCCGTCCACAATGCCCCGCCAACTGGTTTCCCGCACCAAGCTCACTTCATCTAAGCCATGCTTGGCAAAAAAGCCTTTTTCCTGGGCCACCACCAGGGGCGCACAGGCCACCAGGGGCACATAGCCCAATTCCAGATTGACTTTTTCTAGGCCATGTCTGGCGATCGCCGTGGTTTTTTTCGCCCGTAATTTTTTGATCCGTTTTTGTTGGTTGAGGAAGTAAATAATCTCGCTGCGGAGGCTGTAGTAACTAGGGTGTTCTACCACTTCCATGCGTTTACGGGGGCGGGGAATATCCACTTCCAAAATACCGCCAATGTTGGAACCGGGGCCATTGGTTAGCATCACAATCCGATCTGATAATAAAACCGCTTCATCCACGTCGTGGGTAACCATCACCGCTGTGACTTGATACTGTTCACAAATGCGCATTAATTGCTCTTGTAAATTGCCCCTGGTCAAAGCATCCAACGCGCCAAAGGGTTCATCCAGTAACAATAATTTTGGTCGAATGGCCAACGCCCTGGCGATCGCCACCCGTTGTTTCATTCCCCCGGATAATTCACCGGGCCGCTTATCCACTGCATGGCCTAGGCCCACTAAATTAATGTGTTCTTCAACAATGGCCTTGCGTTCCGCCGCCGATGCCCCCTTCATCACCTCATCCACAGCGAGGGCAATATTTTGCTTCACCGTTAACCAAGGCAGTAGGGAGTAATTTTGGAAAATCACCATTTTGTCCGGGCCGGGCTGCTTGATCCGCTGACCTTCCAGGGTAACAATGCCTTCACTTGGTAAATCTAACCCCGCAATCATATTTAGCAAAGTTGACTTACCACAGCCGGAGTGGCCAATCAGGGAAACAAATTCCCCCTTTTTAATTTCCAAGTTAATCCCCTTGAGGGCGATGTATTCACCTCCATCGGTGAGGGAAAAAACCTTATCGATATTATCAACAGCAACAAAAAGACTCATGGTGGGTCAGAAGATTGATTAAATGGATAAGATACTAGGCCAATAATGCCTAAGAATGTGTTTGGAAAGTTTTATTCCGCCCTCTAAATCGACCTGCTAAAGCTCCAGAAATACTGGGGAACTTTCACTCGGTTTCCCCCCAAATTTGGGGGGGCAGGGGGGCTTTTAAACAGGCTCTAAAATGTGAACGTCGTCCGTAGGGCAAAGACCCCTGTTGTACTATTGTTAGAGTCGCCTTCCGGATTAAAAATTACAAACGCACCGGGAGTAATGCTGAGATTGTTGTTGATCTTGTAGTTATAAAACGCTTCGATTTGGTAGGGCGTGGCACGGTTGCTGATATTGGCGGGTGTTAAAGTTGCCCCATTACCGGCCCCAACCCTAGTGAGGGGTTGACCAAACATCAAACCGGCCGTATTACCTTCCACAAAGGCATCCGGGAAATAAAGCCCAGCCATCCAACTAGCAAGATCGGTAAAAGCCGAACCGCCATTGGCCTGATCCACCATGAAGTAAGCACCATAGCCGGTGAAGTAAATGCTGGAATTAATACGCCAAGTTAAGGTCGCCCCCACCGAATTAACGTTAACTGGGGTTGTCAACGGTAGGCCGCCTAGGGTTCCCGCCGCTGCCCCGGTTAGTCCCGTACCTAAAATATTGAGCTGGTGGTAGCTATAGGCATAGTTGAAACCAAGATCGAGATTTTCGGTGGGATAGAGGGTTAATTGGGTTGCCGCCACAAAACTGCCGTTGAATAAGCCCGCTCCGAGGGGAGTGCCGGGAAAGCCTTCATTTTGGGGAATAGCAGCGTTGACAGAGCCGTAAAGGGCGCGCCAATCGACCACATCGTTAGGCTTGTAAATGAAGCCGGCAGCCGAGGCTAAACCCGTTTCCGTTGTTCCCCCCGAGACCCGTAGTACCGGGTTAATGGCAAAAGCCCGGGAAAGAGTGCCCTGACCTTCACTGGCAAAGGGGACAATGGTGGGAAAAGCATCGGTGACTTCCGCTTTCGGTCCAACAAAAACGGTGAAATTATCTGCTACCGGTGTGACATAGAGCAATTTATACAGACATACGCTGTTATTGCCACAACTGGGTTGGAGATTTTGGGGATTAAAACCAGCAAACTGGGGTTCATAGTTAAAACTGGTCATGCCTTCACCCAAAATTGAGGCATCGTTGGGAAAAAGAGTTTCCGCCACACTTCCCGTGCCGGTAATGGGTTTTCCAGCAGTAAAGTTATAGGCCTGCAAACCCGTAATTAAGGCATCTTTACCGGTAAAGCTAGTGGTGAGGTTTAAGCGCACCCGATCGTTAAAAACTATCTGGGCATTATCCGAATCCGGTTCTCCCCCGGTGGCACCACTAATGGAAAAAATCACTTCCCCATTCAGTTTGGTGGTGGTGGAAAATTGATTGTCTTCCAGGTAGGCTGTACGGGTTTCCAGGTTATCAACCCTGGCCCCCAAAGCAGCCAGTTCTGCTTCAAATTCCCTTGCCAGCCGTTGGAGCTTGTCAATATCGGCCCGAATGACGGCCACATTTTCCTGTATTAACCGCTCCATCACGTTCATACAGGCATTGAGACCAGCGGCAAATTCCCAACGACTGAGGGCACGATCGCCGCGGAAAGTGCGATCGGGGTAACCCACAATGCAACCGTAACGCTCTACTAAACTTTTTAAGGCTTCATAGGCCCAATCCGTTGGTTGCACATCCCGCAACTCCGAAACCGATGTCACTTGGCCCATGGGCTGGTCCAGCAAGGTAGTCAGTTCCTGCACCGGAGTAATTACCATGGGATCGACATCCTCATACAGCATCTGAGCCCCAGCGGAACCAGGGAATGTGGTTAGGCTAGTAACGGTAGCAAATCCTGCGAGCCAAGTGAATCGATATTGTTTCATTGCGATGAATTCCTCTAATTTTGATCGTTTATGGTTAGCGGTGAAAAAAAGTCCGTGGTCTCCTTTTTTCTCCAAGGCAAATTGTTAACCTCCTGAGGTCGGTGAGTTTGTTATTGTCCTGGGGCAATTAACTTTTGGAGATAGGCAATGCCTCGGTCTAGGAGTAAACCCACCGCACCGATGTAAAACACTGCCAAGATAATTTCGCTGATGTAATTCTGTTGATAGGCATCCCAGATAAAAAAGCCGATGCCGACAATACCTGACATGACAATTTCTGCTGCAATAATTGCCAACCAAGCTAAACCAATGGCAATTCGTAAGCCGGTAAAAATATAGGGTAGTGCTGAGGGAATAAGAATTTTAAAGAAGAACTTTTGGGGAGACAAGCGTAACACTTTACGCACATTAATATAATCCTGCGGAATCTGTTTTACCCCTTCCGTTGTATTAATTAAAATCGGCCACACCGAGGTAATGAAAATAACGAAAATTGCCGCTGGTTGATTTTGCTGGAGAGCCACCAAAGCAATGGGAACCCATGCCAAGGGAGCGACCATCCGTAGAAATTGAAAAATTGGATCAAGAGCCTTATCTAGCAAGGGTTGAGTACCTACCAAAATCCCCGTGCTAATGCCAACAATGGCGGCGAGGGAATAACCTTGAGCAACCCGCCCTAAACTAGCGAGGGTTTGCCAAAATAACCCCTTATCCAAACCGCCCTGGTCGTAAAAGGGATACATCAACAGGGTGCGGGTACGGGGATCGGTCCACAAACTGCTGGGGGGGGGAAGTTTAATCAGACCTGCGCTGGAAATTAACTGCCACAACAATAAAAAGCCTAAGATTCCGAATATAGGGGGCAAAATGTCACCCCGACGCTTACGCCAAAACTTTTGTAGGGGATTGGCCCCCGCCGCCCGATTTTTCCTTTGGGAAATGGTAGTGGTCATTATTGTCTCCTTGATAGTAATGGATTAATCATCAACAATGAAATGGCTTAATTAATAGCTAGTTAGACTTTTTTGATTGCCAAACTTTGCAGATAAGCCGATGGATTAGCAGGGTCAAAGGTAATGCCATCAAAGAACGTTTCTACGCCCCGGGAAGTGCTGCTAGGAATGTCGGCAGTAAATCCAGCTTCCGTTGCTGCTTCTCGCCACAAATCTTCGCGATTAACTTTGTCAATAATTTTTTGAGCTGTATCTAAATCGGGGATGGCGTTTTTATGGAAACCCCAACGAATACTTTCTGTGAGGAACCATAAATCATGGCTCTTATAGGGGTAGGAAACATTGCCAATGCCGTCCTTCCAGTAGAGGGGACCTTTTTGGAAATCATCAATGGCAGGCTGACCATCTCCCATGGTGTATTGACCTTTAAAGGGAGACTCTAAAATGGTGGTGGGAACATTGAAATAATTTCTACCGGACACAATCTGTACAACTTCAGGACGATTTTTGGGGTCATCAATCCACTGTTGGGCTTCCATAATTCCCTTCAGTAATGCCTTGGTTGCCTTGGGATTTTTATCTACCCAATCCGCTCGAATGGCGAGGTACTCTTCCGGGTGATAGGGCCAAATTTGGGCAGTTAAACCGGCCATGTAGCCAATGTTTTCTGTCACGATGCGATAGGGCCAAGGATCTCCAGTGCTAAAAGCATCCATGGTACCGTTGCGCATGCCCTGGACTGTTTCAGCGGGAGGCACAGCCAGTAGGTCAATATCGGTGTCAGGATCAACGCCTCCGGCCGCAAACCAGTAACGAATCCAAAAATCTTGGTTAACGTTAGGGAAGGTGTGGGCTGCCTTAAATTTGCGGCCATTGGTTTTGTTAAAGCCCTTGATATAGTCCGCCGCTTTGGTGATATCCAGGTTTACCCCTTTGCCTTCATGCATTGGTGCTACGGCAATACCATTTCCCTGGGTAATCAATTGGGCCAATACATACATGGGCACCTTGTTGCCATTGGTAATGATCCCTTCCGTAATCAGGTGAGGCATGGGCATTTGCCATTGGCCGCCATCGATGCCGCCTCCCTGGGAACCAATGGTGACGTTATCTCTAGCGGAGGCCCAGTTGGCTTGTTTGGAGACTTCCACACCGGTCATGCCATATTTGGCAAAGAAACCTTTTTCTTGAGCAATGATCAATGGGGCAGCTTCCACAATGGGAATGTAGCCTAGTTTGATATTGGCGGTTTCGGGCATCATTTCTGGGCTAATATCCCCGGCCGCTTGGGGAGAAGGGTTAGTACCGGTGCTGGCGGCGTTGGGATCGGGGGGATTGCCGGCACAACCCTTCAGAAATAAAGCCCCTGTGGCAGTGGCGGCGGAGGTGAGCAAAAATTTACGTCGATTGAATGAACCCATAACTTTGATTGATTTTTTCTATGAAAAAAGGCAGACAGAAAAATTAAATAAGCGCCATGGATATCCCCGGTTTACGGAAGAGCACTGGGGCTCCTAGGCTAGGTAAACCAGGGGACGCTTTAAACTGCCTGCCCGAGGACAATGACTAATCCAAGGGGACTTGAATGATCTGATTATTAAGGAAAGCTAAAAATAGATAAATATCCAATTTTTTATGTAATTTATAGAAGTAGTCTATAAAATTAATCCACTATGAAAAATGCCACCCTCCACCAATTTGAGGTTTTTGCGGCGATCGCCAGGACGGGGAGTTTCACCAAGGCGGCGGAGGAATTGTTTCTGACCCAGCCCACGGTTTCCCAGCAGATGAAGCAACTCACCAAGGCGATCGGGGTGCCGCTTTATGAACAAATTGGCCGAAAAATCTATTTAACCGAAGCAGGACAAGCGGTTTTAGACGCTAGCAAAAACATTACCTCTTGCCTGGATCAATTGCAGGAAGTGATTGCTGACCTCCAGGGCTTAAAAAAAGGTAACCTGCGCCTAGCAACTATTACCACAGGCAAATATTTTGTGCCACGACTTTTGGGGGAATTTCGTCAACAATATCCAGGCATTTCCATCTCTCTACAAAT
Source organism: Synechocystis sp. IPPAS B-1465 (assembly GCF_003015225.1). GTDB lineage: Bacteria > Cyanobacteriota > Cyanobacteriia > Cyanobacteriales > Microcystaceae > Synechocystis. The sequence continues at coordinate 3,169,259 of NZ_CP028094.1, read as the reverse complement.
TGGCAATCGTCAACAAATTTTGGAGCGTTTGGCGAATAATTTAGACGATTTATACTTTTTGGGTAAACCGCCCTCAAATCTTGATATTAATATCCGCCACTTTTTAGAAAATCCCCTCGTGGTAATTGCGTCTCGCCAGCACCCATTAGTCAAGGAAAAGAAAATTTCTTTGGAAAGACTAGTCAATGAACCCTTGATTATGAGGGAATCAGGCTCTGGAACCAGAATGGCAGTGGAAGAATTTTTCAGCGAAAACCGCCTAAAAATGAATGTAGAGATGGAGATTAGTAGTAATGAAGCCATTAAACAGGCAGTTTATGGTGGGCTGGGAATCTCAATTTTATCGCTGTATTCTTTGGCATTGGAGGGAATCAATGGCCCCCTAGCGGTGCTAGACGTGGAAGGATTTCCCTTACAAAAACACTGGTATATTATTTATCAAAAATCGAAGCAATTATCCATTGTGGCCCAAACTTTTTTAGATTATTTGTTTGCCCATGATGAAGCAGTTTCCATTGCCCAAATTTTTTAAAAACCATCGTTGCCGAAAGCTCCGGCTGACAGAGATCAACGCTGCCCATTAGCCCATTGATAATCGGGAAACTTTGCCGACCACTACGCCTCAAAGATTGTTTTCAACGCCCCCCGGTTCTCCAAAGCTTGGGGGAAAATTGGAGAACAGCCCTTTATTGTGGGGAGATCTAGGGATGAACTAAAGATAATGGGAGATAAGTCAGGCTAACCCTTAGCCATGATTTCCTGAAAGGCTTGGAGATCAAAATGGGTGGCAATCAACTGTTGGATACATTGCACCTTGACTGGTTCTTGCAGGCGTACATTACCAAAGGCCTGATCAACAATTTCCACGGTGGTTAGGGTGTCTTGGTCCACAGAGAGGATGGGAATTTCTAAATCCTGGGCTCGGCTGATAATCAGGGGTTGAGGTCCGGCGTGGCCAGTCAAAATTAAGCAACTGGTGGAGGTTTCTAGGGCAGCTAGTTGTAAATCGGTACGATCGCCGCCGGTGACCACAGCTTTATTTTCCCCTTGACGGAAATATTCCAGGGCAGAGTTAACGTTCATAGCCCCAATGGTGAGACTCTCCACCATCAAATCCAGATGCTCTTCACTACAGAGGACTTTGGCATTTAGTTGATGGGCTAGTTCCCGCACACTAACGCTTCTGAGCAAACGGTCTTCCGCCAACAGACCAAGCACCGCAATACCATGGCTTTCCAAAAAAGGCTTGACCAAATCTTTGGTCTCCGGCAAGGCCTCCAGGGGAATGTCATTGATCACCACCCCTTTGAGGCTATCCCCCAGGGTTTGTCGAGCTTTGAGGAGGCCATCCACCACCAAGGGGGAATGGTAGCGACCCACCAACAGCACTGCAGCGTTAATTTTGGCCGCTAATTCAGAAAAGGAAAGCCCGAATAAACTACCTTCCCAGAGATTGCCTGGACCTTCCAACAAAACTAAATCCGCCGTTAGACCTTGGATGGATGCCTCTAGGGCTTCGGCATAATTAGTTTGATCCTGGCCTTGGAGGCGTCGGGTAATGGTCTTTTCGTCCAAAAATACCAGGGGTTTACGCACCTGGGCTGGTGCCAACTCCAAACTCTGGCTAATAAATTCAATGTCTGCTTCTTCCAGGGCTGCCGCCGCCTTATTCATGGCCGTACCAATGGGCTTGCCGTAGGCGATCGCCATGCCCTGTTGTTGCAAAAGCCGGGCCAAACCGAGAATAATCCCCGATTTGCCGCTGTAGGGCTCCAAAGACCCGACTAATAAACATTGGGGTGAATTGGCCACTGGAACGCTCCTGACTAGATGGACTAGGTAAAAAAATTTGACTGCTGGGCTATTTTGATTAATTTAGCGACGGCATTGGTGAAAAACTGGCTTGATAGATACCCCTGCATGACCAAAGCTCAGTTTCCTCTGATTAATGATAGGCACTCTGGGACGAGCTAAAGGGTAGAAACATCGTCTAACCGCAAAAGCTTACGGTAAAAATTTTGCGGAAAGTCAATATTCTTACTCTCCTCGTATCCCGCAATTAGATCAATCAAATAGTCCATAAACTCTGAATTGAGCACAGTCATTTCATAACTCAAATCCGCCTGCCCATCGAATTGCATCCGGCAGCGAGTCAGTTCCGAGGGTAAACGGGACACAAACCAAGTGGCCACAAAGGAAAGATTTTCCCCCCCCTCAATGCGCCGGGCCCCTTCCACTTGCCCCAATTGGTAAAGAGCAAGGGCCAACGGCAACAACTTTTGTTTATTTTTATCCGGGTAGTAAGGTTGGTAAACGATTACCTCCCTTTTATCGGCGGGCTGGAGCTGGCTAATGGCAGTGCTAGACATGGGCAAAATGGCAAAACTAAGGACAGGGTGGACTTCTCTGTGCTCCCATGGAAAAACCGTGGCATAACCCAGTTTCCTAGGGCGGTTCCGGTTGTTACAGCAATGGCCAAATCAAATTAGACTCACTCAAGTTTGAGGCGTGGAAAAAATTTCCCGCAAGCAACTTTACCCAATGTCGGAACAAGAAGACTGTTTGTGCCGCCCCTGGGACTGTGGACGCTCCCCCTCCAAGCCAATCGGCAGGGACGGAGATTCCTGTCTCTACTCCTCTTAACTGGGTTTAGACTCCTGATGGGTTAACCCTAAGTCAGACCGAATCCACAGGCATTTTGTTTTTGCTTCCACTATCCGCCCGACAGCAGAAGGTTCTCGAACTTGGTTGTAGGATATAGTTTACCCTAAACCTTTCCGTGAATTGCTCTGGGCATTGTTGACGTGTCGGGGAGTGCTTTGGTTCTGTGACAAGTAGCGAAATTTCACTTATCTCCGGGAAAACAGACAATTTCCCTGGCCACCAATACCATGGCCCCAGGCAATCCCTGGAGCGGGGACGCTGGGTGAAATTAATTTGTGGAGCTAGCTATCAGGATTTAACTGCCATTCGAAATTTAGTCTTGGTCTACACGTTGGCAGGGGTAGACTGTATTGACTTGGCAGCGGATCCGGCGGTGGTGCGGGTGGCCCAGGAAGGCATCAAAGTTGCTTTATCTTTAGCCAATTCCTCTCACTATGAAGTTGAAACATTTGACTATTCGATCCAACCCCCTTGGTTGATGGTGAGCCTCAATGATGGGGAAGATCCCCATTTTCGCAAAGCCCAGTTTGATCCCCAAAAGTGTCCTCCGGATTGTCCCCGACCCTGTGCTCAGGTTTGTCCAGCTTGGGCGATCACCAGTGATGCTGATGAAGTTGTCCCCACAGGAGTGTGGGCGGAAAAATGTTACGGTTGTGGCCGCTGTTTACCCATCTGTCCCCAGGGAATTATTACTACTTATTCTCATCAAGCAACGGTGACTAGTCTGGTCCCTTGGTTGGAGTTGGGACAAATCGCTGCCCTGGAAATCCATACCCAGGTGGGACATGAAGAACGGTTTCAGCAACTCTGGCGTAGTCTGGCTCCGGTATTGACTCAACTCCAGGCGATCGCCATTAGTTGCCCCTACCATGCCGAGGCGGTGGAGTATCTGCAAACCATCTCTGGCTGGCTGGGGCCATTAGCAATGCCGACAATTTGGCAAACCGATGGCAGGCCCATGAGTGGGGACATTGGCCGGGGTACTACCCATCTTTGTCTCCACTACGCTGATCAGGTGCTGCAATCTTCCCTATCGGGGTTTGTGCAGTTGGCCGGGGGCACCAATTGCCACACTATCACCAAGTTAAGCTCCCAAGACTTTTCTGTTCACCAATCAAAACGAATGGTTAATGGCGTTGCTTTTGGCAGTTGCGCTCGCACCCTCATTGCCCCGGTGTTGCAGGCGGCAGAAGCTAGACAGCAGAATCCCCTTGCCCCACTCCATTTGGAAGATTATCCCGATTTACTCCAGCAGGCGATCGCCTTGGCCCAGTCTTTGGTGCAACCCTGGAAGGAACGTCGGACATTTTCGGAGAATGTCTCCAACAATATTGACAATAATTTGCAGTAATCTGTATAGTGATTTCACAGTGTTCTCTTCTCAAGGATTCAGTAGGGGGTGGCTCGGCGATCGAGTGCTCCCTGTTTTTTTGGCGGCAAAACCTTAAACTGATTAGTTGGATTGCTCCGTGTCCGTTGTTAACTTTTTGCCCTAACCAGACCAAGAAACCATGACTGTTTCCCCTTCCTACGACGCAATAGTAATCGGCTCCGGCATTGGGGGATTGGTCACCGCCACCCAGTTGGTATCCAAGGGTTTGAAAGTATTGGTACTAGAGCGTTACCTCATCCCCGGCGGCAGTGCTGGTTATTTTGAGCGGGAAGGTTATCGCTTTGATGTGGGGGCCTCAATGATTTTTGGTTTCGGCGATCGGGGTACTACTAACTTATTAACCAGGGCCTTAGCCGCTGTGGGACAGGCATTGGAAACTCTCCCCGACCCAGTGCAAATTCATTACCATTTGCCGGGGGGGCTAGACCCCAAAGTTCATCGGGAGTACGAAGCTTTTTTACAGGAGTTAATCGCCAAATTTCCTCAGGAAGCCCAGGGTATCCGCCGCTTCTATGATGAATGTTGGCAAGTATTTAACTGCCTCAACACCATGGAATTGCTCTCCCTGGAGGAACCCCGTTACCTGATGCGGGTATTTTTTCAGCATCCGGGGGCATGTCTGGGTTTAGTGAAATATTTACCCCAAAATGTGGGGGACATTGCCCGCCGCCATATCCAAGACCCGGATTTACTGAAATTTATCGATATGGAATGCTATTGCTGGTCCGTAGTGCCGGCGGACTTAACCCCCATGATCAATGCCGGCATGGTCTTTTCCGATCGCCATTACGGGGGCATTAACTATCCCAAGGGGGGCGTGGGACAAATTGCCGAAAGTCTAGTAGCTGGGCTAGAAAAATTCGGTGGCAAAATTCGTTACGGAGCCAGGGTAACCAAAATTATTCAGGAAAATAACCAGGCGATCGGGGTGGAACTGGCCAACGGTGAAAAAATTTATGGCCGGCGCATCGTCTCCAATGCTACCCGCTGGGATACCTTCGGGGCGTTAACGGGAGATCAGCCCCTACCTGGGAAGGAAAAACGGTGGCGCAGAAATTATCAACAGTCCCCCAGTTTCCTCAGCTTGCATCTGGGGGTAGAAGCGGATCTATTACCAGAAGGAACAGAATGTCACCACATTTTGCTGGAGGACTGGGATGATTTAGAAAAGGAACAGGGCACCATTTTTGTCTCCATTCCCACCCTCCTCGACCCCAGCTTGGCTCCCGACGGTTACCACATCATCCACACCTTCACCCCCAGTTGGCTCGAATCCTGGCAAAATCTTTCCCCCCAGGAATACGAAGCCAAAAAAGAAGCCGATTCTGGTAAATTAATCGACCGCCTGGAAGCCATTTTTCCCGGACTTGATCGGGCACTGGATTATATGGAAATCGGCACCCCCCGTAGTCACCGCCGCTTTTTAGGGCGACAAAATGGCACCTATGGCCCCATCCCCCGCCGTCGCTTACCGGGTTTACTGCCCATGCCTTTCAACCGCACCGCCATACCGGGCCTATATTGCGTTGGCGATAGTACTTTTCCAGGCCAGGGTTTGAACGCCGTCGCTTTTTCTGGTTTTGCCTGTGCCCATCGCCTAGCGGTAGATTTGGGGGTACGGTGATGACCGCCAACATTCTCTGGCACAATGGGGCCAAGCAATGAGCTGCAACGATCGCCAACTGCATGGGTAAAAAACCAAAATCTTCCTTTAACGTCAACCAGGATGACATCCCGGAAGTAATTCGGGACAATCCAGCGGGGTCGCCCCAGTCCCAACCCTTGTCCCCCATACCGCTGAAATTAATCGCGGCCGGCTTGGGGATAATTATTCTGGCTTTATTGACGTTGTTGGCCCTGTGGCCCAGGCCCGAGCCCGCACCGGAAGTGGTGACAGAACCAAGTCCCACCCCCACGGCAACCCCCATTGATAACCTGTTGGGGCACTTGCCCTATGAAGAGGCTCCCCTGGGGGAGTTGAAAAATATTACCCCCGACGGCCGTTTAAAGTTACGCCAGGCCGCCGCTGACCAATTTTTGCTTATGCAACGGGATGCCAAGGCCCAGGGCATTTCCCTTGTCCCCATTTCCGCCTTTCGCACTGTGACCGAGCAGGAACAACTTTTTTTTGACATCAAACAACAGCGCAATCAAGAGGCTCGACAGCGGGCCGAAGTCAGTGCCCCCCCCGGTTACAGCGAACATCACACCGGCTATGCGGTGGATATTGGCGATGGCAGTGCCCAGGCTACTCATTTAAGTGCAAGTTTTGCCCAAACGAAAGCCTTTAATTGGCTCCAAAATAATGCGGCCAAATACAGTTTTGAATTGTCTTTTCCCCCGGATAATCCCCAGGGCATTGCCTACGAACCCTGGCATTGGCGTTACGTCGGCGATCGCCAAAGTTTAGAACTGTTCTACAAAGCAAGAAACTTACCGCAAAAAAACGAGAATAATCCTTAAACCTGAACTAAATCAACAGATACTTTTTAGACCCTGCTCCAGTCTGGCAATGGCAACGCTAGCCGTGGCCTGCCGCAGAGCACCATAGGCAATACGGAGATAGCAACCCGAATCCACGCCAAAGGTGGAACCTGGTAGCACCGCCACCTTAAATTCATCAATTAACCTTTTCACTAGCTCTAAATCCGTCAAGGGGCTATTAACTTCCAGCAAACAGTAAAAAGCCCCCTGGGGCACCACTAAACGACAATAGTCAGACAATTGACCTAGGGTTTCTAATAGTTGCTGGCGACAGGCAGCCATCTCCGGTAAAAATTGGGCTGAATAATTCTTGCCCACCCGTAAGCAAGCAAGGGCGGCATATTGGGAAACCACCACCGGGCAGATCAGATTGGTATCCTGAATTTTTTTGACCGCTAGCAATAGTTCCAGGGGAATGACCATATAGCCGACCCGCCAACCGGCCATGCCATAGGCCTTCGAAAAGCTGTAGAGGGAAATGGTATGGCCTCCACTATCCCCCATGGCCTCAGGGGAGAAAATCGGAGTCTGGTCGTAGGCAAAATAATCGTAGGCCTCGTCGTGGATGTGGTAGATACCCCGCTCCTGGCACAGTTGGTTCACCGCCCGCAAATCTGCCTCTGGATAAATGGCCCCGGTGGGATTATTAGGCGAAATGGTCACCACCGCCCTAGTCCGGGGGGCGATCGCCTGGGCAATGAGGTCCAGTTGGAGTTGATATTGATCATCAGTGGGCACCAACACCGGCTGACACCCCGCAATTCTGACCGCCATTTCATGGTTGAAGTAGTACGGCGTATTGAGAATGATTTCATCTCCCACCTCCGTAATGGCTAGCACTGCATTTAAAAAACCCATATTGGCCCCAGCCGTTACTACCACAGCTTGGTCGGAAGACAGGTTAATATCGTTATCCCGTCGCAACTTTTCCGTTAAAGCAGAAATTAGGCTTGGTATGCCCGCCACTGGCTGATACTGATGCAGAGGAGTTTGCTCCAGACTTTCCCGCACCGCCACGGCCACCTCGTTAGGGGGAGGATAAAAAGCCACCCCTTGGCCCAGGGAAATCGTACCGGGGGAATCGACAATCCACTGTCCAACCACGGGAATAACCGGAGACTGAACCAAATCCATACGGCTAAAGGCTGTTTCCATTACCATTGTGAATCTGAACCTGTGAATTTAAGGTAACGCTTCAACTCTCCACTCCACCATCTGGAAACACCATGGCTGCCCATATAGCCCTTATCGCCCACGACAACAAAAAAGACGCTCTGGTTAATTTTGTCCAACAGCATAAATCCCTTTTCTCTCGCTATGACCTCATCGCCACCGGTCAAACAGGGGAATTAGTGAGGAACAAAACCGGCTTGGCCGTGGATACTGTTTTTTCTGGCCCCCTGGGGGGGGACACCCAAATTGCCACCCAAATCATCGATGGGACCATTGCTGCCGTCATTTTTTTGATTGACCCTCTCTATGCTCAACCCCACGAGCCGGACATCCGGACCCTGTTAAGGCTTTGTGAAGTGTACAACGTTCCCCTAGCTATTAATTTAGCCACCGCCAAAGCAGTGATTAAACTATTGGGTAAAACTAAAACTGGCCATCTAATTTTTAATCCCGTGGCAGGCCAGGGCAATGTGGAGCGGGAGCTAGATTTAATCAAAGAGCATTTACAGTCGGAAATTAATCTCAAAATTACTTTCACCAGTGCCGAAGTCAACGTCACCGACCAAGCCAAGGAAATTGTTAAGCGAATCAAGCAGGCCAACGAACAATCGGACGGGGAAGGAGATAGCTTTATCATTGCCTCCGGCGGTGATGGCACCGTATCCGGCGTAGCGGCGGCCCTCGTCAACACCGGCATTCCCTTGGGCATTATCCCCCGGGGTACCGCCAATGCTTTTTCCGTTGCCCTGGGCATTCCCACCCAAATCCCTGGAGCCTGCCAAACCATCAACCGGGGCATCACCAAAGTGGTGGATACGGCCCTGTGTAACGACATTCCCATGCTCCTGTTGGCCGGGGTCGGCTTTGAGGCGGAAATGGTGGAAAAAGCAGACCGGGAACTGAAAAATAATCTGGGGGTGATGGCCTACATTTTTGCTGGCATTCAACAGGCCAGGGAACAGGAGTTGTTTGAAGCCCACATCGAAATTGACTCAGAAACCACCACCATGGAAGCTAGCGCCATTACGATCGCCAATGCGGCCCCTCCCACTTCTGTGTTTGCCCAGGGAGCAGGGCAGGTATCCTTCACCGATGGGTTGCTCGACATCACCGTGGCCAGTAGTCAAACGGCATTACAGGGTCTGCAGGTAGTAACTAACCTGTTCACTTCTGCCCTGTCGAAAAATCCCAGCGATAATGAAAACGTGCTGCATCTCTATGGAGAAAGCATTAAAGTGACCACCAGTCCCCCGCAAAAAATTGTCGTTGACGGTGAAATCATTGGTACTACTCCAGTGGAGGTTAAATGCCTGCCCAAAAGCTTAAACATCTTTGCTCCAGTGGAAAACAGTTGAGCTTAGCGGTGCTGATGCTCTCCCTGGGCATAGTCCAGTACCAAGCAACCCTGGCATAATGAGCCATGGCTGGGGTCAAATCCGCCCAATCAACTTACCGCAATTTCTATGTCGGCGGTCTAGTCTAGGTCTGGATGTTATCCGTTGTGGTCCTTCTCCAGCAATCCCCTGAACTGCCTTGGATTCAGTGGGCCTAGCTCGATTTTTTTGTTATTTATCAGTCCATCATTCTAATGACCTTAACCAGTGTGCCCGCCCCTGTTTCCCTTTTTCCTGAACTTGAGCTTCCCCCCCTTCCCTATCACAGACCCCTACTGATGATTGGCCATGGCACTAGGGACGAAGACGGTCGCCAAACATTTTTAGATTTTGTGGCCCAGTACCAAGCATTAGACCATTCCCGCCCGGTGATCCCCTGTTTTTTGGAGTTGACGGAACCCAATATCCAGGCCGGGGTGCAGCAATGTGTAGACCAGGGCTTTGAGGAAATTTCCGCTCTGCCCATTTTGCTCTTTGCGGCCCGCCATAACAAATTCGATGTCACCAATGAGTTAGACCGCAGTCGCCAAGCCCATCCCCAGATCAATTTTTTCTACGGTCGTCATTTTGGCATTACCCCAGCCATTCTTGATTTGTGGAAAGCACGGTTGAATCAATTGGATAGTCCCGAAGCCAATCCCCAGGGCATTGACCGCCAAGATACGGTGCTGTTGTTTGTGGGTCGGGGTTCCAGTGATCCCGATGCCAACGGTGATGTGTATAAAATGGCCCGCATGCTCTGGGAAGGCAGTGGCTACCAAACTGTAGAAACCTGTTTCATTGGCATTAGCCATCCCCGCTTAGAAGAAGGGTTCCGTCGGGCGAGGTTATATCAACCCAAGCGGATTATTGTTTTGCCCTACTTTTTGTTTATGGGTGCCTTGGTGAAGAAAATTTTCACCATCACTGAGGAGCAACGGGCCACTTTTCCCGAGATTGAAATTCAATCCCTGTCGGAAATGGGCATTCAACCGGAGTTATTGGCGTTGGTGCGGGAACGGGAAATTGAAACCCAATTGGGACAGGTGGCGATGAATTGTGAGGCCTGTAAGTTTCGCCTCGCTTTTAAAAATCAGGGCCATGGTCATGATCACGGCCACGGACATCACCATCATGGTCACGACCACGGCCACAGTCACGGGGAATGGGTCGATACTTACATCGAGCCCACGGCCTACCACGAAAAAATTTGGCAGGCTCCCTAGACAAGTTGATCAACCAACGGGAAAAAAAGTTAATCTCCACCTGGTGACTAGACTAAATTAAGCTTCGTCACCGCCCATAATACGGGGGACTCGAAAAAAGTCTCCCTCCGGTTCCGGGGCGTTATCTAGCAGAGCTTGGCGGGTGGTGGCCGCATTGTCTCCGTCCCAACTGATTTGGCGATCGCCCCGGACAATGTTGCTCAACTCGATCGCCCTGGTGGTGGGTTCCACTCCTTCGGTGGGCAGTTCGTTCAATTGGTCAAAGTAGTCCAAAATGCTGCTCAACTGGGAAGCAAATTGACTTTCTTCCTCCGGGGTAATTTCCAAACGGGCCAGGTGGGCAATTTTTTGAACTTGGCTTTGATCCAACATGGGTTAACTCTAATTCTTTAAGTTCAGTTTAAAGGCGCTAATCTTGCCAGGAAAAATTAGCCATTCAAAGGAATTTTAAATACCCAATCTTGATATTTGGGTTCCCGGTTTTCCGTCACCGCTGTCAACACGGAGCGTAACTTTTCTGTAATCGGGCGATCGCCGCCCAGGGTAAAGTTCTCAATCCTTTTAACCGGGGTGATTTTGGCCGCAGTACCACTCAAAAATACCTCGTCGGCAATCATCAATTCCGATTTATCGATGGGGCGTTGGCAGGTGGGAATGCCCAAATCCGCTGCAATGGTGAGAATACTATCCCTAGTAATCCCTTCGAGGATGTCCTGCTCATTGCCGGGGGTAACAATTTGCCCATTCCGTACCATGAAAACATTCATGCCGGTGGCTTCACAGACCTTACCTTGGGAATTCATCAAAATAGCCTCATCAAAGCCCGATTCCACCGCTTCCGTTTTAGCCAAAGCAGAGGTAATGTAGGCGGCGCTGATTTTGCCCCTTAGGGGAAAACTCCGGTCTTCTTGGCGATACCAGGAACTGATACGGCAGCTAACTCCGTCGGCGGCGAGGTAATCCCCCATTTCCAAGCCATAAACCAGGAAATCCTTCTCCAGATTGTGCAAACGGGGGGCAATGCCCAAACCGGAACTGTACACCAATGGACGGATGTAAAAGGATTTATCGGGCTGATTTTTCTTAACAAAATCAACAATAACTTCCTTGATTTTTTCTGCACTGATGTCGTAGTGCAAAAACTTGGCACTCTTACTCAGGCGATCGCCATGGCGGTCCAGACGGAATAGTAGAATGGTGCCCGGATCTTCCGGGTCGGGAATACCCCGCAAACCCCCAAAGGCCGCCGTCCCATAGTGGAGGGCATGGGTAGCAACGGAAATTTTGGCATCCTCAAACGGGACAAACTTATCTTCAAAGTAGGCGATCGGCAAAAACTTGTGCATCAGAAAATCAAAAAAAAGACTTGTACTCCCTACTCCCTGGACTTAACCCCGGTCATCCAAAGGGGAATAGTGTGCTACCCGTGTTTTCCAGGGCATTAGGATTCACCTAGCCAGCCCGCCAGATTTTGAAGTTGGCTGTCCGAGGGGTCGGCTATGGGCACCACTTCATAACGGTTTGCTTGGGGAGATGCCAACACCACATCCACCGTTCGCAAAAGATCCTGATGAAACACCGTTAACTGAATCATATCATTGGCTTGGTAGTCTTTCAGCCGCAGGGAAAGCTGTTCGGCCCCAACCCGTACACCATTGATGGCCAGTAACAAGTCCTGGGGGCTAATGCCAGCCATGGCGGCGGGGGAATGGGCCGCCACAAAGGTAATTTTTTCCTGGCCGGCCTCGGATTTAACCTTAATGCCCAAATAGGGAGTTAAATCTTCCTGCATGGGCTTAATAACCAAGCCAAAGGGTTGCAAATAATCATTGAGGGGAAGTTCCGCCGTGGTGTGGAGATAGGTATGGAAAAATTCAGTTAAGTCCGTGTCCGCCACCCTGGAAATTACTGCCTGCAATTGTTCCGGGGTAAAACCAATTTCTTCCCGCCCAAATTCTTGCCACATTGCTCGCAAAACATCATCAAAGGAACGCTGGTTTTGGTGTCGTTCCCGAATCAGTAAATCCAGCATTAATGTTACCAATTCCCCCTTGAGGTAATAGGACATTTGGCTATTATCACTGTTGGCATCCCGACGATAGAGTTTGATCCAAGCGTCAAAACTAGATTCCGCCAAAGGTTGCACCAAGCGCCCTAGGGTCTTTAGGTAACGGGTAATCTCCTTGCCCAAATTTTTTAAATAGGTCTGGCGATCGTAAATTTCTGCCCTGAGGGGAATGAGCAGGTCATAGTAACTGGTGGTGCCTTCGGAAAACCAGAGGGAAGGGGTGTAATTTTCCTGGTCGTAGTCAAATTTCTCCAAAGCGATGGGACGAATACGCTTAATATTCCAAAGATGGAAAAATTCGTGGGCCACCAGTTGCAAAAACCGTTGGTATTTTTCCGGATCTCGAAAGCCAAAGCGGTCATAGTTCAGCACACAGGAATCTTTATGCTCTAAGCCGCCATAGCCCTGGTTAGAAGTGTGGAGAATGAACCAGTAATGGTCGTAGGGTAAATTCCCAAATAGTCCTGCTTCAACGGCGATGATTTTTTCCGTATCTCTAACTAACTGTTCCCCATTCAAATTACTTTCACCCCAAACCACAAAGTGGTGCTCCTTACCCTGGGTTTCAAAGGCGTAATCCCGATGAATCCCCACTTCCACCGGGCTATCTACCAACGTGTCAAAGTCCTGGGCATAGAAAGTTTTGGCTCCCGTAGTTGAATCCGTTGCCTTACAGGGCAGGGCCGTGGCGATCGCCCAAGCCGGTTCGGGAGGAACAACGGTCAAGGCTAGAGGCCTGTGGGTATGTCCTGGCAAGTAGAAAAACAATGCTGCCCCGGTGAAGAAACCATGACTATAATCCAAATGATTGGTTCTTACGGTTAGTTCATCGGCATAAATGCGATAGGAAATGGCAATATTTTCTTCCTCTCCACAGGCAATGGCCCAATGGGCCTTACCCAACTTTTGGTGCTCTAAATATTCGCCGTTGCTGAGACCTTGAGCTTGGAAGTCCTGCAAATGGCGCTCATATTCCCTTACCAGATAGGACCCTGGTGTCCAGACGGGAAATTTCAGTTCTAGTACAGAAGCAGTGAAGCCTTGAATATGCAAATCCACGGTGAAGTAGTGGGTCTGGGGCGTTGGCATCGCCACTTGGTAGTGCAGATGGGGGAGAGTAGGGAGCATGGTGGCTGGAGAAGTTTGCCTTAGTAACTGTCTCCTTTTTGTACCGCATTTACACCGTTGATGGCAGGGATCAATCCTGGTAATCCTATTTAATCTTGTGCGATAATGGTTAATACAAAAGCTTTTGCCAAAGTCCCCTCGGTGAGGTCGATGAAGTTTTCTTGCGTACTTTGGCGACCCATACCCCTTTCAGGGCAAGCTATAGATATGCCCCCCTCCTGCTGTTGACCTGCCTCTTCCTTTGATTAAATGACAGCTCCCACCCCCTCCTCCCACTCAGTTCCAATTCAGGAATTTACTGCCTCCAGGCAGGCCAGTTTCTTTGATGGACTGAAGCAACCCCGTTTTAGCGGCCAACTAATCCTCTCCAGTGCAACGGGGGAGAAATGGTCTTTTTATCTCTACATGGGTCGGATCATGTATGCCACCGGGGGGATTCACTCCGTCCGCCGTTGGCGCCGACAAATTGCTTCCTATCTGCCCCCCATTGCCGCCAACCTGGCCTCGGTGCAAACCGATTTGGCCAGCATTGATCCCCAAGATTTACAAATTTGCTGGGAATATCAACTGCTCTGCCACTGGGTAGCTCAGCAGAAAGTTACCAGGGAGCAGGCCGCTCGGCTGATTCGGGCCACGGTGGTGGAAGTACTGTTTGACATTACCCAATCCATGGAAGTGGCCTGTGATCTACGCCAGGATAATTTGCTTTCCACTAGGCTGGTGCTGATTGACGCGGATCAGATGATTGCGGAATCCCAGCAGTTATGGAGCAAATGGCAGGGGGCCAAGATTGCAGACCGCTCCCCCAATGCGGCCCCTATCATTCGTCAGGCGGAACAGTTACAGCAACGCACCACTCCCCAGGTATACCAAACCCTCAAACAGTTGCTGGATGGTAATCAGTCCCTTCGGGACTTGTCGGTGCGGATGAAGCGAGATGTGCTGAGTGTGACCACTTCTTTGTTGCCCTATCTACAGTTGGGGTTGGTGGAATTGATTAAAATTCCCGATTTGCCCCCGCCCATTGCGCCCCCAGTGAGGGGCGTGGTGGCTCAGCCTGATGTGCCCAGTGGTCCCCTGATCGCCTGTGTGGATGACAGTCCTTTGATCTGCCAAACCATGGAAAAAATTCTTACTACAGCCAATTATCGGTTTGTAGGAATCAATGATCCCCTACGGGCGATCGCCATTCTTCTGGCCCGGAAGCCGGATTTGATTTTCCTCGATTTGGTCATGCCCAACGCCAATGGCTACGAAATTTGTGGGCAATTGCGTAAATTGTCCATCTTCAAAAGTACTCCCATTGTCATCCTCACCGGCAATGATGGCATTGTTGACCGAGTGCGGGCCAAAATGGTCGGCTCCACAGATTTTTTAAGTAAGCCCGTCAACCCGGACATGGTTTTGCAGACTATTAAAAAACATCTCCATGACCAGGCATCGCTGCCAGCGGAATAACTTGACCCAAGGAGGCCCCGGAAAATTGTGGAGTCTCCCTTGATTCCAGGCCAATACTTTTGCGGTTTGGTTTAGGATCTATAACTGTTTACTATTTACCGTTCACTTTTCGACTAATTAAGCACTGAGGCAACATTATGGGCAGCGCACTTGTTATTGACGATTCCTCTACAGAACGTTCAATTATCAGTGATTTTTGTCAGAAACTAGGCATTAACGTCACCACCGCCATCAGTGGAGAAGAAGCCCTGGAAAAACTTTCCCAGGCAGTGCCGGACGTAATTATCTTAGATATTGTGCTGCCGGGGCGCAGTGGTTTTGAAATTTGTCGAGAATTGAAAGACAAAGACCGGACTAAAAGTATTCCAATAATCCTCTGTTCCACTAAGGCCACGGATATGGATAAATTTTGGGGCAAACGCCAAGGGGCGGACGCCTATATTACTAAACCCATTGACCAAGAGGAGTTCAACACGGTAATCAAGCAATTTATCTGAACTTTATATCCCCCATGCTTTCTTTCCGGTTAATTTTTTCCGGCTAACCAATGCCCGAGCCGATGGACGAATTAGCTGTTACTAAAGCTGATTGATTTTTCCGGTCCCCCCTGGGACGGTTTTTAGGAGCAACTGTTTTGCCAGCCAACACCTTTTCCTCTGATACCATGCTGGGTGATATCCAAGTCCCCCGCCAGCAGTTTTTGCAATTTACCCTCGAACCAGACACCAACTTAATTTTGCCTCTGTTTCAGTTAACGGAGATTCTGACGGTGCCCCTGGGACAAATCACCCCCATTCCCCACATGCCTTCCTGGACCATGGGGGTTCATAATTGGCGGGGAGACGTGCTCTGGGTGATTGATTTTGGCGCTTTTTTAGGGCTAACCTCTTGGCACCTCCAATCTGGTTCCCGTACCAACTATCGGGTTATCATTTTAAATGGAGGCGTCCCCTTCGACCTTGATCCCAGCCAACGAAGGCGATCGCCGGGTCAACGCAACCAGATGTTGGGACTGGTGGTCACAGAGGTAAAGGACATTACCTGGTGTGAAACGGATCAAATTCAATCTCCCCCTGCCGCCAGCATTGGTTCAGACCTTGCGCCCTACGTGCGGGGATTTTGGGTCAGCCCTCCAGGGGTAATGTATGTGGTATTGGATGCCCAAGCTATTGTGGGTCGTCTGATGACTACTCCCCGGGCTGCCTCCAGTTAACTTTTATTGATTTTTATTGAATTTATTAAACTAATCAACCTATCAGTTTGCTAATTATTGGCTAAATTTTCTACACTTTTGACTGGAATTCTCGCTCCATCGGCAAGCTAACTAGGACTGGAGCAACTACGGTTTTCTTCTTAGTGCTTGTGTTTCTCGCCTTGACTTTAGGGTAGACCTCCACCCAAGGGCCATTACCGTGCTTGAGGTACTGATGTCCACCCTGCCCTACCCATGTTGCCTAACTGGTAAGTTTTAACCATGACCCAAAATCCTTCCTCCGATCGCCGTCCTGACACTGCCCAATCCGTCGCCAATGGCGAGACCCTTGATGGCGCTCTTTTTACTGGGTTGACGGACACGGCCGCTGCCCAGGACGAATCGTCGGAAACCAGCGCTTCTTTTGCCACCATCGATGGAGAGGATAAAAGTGAGGTAGGGGATGCCCTGGATTGGTTTAGCGATGGCAAGGAAACTGACATCAACGGGGATGAGGCAGACCGTGGAATCCAGGCAGATACACAAGCAAAAACATTGGTTTCCCTGGAAAATTTGACCGAGGAACCGGAGATAGATGGGGCTGAGTTCATGGCAGAGGCTTTTATAGCAGAAAATACCGCCGTGGAGGATGTTTCCCCTAACCCCAACCCCGCCATTGACACCGATGCCCTGGCCGCACTGACCCAATCGGCCGTAGAGTTGACCCCGCCGCCCCCGATCAATTTGCCCAAGGTGGAGTTACCCCCCATGCAACCCCTGGCTCCCCTCATGGCGATCGCCGACCCGGATAATTTGAGTCCGATGTCTACCTCAATCCAGGCACCTACCCAAAGTGGAGGACTTTCCCTCCGCAATAAAGCTGTGTTGATAGCCCTGTTAATTGGTTTGATCCCCGCTGGGGTGATTGGAGGGCTCAATCTCAGCAGTGTGGACAGGCTTCCAGTGCCCCAAACGGAACAACAGGTCAAGGACTCCACCACTAAGCAAATCCGTGACCAAATTCTGATTGGGCTTTTGGTGACCGCGGTGGGGGCTGCCTTCGTTGCCTACTGGATGGTGGGGGAAAATACCAAAGCTCAAACCGCCCTGGCCTTGAAAGCTAAGCATTCCCACCGGAACCTCGACCAACCTCTAGCCGTGGCCGGTGATGAACTGGCGATCGCCGACCAAACCATTGATGCTCTCAGTGCCCAGGTGGAGAAATTGCGCCACCAGCAGGATTTATCCCTTAAACAAGCAGAACTGCTGACCGAACTATCCCGGGCCAACCTTTCCGACATTGACGAAATTCAAGGCGTAATTCAGAAGAACCTCGACCAAGCCAGAGCTTTGTTTGGTTGTGAGCGACTAGTGTTTTACTACCATCCCCGCTATCAGCCTGAAGCCATGGTAGTGCAAGCTTTGGACTTAACCACTCAAGGTTTAATTGACAGCAAAGATCCCCATCCCTGGGGCCAGGAAGATATGCCTTCCCAGATCGTTGCCATCAATGACACCAGCGGTGCCAGTATCAGTAACCCCCATCGCCAATGGTTAGAGCAACATCAAGTCAAAGCGAGCTTGACCGTACCTCTACACCGGGATAACTACCCCCTCGGCCTGCTCATGGCCCACCATTGCCAACGTCCCCACCAGTGGGAAATGAGGGAAAGACAGTTTCTTCAGCAGTTGACCGAAGAACTACAAACCACCCTGGACCGGGCCAACCTGATCCAGGAAAGAAATGAAAGCGCCCAGCAAGCCCAAATCCTTAAAGAATTGACTCTGAAAATTTCCGCTGCCATCAACAGCGAGCAGGTTTTTGACATCGCCGCCCAAGAAATTCGTCTGGCGCTCAAAGCAGACCGGGTCATTGTCTATCGGTTCGATGCCACCTGGGCCGGCACAGTAATTGTGGAATCGGTAGCAGAAGGATATCCCAAAGCCTTGGGGGCCACCATTGCCGACCCCTGCTTTGCTGATAGTTATGTAGAAAAATACCGTTCTGGACGTATCCAAGCCACCCGAGATATTTACAACGCCGGCCTGACCCCCTGCCACATTGGCCAGCTCAAACCCTTTGAAGTCAAAGCCAACCTTGTCGCCCCCATCAACTACAAAGGCAATCTGCTGGGACTACTCATCGCCCACCAGTGCTCCGGGCCGAGGGACTGGCACCAGAATGAAATTGATTTATTTGGCCAATTGACTGTGCAGGTGGGACTAGCTTTAGAACGCTCCGACCTCTTAGCCCAACAGAAAATCGCCGAAGTAGAACAACGACAAATGCGTGAAAAAATGCAAAAGCGGGCCTTGGAACTGCTGATGGAGGTAGACCCTGTCAGTCGAGGGGACTTGACCATCCGAGCCCACGTGACCGAGGACGAAATTGGCACGATCGCCGACTCCTACAACGCAACTATTGAAAGTCTGCGGCGCATTGTAACCCAAGTACAAACCGCTGCTAGTCAATTTACTGAGACCACCGACACCAACGAAGTGGCAGTGCGGCAACTAGCCCAGCAAGCCAATCGCCAGGCCTTGGATGTGGCAGAGGCCCTGGAGCGGCTTCAGGCCATGAACAAGTCCATTCAAGCAGTGGCAGAAAATGCTGCCCAAGCAGAATCAGCAGTACAACGGGCGACCCAAACGGTGGACCAAGGGGAAGATGCCATGAACCGCACCGTGGATGGCATTGTCGCAATTCGGGAAACGGTGGCCGCCACCGCCAAACAGGTGAAGCGATTGGGGGAATCATCCCAAAAGATCTCCAAAGTGGTGAACCTAATTGGCAGCTTTGCTGACCAAACCAACCTCCTAGCCCTAAATGCTGCCATTGAAGCCGCCCATGCTGGTGAAGAAGGACGGGGATTTGCGGTGGTAGCCGATGAAGTACGTTCCCTGGCACGGCAATCAGCGGAAGCAACGGCAGAAATTGCCCAATTGGTGGCGACAATTCAGGCGGAAACGAATGAAGTAGTGAATGCCATGGAAGCGGGCACCGAACAGGTAGTGGTGGGAACCAAATTGGTAGAAGAAACCAGGCGGAGCTTGAACCAAATTACGGCGGTGAGTGCCCAGATTAGTGGCTTGGTGGAAGCGATCACCTCTGCGGCCATTGAGCAGTCCCAAACCAGTGAATCGGTGACCCAGACCATGGCTCTGGTGGCCCAGATTGCGGATAAAAACTCCAGTGAAGCGAGTGGGGTATCTGCCACCTTTAAGGAACTGTTGGCAGTGGCCCAGTCATTGCAAGAGGCGGTTAAACAGTTCAAAGTGCAGTGATCTGACCAAATGTATAACTAAACCCATAACCGACATTCAATCAATATGTCCACCATTGCAAGCGAATACCAACCCCCCAAGGACCAGACGGCCATGCTGTCTGGGCAAATTAGCCAGGGACAAGCGGAGAGTCTGCAAACCATGCGTAGTGTGAGGGCTACCATGGCCACCACGGGGGAACAACTGGAAAAGTTGGATAGTTCCACCCAGGAAATTGCCAAAGCAATTAATTTGATTCGACAATTTGCGGCCCAGACCCATCTGTTGGCCCTGAAGGCGTCCATTGAAGCGGCCCGGGCTGGGGAGGAGGGCCGGGGCTTTTCGGTAATTGCAGACGAAGTGCGGAGTTTAGCGGCCCAATCGGCGGAAGCAACGGCGGCCATGGAGGCTTTAATTGTGACGATCCAGTCCCAGGCGAGGGAATTGACCGGCAGTATCAGGGAAAGCAACCAGCAACTGAATGGCCATCACCAACAATTGGAAACAAACCAGCAATATTGGCACCAACTAGCTGAAACCCTCCTATCTAACCCTTAATTTCCCCTTTGCCCCCATGCTCAACTCCGACATTCGTGACCACGCCTACCAGTTTTTCATTGAAGAAGCACCGGAATTGCTCAGTGTGATTGAAATGGGGCTGTTGGAGTTGCGGGGAGAGAGGACACCAGCCCAGATCCATGGCATTATGCGGGCGGCCCATTCCATTAAGGGCGGGGCGGCCAGTGTGCAACTACCGGCCATTGAAGAATTAGCTCACCGGCTGGAGGACATTTTCAAGGCGCTCTATAGCGATGCGGTGGTGGTGGATGACAGGTTGGAAGGAATGCTCTTGGAAGGGTTCGATTATCTTAAACAAGCCCTCACCACCCAGATTGAAACGGGGCAGTTGGAGCATACTGAAGTTTTGGTGCAGGGGTTGCCGGTGATTGCGGCCATTGAGGAGCAGTTGGGGGAACATCTGGCGGCGGGGGAACAGTTTCTGCCCAGCTCTGCTGACTTGGGGGTGGACATTGTGGCATCCCTGTTTGAGGTGGACGTTGCCCAAGGGTTGGCAGAGATTGGCGAGGCGTTGGCTGGGGATGACGAAGAAAGGTTGCGGGGAACCCTGGCGGCCCAGACGGAAATTTTTGCCGGGCTGGCGGAGATTCTCAATTTGCCTGGATTTAAGGAAATTACAGATCTGGTGGCGCAGGGCTTGGATAATCCTGGGTTATCTGTCGGGGAATTAGCATTAGTGGCGGTGGAAAATTGGCAACATAGCTGTGGCCAGGTGCTGGAAAAAGGCGATCGCCAACGGGGAGGAGAACCGAGTGAAGCGCTGTTGGCATTGGTGCGGGGGCAAGGGGAACGGGATTTAGCCGCCATAGCGGGGTTGGAGGAAGTGTTTGGCGGTGGGGAAGTGGGGGAAGAATTTTGGGGTATGGACTTTCCGGAGCTGGGGGACATTCCTACGGCCATTAGCACAGCGGAGGAAAATGTCTTTGCGGCATGGGAGGAAACACCGACGGAGATGACATTCCAGCCAGGGGAAGGGGACATTCCCGCTAGCGATCGCCAGCCCAGCCTGGGGCCAGAACGGGTGAATCTAGAAGAACCGGCCTATCGATTTTTCATTGAAGAAGCGCCAACACTGCTACAAGAAATCGAAACGGGGTTGTTGACCATTGGTCAAGACCGCTCAGCGGCGGTGGTCCATGGCATTATGCGGGCGGCCCATTCCCTCAAGGGGGGAGCGGCCAGTGTGGGGTTGGAAACAATTAAACATATTGCCCACCGACTAGAGGACATTTTCAAGGCGCTCTATAGCGAAGAGGTAGTCCTAGACCAAACGATGGAAACCCTGTTATTGCAAGGGTTTGACTGTCTGCGGAACCCCTTGGAGCAACAAATCGACCAGGGGTACTATGATCCAGAAACGGCCTGGCAGAGCGCCCAGGGGCCGATCCTAAATCTAGAGCAACGGTTGGGAGTCCATCTGGCAGCGGGGGAACAGTTTCTACCCAGCTCTGCTGATTTGGGGGTAGATGTGGTGGCGTCCATATTCGAGGTGGACATTGCCGGGGGCATGGCGGCGGTGACAGAAGCTCGGCAACGGGGCCCGGAAGCCCTGCGGGAAGCCCTGACCAGTCAAACGGAAATTTTCCTGGGGCTAGCGGAAATTTTGAATTTGCCAGGGTTCCAGGGGATTTGTGCGGCGGTGCATCAGGCCCTGGAAGCCAACCCAGAACAAGTCTCTACTATTGCTAATCAGGCTTTGGCAGACTGGCAAGTTGCTACTCAGCAAGTGTTGGAAAATGGCGATCGCCAACGGGGAGGGGAAGCAAGTACCGAACTTTTGGCCCTGGGTCAAAGGCTTGCTGCTCCGGCAGAATCCCGGCCCCAACCAACTTCGGCTCCGGCTCGAGTCCTGGGGGATCTATTTTTTGGTGATGACGAAGATGAGCTAGAGGAAGAACCTTCTCCCCCCACTACACCAATGACTGGGTCATGGCAATCTCAGCCCGAGCAGCAAGTGTCCCCAATCCTAGAACAAACCACCGTAGAGGCTGAAACGGTGGAATCGCCTCCTTCCCTGGAGGATGTTTTTGGCGGGTTGACCGCCGATGAACTGGGGAAAGAATCCCTTTCTCCCGTGGCTGAGGTGGATTTTGTCGATGCTTCCCTAGAAACGTTATCTCTGGTGCAGGCGGTAGAGGAAGCCTTTGATTCCTTGCCCCCCTTAGCAACGACCCCAGCGACCATTCCCCAGGCTGAAGTAGAGGCAGTGGCAGCTCCGGCTCCTCCCGTGGAACGCACCCATGAACGGCGGGCCATGCCCAGGGAGCAAAATCCAGCTAATCTTTCCATCCGGGTGGATTTTCAACGGTTGGAGCGGATGAATAATTGGGTGGGGGAATTGGCCATTAATCGCAATAGCCTGTCTTTACAAAATCAGCAATTGCAAACGGCTGTGGGAGCCCTGGGGCAACGTTTTGGCACCTTCCAGACCATGGCGCTGAAACTGAGGCAGTTGGCGGACCAGTTGGCAATCCGGCCGGAGGGGGAAGCGATGTTGCGGGCCCAGCCAAGGTCCCAGGGATGGCTAGAGCATAACTTCGATGCCCTGGAAATGGATTCCTATGGCACCCTATCGGCCCAGTTGCAGGAAATTTTGGAAGAAATGATGCAGTTGGAGGAGGCCGTGGATGATGTGGTGCTATTTTCCAGGGCGGCCAATCAAACAGTGGATGCCCAAAAGCAGATGCTATTTTCCCTGCGGGATGAGCTGATGTGGGCCCGGATGTTGCCCCTGGGGGAAATTTTGCAACGTTTTCCCCGGCTGCTCAGGGATATGGCTAGTAAGTTTAATAAGCCGGTGCAGATTAAGCTCCATGGCACGGGGGTGTTGGTGGATCGTTTGGCGTTGGAAAAACTGTATGACCCCTTGCTCCATCTACTCCGTAATGCATTTGACCATGGTATTGAGGATGAGGGGACCCGGTTGGCCATGGGGAAACCGGCCATGGGGACCATTGAGGTCCATGCCTATCACCAAGGCAATCAGACCATCATTGAAATGCGGGATGATGGAGGCGGGCTGAACCGGGAAAAGATTCTGCGGCGGGCGGTGGAACGGGGTCTGGTTACTGAGGAGCAGGGGCAACGGTTAACAACGGAGCAGATTGATAATTTGATTTTTGAGCCCAACTTTTCTACGGCGGACCAGGTGAGCGAGCTGTCGGGCCGGGGTGTGGGGCTGGATGTGGTGCGGCAACAGTTGCAGGCGCTGAAGGGAACCATTGTGGTGTCTTCTCGCCCTGGGCGGGGGACGGTGTTTTCCTTGCGGTTACCCCTGACCCTCACCATTGCTAAGTTGCTGGTGTGTTTGGTGGGGCAAAACCAGGGGGCTCCAACGGCGATCGCCATTCCTTCTGATAGTGTCGCGGAGTTGATGGTACCGACGGCGACACAGATCAAAACCAGTGGGGGACAACGCTTTCTCCATTGGCAAGAGTTGACTATCCCGATTTATTCCTTGACCCAATTACTGCCCTATCACTGTCCTTTGTCGGAGCAACAAACTAGTAAGTTGTTGACCACGGTACCCCAACCAGATAATTGGCATTTACCCCTGGTGCTACTGCGGCTCGGTCAGCAATATTACGCTCTGGAAGTGAACCGTTTGGTGACGGAACAGGAATTGGTAATTAAACCCTTTTCGTCTCTGCTACCGGCCCCTTCCTACCTTTATGGGGCTACTATCCTGGCAGATGGCACCCTGATCCCGGTGGTGAATGGGGCGTTGCTGTTGGAATGGCACTGGCAAAAGGGAACAGACAATTTGGCCATGGCCGATGGAGGGGTGGAACCTCTTCCCACTCCAGGGCGGAGGGCCAAAACGATTTTGGTGGTGGATGATTCGGCGGCCCTACGGCGTACCCTGGCTTTCACCCTGGAAAGGTCTGGTTACCGGGTGATGCAGGCTAAGGATGGGCAGGAGGCCCTGAAGACACTGGCCCAAGCCGGGGAGGTGGATTTGATTATTTGTGATGTGGAAATGCCTAACCTTAATGGCTTTGAGTTCCTTGGGCAACGGCGACGCAATCCAGATCTACTCAAAATTCCCGTGGCCATGCTCACTTCCCGGGGCAGTGAAAAACACCGACAGTTAGCCAAGACCTTGGGGGCCAACGCCTATTTCACCAAGCCCTATATTGAGCAACAGTTCCTCGGAGCAGTGCAAGAGCTTCTGGCCACTGGCCTGTTATCGGTCAGCAGTTAATTAACAGTTATCATTTTCCTTTTTCCCCAATATGGCGCTTCATTCTTCCTCTGTTGATGCCTCTGTTCAGGTCGGTCAGCCCTCGGTTCGACCGGAAAAGTTTCTCCTTTTTGCTGTGGGAAAACTTAACTTGGCCCTACCCATTGCCCTAGTGGTAAAAATTTTGCCCCATGGCCCTGCCCATGGCAGTGGTCTGTCAGCCACCGGATTGGTGAACTTAGAAAATCGTTCTGTCACCATGGTGGACCTATATCGCCGCTTTTTTGGGGTGCCCCAGCCCCCGACGACGTCAACGAAACAGTATTTCATTTTGACTAAAAATCGGAGTGGGGAAGAATTTTGTCTCTTGGTTAATAATGCCCCCACGTTGCTGGATGTGTTGCCCCGACAAATTCGTCAATTGCCCGATTCTTATCGCCAAAATGACACTCTCCAATCGGCCAGCCATGTGATGGTGGTGGAAGAAAAGTCGGAAAAGTTGACGGTGTTTTTGCTCGACCCCGATCTTCTGCTGTGAATTGGGACAGCGATCGCCAAGGAAGTTGAGGAATACCCTGAATCTGTTTCAAAATAATGGGTTGTAAGCCTGGGAACCGGCAATACTCACTCCACGGTGAAGCTTGTGCACACTGGAGAACTACCTAGGGGGTAATGGCTTGTAGGTAGGGCGCAATATAATTTTTCCCCCGCAGGACAAAATGGGGTGTAAGTAGAGGACTGAATTCTTGTTCCACTAGATCTTGGGCTTGGTTGAGGCGATCGCCGCCATAGGCAATGAATTGGGCGGTGGAATAGGCGTAATATTCTTGTTTGGCAGTTTGATTATTTTGTTTGAAAGCTTGGCGATAAAGCTGGGTTGTCTGCTCGATTAATTGTTCGATCGCCGGGGTGAAAGCAATAATTTTGCCACTGGGACAGGCAATTTTTTTAACTTTAATAAAACCAATTACCGTTTGCATACATTCCCTGGTTTGTTCCACCGATAAACAATGTTCGTCTTGGCGACGGAAAGCCCACTGCAAACAGCCATTAGAGACTTCCAGTACCCGCAAAACTGCTAAGTTGTCTAATTCTTCAGGGGCGATCGCCGCTAATCCGGGCAAATGTTGTTCAATTTGTTGCTGAAAGCCAGCAACATCTTCGGCAAAATAGGGCTGTAACTCAGAGATTGCGGCCAGGGCCTGCCAGTTAACATAGGTCATCGGAACATTTGGGACGAAGATTGGGGGCATTCTAACAGAACTGGGAGAAAACATTGATTAATTGCAGGCGTTAAAATCGTCGCCATGGTACCCTGTGACATTCCTCAACAGCAATTATAGTAATTTGTAAAACTTATGAGCTATTCATCAAAATACATTTTACTAATTAGTGTCCATGGTTTAATTCGGGGAGAAAACCTTGAGTTGGGCAGAGATGCCGACACCGGCGGGCAAACCAAATATGTGCTGGAACTGGCCCGGGCCTTGGTAAAAAATCCCCAGGTGGCCAGGGTGGATTTGCTGACCCGTTTAATTAAAGATCCCAAAGTAGATGCAGATTATGCCCAGCCTAGAGAACTCATTGGCGATCGGGCCCAGATTGTTCGCATTGAGTGCGGCCCGGAGGAATATATTGCCAAGGAAATGCTCTGGGACTATTTGGATAATTTTGCTGACCATGCCCTGGACTATCTCAAAGAACAGCCCGAACTGCCCGATGTCATCCATAGCCATTACGCCGATGCGGGTTACGTGGGCACCAGACTTTCTCACCAATTGGGTATTCCTTTGGTGCACACCGGACATTCCCTGGGTCGTAGTAAGCGCACCCGTCTCCTGCTCAGTGGGATTAAAGCCGACGAAATTGAAAGCCGTTACAATATGGCCCGCCGGATTAACGCGGAGGAAGAAACCCTAGGATCAGCGGCGAGGGTGATTACCAGTACCCATCAGGAAATCGCAGAACAGTACGCCCAATACGACTATTACCAGCCAGACCAGATGTTGGTTATTCCCCCCGGCACTGATTTAGAAAAGTTTTATCCCCCCAAAGGGAACGAGTGGGAAACGCCCATTGTTCAAGAGTTGCAACGATTTCTACGGCATCCCCGTAAGCCTATTATCCTCGCTTTGTCCCGACCGGATCCCCGCAAAAATATCCATAAATTAATTGCAGCCTATGGCCAGTCCCCGCAGTTACAGGCCCAGGCCAATTTGGTCATTGTGGCGGGCAATCGGGATGACATCACGGATCTAGACCAGGGGCCGAGGGAAGTACTGACGGATTTACTGTTGACCATTGACCGTTACGATCTCTACGGCAAAGTGGCTTACCCCAAACAGAATCAGGCGGAGGATGTGTATGCTTTGTTTCGCCTCACTGCTTTATCCCAGGGAGTATTTATCAATCCGGCTTTGACGGAACCCTTTGGTTTAACTTTGATTGAAGCGGCGGCCTGTGGTGTGCCCATTGTGGCCACGGAGGATGGGGGCCCGGTGGATATTATCAAAAATTGTCAGAATGGCTATCTAATTAATCCCCTCGATGAAGTGGATATTGCGGATAAATTGCTCAAAGTACTAAACGACAAACAACAATGGCAATTCCTTTCTGAAAGTGGTCTAGAGGGAGTTAAGCGCCATTATTCTTGGCCTTCCCACGTTGAAAGTTATTTAGAAGCCATCAACGCTCTGACCCAACAGACTTCAGTGCTGAAACGTAGTGATTTAAAGCGGCGGCGGACTTTGTACTATAACGGTGCCCTGGTTACTAGTTTGGACCAAAATTTACTGGGGGCATTACAGGGGGGATTACCGGGCGATCGCCAGACGTTGGACGAATTACTGGAAGTGCTGTATCAACATCGAAAAAATGTCGGCTTTTGCATTGCCACTGGGAGAAGATTGGATTCGGTGCTGAAAATTTTGCGGGAGTATCGCATTCCCCAACCGGATATGTTGATCACCAGCATGGGCACGGAAATTTATTCTTCCCCGGATTTGATCCCCGACCAGAGTTGGCGCAATCACATTGATTATTTGTGGAACCGTAACGCCATTGTGCGTATTTTGGGGGAATTACCCGGTTTAGCCCTCCAACCCAAGGAAGAACTGAGCGCCTATAAAATTAGCTATTTCTACGATGCGGCGATCGCCCCTAACCTAGAAGAAATTCGGCAACTGTTGCATAAAGGGGAACAAACCGTAAATACCATCATTTCCTTTGGTCAATTTTTGGATATTCTGCCCATCCGAGCTTCCAAAGGCTATGCTGTGCGTTGGTTGAGCCAACAGTGGAATATTCCCCTGGAGCACGTTTTCACCGCCGGAGGATCGGGAGCCGACGAAGATATGATGCGGGGTAACACCCTTTCCGTCGTCGTGGCTAACCGTCACCATGAGGAACTTTCTAATCTAGGGGAGATCGAACCGATTTATTTTTCCGAAAAACGTTACGCCGCCGGTATTCTGGACGGTCTGGCCCATTACCGCTTCTTTGAGTTGTTAGACCCCGTTTAACCAGCCGAAATCATCGAGAACAGTTAAAAATAGCTTAAAAATGGCTATCTACCTCAAACTTCGGTAATCCCTGGCGATAGCTTTTTAATTCCCCACTCCGGGGGCCATAAACTCCTTCAATCTGTTCTTCACAGCAATGGCTAGCAAATTCGTCGAACTCCGCCGGAGCAATGCCAAACATCCGGGCAAAGTTATCTGGTTTCACCCGGCAAAAACTGGGCCTATCTTCGTAAATCTGGCAGAGGCGATCGCCGTGGTTGTAATTAACGCACCAACCGTCTGCCCCCACTAGGCTGTGGTAGAGGGTTAACTCCTCCGGGGCGAGATACTCGGCCAACTCCGGCCGGTCTTCTGGGGTGAGATTACAACAAGCGCCACATCCCTGCATGCAATACCAAGTTGCCATGGCCGGTCTCCTTCTTCACATAACTTTATGTATTTTTATGACGGCAAGTCCAGGGGACGAAACCAACCCAGCTATTATAGACATTGGTTTTATTATCCTTGCTTACGTTGAGTCTAGCCAGCAGTTTTTAACAGGAGAAATTATGGAATTATTAGCCGCACTCAATTTAGAACCTATTTTTCAGTTGACTTTTTTGGGCCTGATTGTTCTTGCTGGGCCGGCGGTGGTGTTTGTGCTAGCCTTCCGAGGCGGCGATCTATAGACTATGCCAGCCTGACCTATTGTGGCGAGAAACCTTCCTGTGGGGAGGTTTTTTTATGTCCCATAACAACAACATAGCTAAAATGGAGGCAGGGACAATCATTTGGGAATATGCCAAGCAAATACCCGAATCTCTCAACTTCCCGAATTAACAGAATCTACCAATCCATCCTAGGGCGCCGACAAGCCGATGTTCACCACCACTTCCTTTCCTGACTTTGATAGTGCGGCCCAGGCAACATTGACCTATTTACATCAACGAATGGGGCTATCCCTGTGGATGATCACCCGCACCGAGGTAGATAACTGGATCGTACTCCAGGCTCAGGACAATGGTTACGGAGTTAAGCGAGGGGATGTGTTCCATTGGCCCGATTCCTTTTGCTCCCGCATGGTGAGGGGAGAAGGACCCCATATTGCTCCCCAATCGAACTTGGTGGAAGCCTACCGCAATGCCCCCATCGCCCAGCAGGTGGACATCGGAGCCTATGTGGGGGTGCCCATCACCTATGGTAACGGTTCCCTATTTGGTACCCTTTGTGCCATTGATCCCGAAATTCAGCCCGATAGTTTGGTGGACGAGTTGCCCTTGGTGGAGCTCATCGCCCAACTGCTGAGTACTATCCTAGATTTTTTTCTCAAAGCGGAAATAGCTTCCCGGCGGGAAGAGTATCAACAACTTCTGAAGGAACGGGATGGAACTACTGGTTTTTATAGCCTTTCGGGCTGGGAAAAGTTGTTAGCCAGTGAGGAAATTCGCTGTCAGAAATTTGGCTTTCCGGTCAGTGTCATTATTGTTGAGGTGGAAGCAGCGGAGCCCAAAGGGGAAGAGCCTATTAACGACTTAATCTTGCAACGGGCTGCCAAGATCATTAAAACCGTTTGTCGCCAGGATGACTTCTGTGCCCGCATTGGGGAAAGGGAATTTGCCATTCTTTGTATTGAGTGCCATATTAGCCAAGCAGATTTTATTCGGGAAAGGTTAGCCCTAGGCTTTGAGCAGGGAAAGATTACGGCGGATATAGGTATTGGGGAGCGTTCCCCCGAAAAAGGACTCCTCGATGCAATGGAAACGGCAAAATCAGCAGCCCATGAACAGAAAAAATTTAGGGTCAAGACGGAAGGTTAAAGTTCTTTTTCCGACTTTGCCTTGCCCTTGGCCATGGTCGATTAATTTGGAAAATGTGTTGGTTAAGGTGACATTATCGATGGGTCCGAGGCAAGTCTAACATCTAGGCGATCGCCGCGATTCACTCAATCGGGTGAGTGGAGGGCCCTAAATTTTGGTTTAGAATCGTAGATACAGTGAGGTTAAGAAATAAGCAGAACTCGACGCGATTTCCTCCTCACACACGAAAATCTGATTACCGTCCTCCGGGGCGGTTTTTTTCTGGGAAGAGGGCAAAATGGGAAAGGTGTTTTCCTGTGAGTATTGCCCAGTATGGCCGCCGATTCATCCTCTCCTCCGGTTAGTTCCCCTTCATCCACTTCCCCTTCTAGTAACCCAGGACGATTGTTGGGGCTATTGACGGCCTTACTCTATGGGCTATTCACCCTGTTACCTAATGGCCATAGCTTGATGGTGGGTTGGCCCTGGGTCTTTGTTTGGCAGACCTGGTTTTGGTTAACTGCGCTGTGGTGTTTGTGGCAAATCGGACAAAATAAACGCTTAATTTCCCTCGGATTAGGGTTCGACTGGTTAATGGTGGCGTTGGCGATCGCCGCAATGCTAAGTGTGGTAGGGGCGGAATTTCCCCAGCAGGCCCGTTGGTATGGCTGGATATTTTGCGCTTTTCTAGCCGGTTTATACGGCCTAAGAAGTTGGCTAAAAGTTCAAACCAACCCCCTGGTAAGCATTAACAAGTTATTGACTTTTCAAGGCTATGTGGGTTTTGCCTTTATTGTCATTAGTCTTTTGCTGTGGTTTACCCAAACCCTCATTCCTTTTTGGCAATCAGCGGCGATCGCCAGGGAAATGGGCATTACTAAAACTTTTACTTTTGGGATACTGGAATTGCAAAATTGGGCTCCCATTGGCCACCAAAACTATGTGGCGGGTTACCTAGTGTTAATTTTGCCTTTGCTGAGTGTTTTAATTTGGCTCAATGAAGGAAAAAAACGTTGGTTTTGGAGCGTTGCCTTATCGCTGGGATTAATTGATTTTTATACCACCAGTTCCCGGGGGGGACTATTAGGTTTAGCTACTTTATTGTTACTAGTTATTATCGGTATTGGTCTGCTCCGTCAATTGCCCTGGCGATGGTGGTTAGGCCTAGGCACTTTGGCGATCGCCGTGGTGGGAATTTTTATTTGTACAAATGACCGTTTGCTTACTAGCTTCACCGGCATTATGGGAGGGCAAGGGGCGGGACAGTTTGCCTATCGTTTAATTAATTTTGAAATTGGTTGGCGCATGGGGTCAGCCCATCCTTGGACTGGTATTGGTTTGGGTAATGTACCCCTACAATATCAACTCTATCGACCGGTATGGGCCGGGCGGGAATCGGAATTTATTTACCAGCTTCATTCCACCCCCGCCCAATTATTTGCGGAATTGGGAGTTTGGGGCATATTAATTCCCTCACTATTAATCATTGGTTTAATTTGGCAATTAATTCGCAGTTTAATCAAACAAAATATAGTTAACACTAAAGGTAATGATGTTGATTCAAACGTAGTAAAAATTCTTATTTGGACCCTCACCAGTGCATTGTTAGCCTACGGAGTAACTAGTTTAACTGACTATCAATTGGACAATGTTTGCATTAGCGGCGTTATTGTTATTTATTTTGCCTGTTTACTACAGCTTTACTCTGCTGATCCAGTAATACCAAAATCCAGTCGTTTTGCTCGGCCAGTGTTTTTTGCTGGCATTGCTTTCCTGCTGGCGATCGCCGTTTGGCTATTTCCCATTTTGCGGGCTTGGCAACTGTCAGAAATAGCGTTCCGGGCTTTAGAAGCAGAAAATGTACCAGCTTTCACCGATTACCTTTCCCAAGCGGAAAATCTTGCTCCCTGGGAAGCCTATTACCCCACCCAGTTGGGTTGGAATTTGGGCAACATTGCTTTGACCACGGCAGATCCAGAACAACGGCAGGAATTGGTAACCAAGGCGATCGCCGCTTTTGAGAGGAGTGTGGAAGCGTCTCCCCACCAGGAATTTACCCATAACAATTTGGGGTGGTTGACCCTGGGGCAAAATCCCAGCCAAGCGAGTCAAGCTTTTGCCACCGCCAGTCAGTTGGTGCCGGCCAAACGGGGGGTATTCTTTGGCCTAGGGCTGAGTCTATTGGTACAACAAAAGTTAGACCTGGCCATTGACGCTTTTAGCCTGGAATGTTTGCGGGATCCTTTGTTTATTACTAATCCAGTGTGGCGCGATCCTAATTTTGCTCGACTTTATCCGCCTTTGATTGAAAAAATACAGTCAACCCTCAACCAACTGCGGCAGGAAAACCAAGATGATGCCAATTTTCAGACCCTTTTGGGAAAAATCCAGGGAGGAATTTATTGGTGGTTGGGACAATTTACCCGGGCGGAAGCAGAGTTAACCAAAGTTGGCGATCGCCAAAGTCAGGCTTTACTGGCATTGAGCAAAGATCCAGAGCGTATTGAAGAATATCTCCCTGCTTTGCCCGATCTGGCGGCCAAATTGGTACAAGCTTGGCAAAATCCAGCCCAGGCCCAAGAGTTAATCAATCAAGCTTGGCTCCAGGTTAATGGAACGCCTATGCCAGAACCTTTACTGCAGCAAACCCTCCGTTCTCTGCAGGAAGCGCCGGATTTTTACCTTTGGCTGAGGGATTACGCTCCCATACTCCAGTACCGTCGCCAGAGGTTAGGCTTTGGGGTTAATCTGCGCCACATTGATGGCCCCAACCCCAGCGATTTTTATCAAGTGACGGAAAATCTTCCCCTGGTAACTTGGTTCCCGTTTATGTTGCCTTCCCCCATCCTCGCTCCGGAGTTGGACAATGAACTGCAACCTTTACGGACAGAACTCTGGCAGGCGATCGCCAAAATCTAAAAAAATCTCAAGATGAAATAAATGAAACTAGCTTGGTTTTGGCTACTGATCCTAGTGGGTTTATTGACTGCGTGTGGAGTTTCTTCGTTTAACCAATTGTTCCCCAGTTCAGAAACTTTCGTTGTCCCAACAAAAGAGTCCATTACCCTAACTGTGTCGGCGGCGGCCAGCCTGCAGGATGCACTGGAAACCTTAGACCCACGGTTTGAATCGACCCATCCCAACATTGAAGTGAATTACAACTTTGCCGCTTCTGGCACACTGCAACAGCAAATTGAGCAGGGAGCTAGGGTTGATCTGTTTATTTCCGCTGCGTCTAAACAAATGGATGGGTTGCAAGCAAAAAGTTTAATCATTAACGATACCCGTCGCAATTTACTCAGTAATAGTTTGGTGTTGGTTGTGCCCCAGGATTCCGCCCTACAAATTAGCAAATTTCAGCAACTCACTGACCCCGCCGTTAAGCGTATTTCCTTGGGGGAACCCCGCAGTGTTCCCGCTGGGCAGTATGCAGAGGAAGTTTTTGAAAATCTAGACATTTTGGCCCAGTTACAATCCAAGTTTGTTTACGGTAATTCGGTACGAAATGTTTTAGGTTCCGTGGAAAGCGCCAATGCCGATGCTGGGATAGTTTACGCCACCGATACCCAAATTTCCGATCAAGTAAAAACTGTGGTTAAAGCCCCGGCTAATTTGCATGCCCCCATTGTTTATCCGATCGCCGTGATAGCGGCCAGTCCCCAGTCAGAAGCAGCCCGCACCTATGGCCAATTTCTCGCTAGTGAAGAAGCCCAGAAGGTTTTCAGTCAATATGGTTTTGGCCCGGGTGAATAATCAGCCATTGCCGTAAACTGCCTTAACTGTTCGACATTGCCCCACGATGGCCACCGACCTTACTCCCCTCTGGATTTCCCTCAAAACTGCCGGATTAGCAACCGTGGTCACATTCATCCTTGGTATTGCGGCAGCCTATGGGATGTTAGGCGATCGCCAGCCGGGAAAGTCTTTGGTTGAGGCCGTTTTTATTGCGCCGTTAATTTTGCCGCCCACGGTGGTGGGTTTTTTGCTGTTGTTATTGTTTGGCAAAAATGGCCCGTTGGGAAAAATCCTGGCCCAGTTTGATGTCACCATCGTTTTCACTTGGTATGCCGCTGTGATCACCGCCACGGTAGTGTCCTTTCCCCTGATGTATAAAACAACATTGGGGGCCTTTGAGCAAGTCGATCGCCATCTGTTGCAAGTTGCCCAAACCCTGGGAGCTTCGAGGGGAGAAGTTTTTCGGCGCATTCTATTACCCCTGTCCCTGCCCGGTATTTTGGCTGGCACCACCCTCGCCTTTGCCCGTTCCTTGGGGGAATTTGGCGCTACTTTGATGGTGGCGGGCAATATTCCGGGGCAAACCCAAACCATACCAATGGCCATCTATTTTGCTGTGGAAGCAGGGGCCATGGGGGAAGCTTGGTTATGGGTAGGCATTATTTTGGTCATCTCCCTGGCTGGCATTATGGCTGCCAATATCTGGCAAAGACGTTATGAAGATAAAATTCACAACCCTCAGCCCCAGGAGCATCGGTTAACTGTTTTATTCCAAAACAATGGATGGGAAAATTCCTCTTCTCATTACCCAAAGCTAGGGGAAGTGGAGCCAGGGATCCAGGTCAACATTCAGAAGCAGTTAGCGCAATTCAGTTTAGACGTTACATTTACTACCCAAGGGGAAACGGTGGGATTGTTGGGGGCATCGGGTTCTGGCAAAACCATGACACTCCGTTGCATTGCGGGGATAGAAACTCCGACCCAGGGGCGCATCATCCTTAATGGTCGAACTTTGTTTGATTCACAACGAAATATCAATGTACCGAGCCATGAACGGAAAGTCGGTTTAGTGTTGCAAAACTATGCCCTATTTCCCCATCTGACCGTGGCCCAGAACATTGCCTTTGGTCTGCGGCACCTCTCCCCCCAACGGCGATCGCTCCGGGTTGAAGAACAATTGACTTTAGTAAATTTAGAAAAAATGGGCGATCGTTATCCCCATCAGCTATCCGGTGGCCAACAACAACGGGTCGCCCTGGCCCGGGCTTTAGCTCCGGAACCCAATGTTCTGTTATTAGACGAACCCTTTTCTGCCCTGGATACCCATCTACGCTATGAACTGGAAAAACAGTTGCTCAAAATCCTTTCTGGCTATAAAGGATTCACCCTTTTCGTCAGCCATAACCTGGAAGAAGCCTATCGGATTTGTCAGAAATTACTCGTACTAAGCCAAGGTAAATTGGTAGCTACTGGGGACAAGCAAGCCATTTTCGATCGCCCTGGAAGTGTGACCATTGCCCAACTGACGGGTTGCAAAAATTACTCTCCTATTCAAGTCATCGATCGCCATACTGTCCGGGCCCTGGACTGGCAATGCACCTTACAAACAACGGAACCCGTTTCTTCCGACCAAACCCACATCGGGATTCGGGCCCATCAAATTCGGTTTTTAGATGCTGGCGATCACCATCAATCTCCGGTCAATACTTTTCCTGGTTGGGTGGTGTGGACCAGTGAAACTCCCCATCGCATGACGGTTTATTTAAAATTAGGGATTCCTCCCGTTGATACCGATGACTATCACCTCCAGGCGGAGGTATTTAAAGAAAAATGGCAGATTTTACGTCATTGTCCCCAGCCTTGGTCTATACATTTGGAACCCGACCGATTGATGTTGTTAACCCCCGATTAATCGTGAATGGCCAAACGGCGATCGACGCAAAAACTTCTGTTATGTCACCGTAAATCAATCCTCAAAACAACACAACGCAGTCAAAGTCTTGATGTTAAACTAGAGGCCTGTGCTTGCCCCCCAATGATTGGGAGAACAATTATGAGTCCACTAAAGATAAAAATGGATTCTTTAAAATTATCCGACGAGCAGTTTTATAAGCTTTGTCAAAATAACAGTGATTTACGGTTTGAGAGAACTTATCAGGGAGATTTAGTCATTATGCCCCCTACGGGTGGAGAAACTGGCGAAAAGAATTCCGAAATTAATTATCAATTAAGACACTGGAATAAACAGTATCAGCTTGGTAAGGTTTTTGATTCCTCCACGGGCTTTAAACTTCCCAATGGTGCGGATAAGTCCCCCGATGCGGCGTGGATTTCCCTGGAAAAATGGACAGCATTAACACAGGAAGAAAAACAAGGCTTTGTGCCTCTTTGTCCTGATTTTGTGATTGAACTAAGATCGCCCAGCGACAATTTAAAGCCCCTACAGGAAAAAATGCAGGAATATTTAGAAAATGGCACACGGTTGGGGTGGTTAATTAATCGTCAAAGTAAGGAAGTAGAAATTTATCGTCAGGGTCAAGGGATGGAAGTAGTAAAAAATCCGAGCAATTTATCAGGGGAAAATGTTTTACCGATGTTTGTGTTGGATTTAGATTTGATTTGGTAAGGTGAATGCTGCCAAAATAGATTTTGACAGAGGTTTTAATTCGATTTTTTAAACTATAGTTAATTTGGCTGTAAATTGTGATTGGAATAAGTCGCTGAAATTGGATCAACTAATTAGCCTGAGTACTGTCCGAGTATTGTCAACAATCGGGTGGACATTGCTGCTGTCATGAAATCCAAACAATAGCTAAGGCAAAATTTTCTTCTTGCCACGGAGCAATTACAAAACTTCACAGTATTTGATCTCGTTAAAAAACAATAAGAAAGTGTTCCATTTTTTGATTTTGGGTTCAAGATAAAACTAAGACCCAGAGAGAACGCCATGACCAAACACCAATCGTTGACGACTAATTCGCAGCCCCATTTCTCGACTAAGTTTTTTGGGCTATCTCTTTCCCCGGCCTTAATTAAGAATCAACAAAAACAATCTTGACGTTGTTTAATTTTTCTTGGCATTAGTGTTATTTTCAACAATTTTTTAGCGCTCCATTAACCCCCGGCAGTATCCCCAACTGTTAACAAACTTGACTGCTTTGTTTCATATTTCTGGCTTTTGTTGCCATTGCAGAAACCTTTGAGGACGATTCGTTTATGAGTTTACCTACCTATGCCACCCTCGACGGTAATGAAGCGGTGGCCCGTGTGGCCTACCTGCTCAGTGAAGTGATTGCCATTTATCCCATCACCCCTTCCTCGCCCATGGGGGAATGGTCCGATGCTTGGGCAGCAGAACACCGGCCCAATTTGTGGGGCACCGTACCATTGGTGGTGGAAATGCAAAGCGAGGGGGGAGCCGCCGGTACTGTCCATGGCGCTCTGCAATCGGGAGCTTTGACCACAACATTTACCGCTTCCCAGGGCTTAATGTTGATGTTGCCCAATATGCACAAAATTGCTGGGGAATTAACAGCCATGGTTTTGCATGTGGCGGCCCGTTCTTTAGCGGCCCAGGGCCTATCTATTTTTGGGGATCACAGTGATGTGATGGCGGCCAGAAATACGGGCTTTGCCATGTTAAGTTCCAATTCTGTCCAGGAAGCCCACGATTTTGCCCTCATTGCCACGGCCACCAGCTTTGCCACCAGGATACCGGGACTGCACTTTTTTGATGGTTTTCGCACTTCCCACGAAGAACAAAAAATTGAGCTTTTACCCCAGGAAGTACTCCGTGGTTTGATTAAGGATGAGGATGTGCTAGCCCACCGGGGACGGGCTTTGACCCCCGATCGCCCGAAGTTGCGGGGGACGGCCCAAAATCCGGATGTCTATTTCCAAGCTAGGGAAACGGTTAATCCCTTTTATGCCAGTTATCCCAACGTGCTGGAGCAGGTGATGGAACAATTTGGCCAGCTAACCGGCCGCCATTACCGTCCCTATGAATATTGTGGCCATCCGGAAGCGGAACGGGTGATTGTGCTGATGGGTTCTGGTGCGGAAACGGCCCAGGAAACGGTGGATTTTCTAACTGCCCAAGGGGAAAAGGTTGGTTTACTGAAAGTACGCCTCTATCGGCCCTTTGCTGGCGATCGCCTGGTTAATGCTCTACCAAAAACGGTGCAAAAAATAGCGGTGCTGGACCGGTGTAAGGAACCGGGGAGCATTGGGGAACCCCTCTATCAGGATGTGCTGACGGCCTTTTTTGAAGCGGGCATGATGCCGAAAATTATTGGTGGCCGTTACGGTCTGTCATCCAAGGAATTTACCCCCGCCATGGTTAAAGGGGTGTTGGACCATTTAAATCAAACCAACCCCAAAAACCATTTCACCGTAGGCATTAACGATGATTTGAGCCACACCAGCATCGACTATGACCCCAGTTTTTCCACGGAAGCAGATTCTGTCGTCCGGGCAATTTTCTACGGTCTCGGTTCCGACGGTACGGTGGGGGCCAATAAGAACTCCATCAAAATCATTGGCGAAGATACGGATAACTACGCCCAGGGTTATTTTGTTTACGACTCGAAAAAATCCGGTTCTGTAACCGTTTCCCATCTGCGCTTTGGCCCTAATCCCATCCTGTCCACTTACCTGATTAGCCAAGCCAATTTTGTCGCCTGTCACCAGTGGGAATTTTTGGAACAGTTTGAAGTCTTGGAACCAGCCGTTGATGGCGGCGTTTTCCTGGTCAATAGCCCCTACGGCCCAGAGGAAATTTGGCGAGAGTTTCCCCGCAAAGTACAACAGGAAATTATTGACAAAAATCTCAAGGTTTACACCATCAATGCCAATGACGTAGCCAGGGATGCGGGCATGGGCCGCCGCACCAACACAGTCATGCAAACCTGTTTCTTTGCCCTAGCGGGAGTGTTACCCCGGGAAGAGGCGATCGCCAAAATTAAGCAGTCGGTCCAAAAAACCTACGGCAAAAAGGGTCAGGAAATTGTCGAGATGAATATTAAAGCGGTGGATTCCACCCTGGCCCATCTCTATGAAGTGTCCGTACCGGAAACGGTGAGCGACGATGCCCCTGCTATGCGGCCGGTGGTGCCTGATAACGCCCCGGTGTTTGTGCGGGAAGTGTTAGGAAAAATCATGGCCCGGCAAGGGGATGATCTCCCGGTCAGTGCTTTACCCTGCGATGGCACCTATCCCACCGCCACTACCCAATGGGAAAAACGCAACGTGGGCCACGAAATTCCCGTTTGGGACCCCGATGTTTGTGTGCAATGCGGCAAATGCGTCATTGTTTGTCCCCATGCTGTGATTCGGGGCAAAGTTTACGAGGAGGCAGAATTGGCCAATGCTCCGGTCAGTTTCAAATTTACCAATGCCAAAGACCATGATTGGCAAGGTTCTAAGTTCACCATCCAGGTAGCCCCGGAAGATTGCACCGGTTGCGGCATCTGTGTGGACGTATGCCCGGCTAAAAATAAATCCCAGCCTCGTTTAAGGGCGATTAATATGGCTCCCCAGTTACCCTTGCGGGAACAGGAACGGGAGAATTGGGACTTTTTCCTAGATTTGCCCAACCCCGATCGCCTCAGTTTGAATTTGAACAAAATCAGCCATCAACAGATGCAGGAGCCGTTATTTGAATTTTCTGGAGCCTGTGCCGGTTGTGGGGAAACCCCTTATTTGAAACTGGTCAGTCAATTATTTGGCGATCGCATGTTAGTGGCCAACGCCACCGGTTGCTCTTCCATCTATGGCGGCAACTTACCGACAACTCCCTGGGCCCAAAATGCTGAGGGTCGCGGTCCCGCTTGGTCCAATTCCCTGTTTGAAGATAACGCTGAATTTGGCCTTGGTTTCCGAGTGGCGATCGACAAGCAAACGGAATTTGCAGGGGAATTGCTAAAAACCTTTGCTGGGGAGTTGGGAGACAGTTTGGTAAGTGAAATTCTCAACAATGCCCAAACCACTGAAGCGGATATTTTTGAACAACGGCAATTGGTAGAACAGGTTAAGCAACGTTTGCAAAATCTGGAAACTCCCCAAGCCCAAATGTTCCTTTCTGTAGCGGATTACCTCGTGAAGAAAAGCGTTTGGATTATTGGTGGCGATGGCTGGGCCTACGACATTGGGTACGGCGGTTTGGATCACGTCCTCGCCAGTGGGCGTAATGTCAATATCTTGGTGATGGATACGGAAGTCTATTCCAACACCGGGGGCCAAGCCTCCAAAGCCACTCCCCGGGCCGCTGTAGCTAAATTCGCCGCTGGGGGTAAACCCTCTCCCAAAAAAGATTTGGGCTTAATGGCCATGACCTACGGCAACGTCTATGTGGCCAGTATCGCCATGGGAGCCAAAAATGAGCAGTCCATTAAAGCCTTTATGGAAGCGGAAGCCTATCCCGGTGTCTCGTTAATTATTGCCTACTCCCACTGCATTGCCCACGGCATTAATATGACCACCGCGATGAACCATCAAAAAGAGTTGGTGGACAGCGGTCGTTGGTTGCTCTACCGCTATAACCCTTTGTTGGCGGATGAAGGTAAAAATCCCCTGCAATTGGATATGGGATCGCCAAAAGTAGCCATTGACAAAACGGTCTATTCGGAAAATCGCTTTGCCATGCTCACCCGCAGTCAACCAGAGGAGGCCAAACGCTTAATGAAGTTAGCTCAAGGGGATGTGAACACTCGCTGGGCCATGTACGAATATCTGGCGAAACGTTCTCTGGGTGGGGAAATTAACGGTAACAACCATGGTGTTTCCCCATCTCCGGAGGTAATTGCTAAATCTGTTTAGAATCGGCATTAGGGGGCAAACGTTAATCGGTTATTTGTTCCCCTACCCATCGGGCAAATATGAGGCAAAACGGATGGTCACTCAGATGAATACCAAAAATCTTTATCAGCAAGACCGGTGTCTATGGGCAAAAACCATGGCGGATCTACTCAAGGAACGTCGGTTGGATCAACTAGACTGTCAAAATTTAATTAAAGAAATTGAAGATATGGGGCGGAGTCAAAAAAAGTCTCTAAAGCGTAATTTGGAGATTTTGTTAATGCACTTGCTTAAATGGAAATACCAACCCCATAAACAATCCAATAGCTGGAGGTTGAGCATTGACGAACACAGAGAAAGGATTCTTAAGCAGCTTAAAGAAAGCCCCAGTCTCAAACGTCATTTTGATTTAGTACTTGATGAAGCCTATGGGCGAGCCAGGAAAGAAGCCAGCATTGAAACCAGTATTGACATCAGTCGATTTCCCGCCCTAAATCCGTTCTTGAAAGAAGAGATTCTTGATCAAGAATTTTTACCAAAATAGCCAAAAAGATAATTAAAATGACTTTAAAAATCAATGCCAATCTTCTTTATGAACAGGATTTTAATCTGTGGTTAGAGGCAGTCGCTAACTGCCTAAAAGAAAATCAACTTGAAAATCTTGATTTTGAAAATTTAGCAGAAGAAATTCAATCTATTAAATATACAGAACAGGGTATTCTCAGGGAGAATTTAGAGATTATTTTAATTCATTTACTTAAATGGAAATACCAACCAGAGACCTGGTCAAATAGTTGGAGGACAATGATTGATCAAAGTAGAAAGAAAATTTATCAATGTCTTTTAGAAAGTCCCAGTTTGCAGAAATATTTTCATGATGTTTTAGATGAGTGCTACAAACACGCTCGTAAAATGGTTGCCATCGAGACTGACACTAGTTTAGAAACCTTTCCAGAAACCAATCCCTTTGCACAAAATGACATTCTGGATCGAACTTTTCTACCAGATGGATTTTTTCCCCAATATTACGAAGATTACAATTAAAAACTGAAAGGAATTAACACCATGGATCTCACTACCCAATACCTCGGCTTAAATCTTAAATCTCCCCTAGTGGTCGGTTCCTGTGCCCCTTTGACGGAGGAGTTGGGCAATCTCAAAAAAATGGAGGACAGTGGTGCGGCGGCGATCGTTTTACATTCCTTCTTTGAAGAGCAATTGCGGCAAGAAAGACTGGAAATGTACCACCATCTCACCCATGGCACCCATAGTTTTGCTGAAGCTCTGACTTATTTTCCTGAACCCCAGGTTTTTCATGTCGGTTCTGAGGAGTATCTCAACCATATTCGCCTGGCTAAAGAGAGTTTAGATATTCCTATAATTGGCAGCTTAAATGGTTCTACCCTAGGCGGCTGGTTAGACTATTCCCAACAAATGGAGGGGGCTGGGGCCGATGCTATTGAACTTAATATTTACTACGTACCCACAGATTTGGATGTGCCAGGCACAGAGGTGGAAAAAAATTATCTTGACATTGTTAAAGCGGTTAAAGATGAAGTTAAAATTCCCGTTGCTGTTAAAATTTCACCCTTCTTTAGCAATATGGCCTATATGGCCAAGAAGTTTGCCGATTATGGCGCTGATGGATTAGTTTTATTTAACCGTTTTTACCAGCCAGATTTTGACCTAGAAAGCCTAGAAGTTTATCCCCATATTCTGCTCAGCACTACCCAAAGTATGCGCCTTCCCCTACATTGGCTGGCGATTTTATATGGGCGTATTGACTGCGACTTAGCCGCCACCAGTGGAATTTTGCAC
Source organism: Synechocystis sp. IPPAS B-1465 (assembly GCF_003015225.1). GTDB lineage: Bacteria > Cyanobacteriota > Cyanobacteriia > Cyanobacteriales > Microcystaceae > Synechocystis. The sequence goes on along the minus strand of NZ_CP028094.1, from coordinate 3,127,430 downwards.
ACAGTGGATTTGGTCAAGGTATTAATGGCCGGGGCAAAAATCACCCAATTGGTCAGTGCCCTATTGCGCCACGGCATCGGTTATATTCACACATTGGAAAATAGTTTAGCCCGTTGGATGGAGGAGCATGAATATGAATCTGTACAGCAGATGCAAGGCAGTATGAGTCAACTTAATTGCCCCGATCCCACTGCTTTTGAGCGGGTTCAATATGTCAAAGCTCTGCAGACCTACGCCCCTATTTGGAAAGCGCTTGATCCCCTTGAACCAGTGGGTTAGTAAACCGCCGGATTAGGGATTGGCGATAGATTGGGGTTCGATTTTGACCATGGGTCAGCTATTGAAAGAGTTAGAAAGACTCAAATTAAGGATAAATTAAGGGGGTTTGGTATGGGCACAAAACGTATTGGAATTTTGACCAGTGGTGGTGATTGTCCTGGCCTCAATGCCGTCATCCGAGCAGTGGTTAAGGCCTCAGCTCTTAAGGGGTGGGAGGTTTATGGTATTCCCTACGGCACCGATGGTTTTGTTGAAGTTGCCCACGGAAAATACCAGGCAGAGGATTTACTGTTAACTAAACATGGCTATGCTCTGCCCGGGATGCTCAAAGGCTTAGATGTATTGCAATTTCTCAGCGGTAGTGTTTTAGGGTCCTTAAGTAAGGGACATCCAGAGCAACCGGCGATCGCCGAAGCCATTCTCAAGGGTTATGCCATACTTGACCTGGAAGCACTAATTGTTATTGGTGGCGATGGTAGTTTAGACATTATTTATGATTTAGCCCAAAAAGGTAATTGGCATATTATTGCCATTCCCAAAACCATTGACAATGATGTGCCCTTTACGGATCTGGCAGTGGGATTTAGCACTGCGGTGGATATTGTTACCCAAGCCTTATACGACCTGACTTTTACCGCCGCTAGCCATGAACGCATTATCATTGTCCAGGTCATGGGGCGGGATGCGGGGCATTTGACTCTCCATGCAGGCATTGCCGGCGGAGCTGATATCATTTTAATTCCCGAAATTACCCCTTGTTTGACTTCTGAAATTATCCGCAATTGTTGTTATCAACTAATGAATTTGCGGAAGTCTGGCCGCCATTTTGCTTTAATAGTTATTTCAGAGGGTGTCCACGATCAAAATAATAAGAAAAATAAACATATCGCCGACTACTTAGCAGAAGAAATCAGTGAAACCAGTCAACACCTTTGCGACATTAAAGATCCCGCTTTTTGCGATCTAATAAGTCTAGACATTCGAGCCACAACCCTGGGTCATTTACAACGGAGCGGGACCCCCCTATCGTTCGATCGCCTCTTGGCCACGGTGTTTGGAATTAGGGCAGTGGAGTTGATCGAACAGGAAATTTATGACCAGGTGGTGATCTGGCGCAGTGGGAAGGTGGAACACGCTGACCTTAAACCAATTATCAGCATCATTAAAGAATGTCACCAGGAAAATCGCTGTCCTTTCCCGGTGGATAGGGATGGTTTTATGGTTAAAACGGCCAAGTCATTGGGCATATACCTAGGAGAAGACTAATACTAAACACTAGCTTTCCACAGCGGACTCAAGGGCATTAAAGGGGGGATTGGTAGCCCCGTTAGTGGTGTTGGTTGCATGGGCATATATTTGCCGGGGGGCACCGATTTCGATGTTATTTTCCGTCAGGGCCTGGCGCACACGGAAACGCAGTTCTCGGCCCACAGACCACTGTTGAGCAGGGGCTGTTTGAATCCAGATGGTGATGGTCATGCCCTCATGGGTAAGACTATCGATGCCCAACACATCGGGAACTGCCAGCATTTTGTCATGCCATTCCGGGTCGTTGTACAGGTCTTCCCCTACTTGACGTAGAACATTAATGGCTTTGACAGGGTCAGTGTCGTAGGCTACATTGACGCTCAAATTAGCCCTGGACCACGAACGGGTCAGGTTTTTAACCTGGGTAATGGCACTGTTGGGGATGGTAACTAGTTCTCCCCCGGCACTCCTTAACTGAGTCACCCGTAAGTTTAAATTTTCCACCCCCCCGGCAGCGAAGCCCACATCAATCACATCTCCAATGGCATACTGGTCTTCGGCTAATACTAGAAATCCATCGACCAAATCCTTGACCAAGCTTTGGGCACCGAAGGAAATGGCCAAGGCCAATAAACCCCCAATGGCAACCACAGAACCGGTGGGAATGCCCAGAATAATCAGGGCGGTTAACAAACCGCTAGCACTGATAACCACCGTGACCATACCCTTGATAGCCCCAGAGATGGTGGAAATGCGCAGATCTCGCCGTTGGTCATCTCCCAGATTGATAAATTTGTTGAAGCTGGTGGAATTAGTGTTTTGCCAATTGTCTTTTAGTAATTCAATGATGCGATGGCTAATACGGATAGTTAGACCAACAAAAAACCACAGCATTAGCAATTGCAAGGGGCGACCCAAAATGGCGCCACTGAGGGTGGCTAAGCCGGGAATTTGTCGAAAAATGGCGAATAAGCCAAAGTACCAACCAAGGATAATTACCCAGAACAAAAGCCACTGGATAAATTTCCAAAAGCCAATTTTACGGTCGATACTGAGTATTTGGGGTAATCTTTGCCAAAATATCCATTGCTGTTCCCCCAAAATTTCCGGGGCAGCATAATTGACTTCTATGGGATCAGGGTGATTTTCTTCCAGAACTTCGGAATTCGCTTGTTTTTCAGCGGCGATCGCCTGTTTACGATTGAGGAGTCGTTGACGATGCCGGGAAATTAAATGTTTGATACTAGCAACAATAGCCGTTGCCACCAATAGGGCTACAAATATTTGGAAAGCCTGTTTGAAGGATTGTTCTAGGGCTTCTGGGGTAGTACTAGCTTGGCCTCGCCGAATTTCTTTGTCCAGTTTTTCCCGCCATTGCTCCGCTAAAACATCAATGGGTTGGCCGTTGAAATCTGCATCGTTTTCCGTAACGGAAGCTAGCACCAAGGGGAGGGGATAATCGTCATTGCTAACAGTAACCACCACCACATTGTTGAGCCGGGAAGTTTCTACCCTTAGGTCATCGGGGTTCATATCCCGTCTGAAAATAGCCAGTTCCAATTTGCTTTCAATGTCCTGAGCCCTTTGCTCCACAGGAATTTGGCTGGTATTCTCTTGGCGGTTATACACAGTGGGGGAGGCCACATCAAACAGAAAACCGTTGTCAACGGGCGATCGTACCGGAGCCACTTCGATGGGACCATACCGGGAAACTTCCGGCGGTTTATAGCCACTGCCCTGGCCACTAAAACCTTGGGGCATAACGAATTGGGCTTGGCTGGGGTGAGGAATGATCAGTAGTAGCGCTAAAACAACACAACCGAGCCAGAAGAAGCGTTTATATTTTCGTCGATATTTTTTTAGTTTGGTAATTAAGGGCATGGTTCTTGATATTTAAATCTGTCAGCAAAATCGACAGCCAAAGGCCAGCAACCTTGATGCTAGTCTGATGGAGAAAACGTCATTGATCAACCCCTGAACTAATTTTTTGACTATGGCCAACGCAAAATCTTCGTCCCTTCCCAGTTGGAAAAACCCCAGTGGCAAAACCTTACTAATCCTGCTCTGGGCATTGGCTTTAGCCCTGATGGCCCTGTTGAGTAGCTGGGCGGATATGCCATGGTTGAGCAATGGAAAATTACTGATTGCCCTTGGTTTTACGGCCTTGGTTACAGCTCTCATTGGTATGGCGGTGGTACCAATGCTAGTAAACCTGAAAGCTAGTCAGGTGATTCAGTCCGACGGACCCCAAAGTCATTTGAAAAAGGCCGGGACTCCTACCATGGGGGGGATTTTCTTTGTGCCGGTGGCGGTGGCGATCGCCGTGGTGGGAACCCAGTTTAATCCCGATGTCATAGTGGTGGGTTTGGTGACTTTGGGCTATATGGCGATCGGTTGGGTGGATGACTGGCAGATTTTAAAATACAAATCCAATAAGGGTTTAACCCCGAAACAAAAATTATTTTTGCAGGTGGCGATCGCCGTTATTTTTTGCACTTGGCTATTTTTTTATGGGCCAACGGAAATTACGGACATTCGCATTATGCAATTTGTCTTACCCCTGGGTTTCCTTTTTTGGTTAGTGGCTACCTTTGCCCTAGTGGCGGAAAGTAATGCGACCAATCTGACCGATGGAGTGGATGGTTTGGCGGCCGGAACTGGGGCGATCGCCTTTGTGGGGTTGGGTTTACTGGTGGCGAAAGAAAATCCAGCACTAGCCTTTTTCTGCTGTGCCATGGCCGGTGGCTGTATTGGTTTTGTACACCATAACCACAATCCTGCCCGGGTATTCATGGGGGATACGGGTTCTTTAGCCCTAGGGGGGAGTTTGGCAGCGGTGGGCATTATGACCGGCAACCTCTGGGGACTGCTGTTGATCAGCGGCATTTTTCTGGCAGAATCCCTCTCCGTCATCGCCCAAGTGGGTTACTACAAAGCCACCAAAGGCCCTGATGGCGTCGGCAAAAGGTTGTTAAAAATGGCTCCAATTCACCACCATTTAGAATTAAGTGGCTGGACCGAAACCCAAATTGTGGGCTCTTTTTACCTCATCAATACCCTCTTGGCGATCGTGGCTATGGCAACAGCATAACAGTAGAATCAAAGGGTAATGGTTGATGGTCGTCCAATGCAAATCACCTTAAATCTACCGGATAGGTTAAATCAGATCGGAGAATTTGATCAAAATGATTGGCTCCGGGAAATTGCCATTGCCCTATTTGAACAAGAACACATTTCTCTGGCTAGGGCCAGTAAAATCTCCTCCATGGAAATTATGGAATTTCAAAAACTTCTATCAGATCGGGGAATTTGTATTCACTACGATGTGGAAGAATTAGCACAGGACATTCAGCACCTACAAAATCGCAGTTGGTTATGATTGTTGTTAGTGACACTTCTGCCATTGCTAATCTTGCTATTGTTGATCATCTTTGGTTATTACAGGCAATTTACGAAAGTGTAATCATTCCAGGCACTGTTGCCAATGAAATTACTGTCGCCACCAACTCAAAAATTTCATCAATTCTGCAATTAGATTGGATTCAAATTCACTTGCTTAGCCCCCATGGTTATGAATTGGCCGAACAACTACAAAGAGAACGGGGACTTGATGCTGGAGAAGCCCATTCCATAGCCCTAGCCCTTGATTTGCAGGCTGATGAGCTACTGATGGACGAGCGTTTGGGGAGAAGAGAGGCTACTCGCTTAGGATTATCAATAGTCGGAATTTTGGGAGTTTTGCTTGTTGCCAAACGAATAAATCTTATTCCACAAGTGAAACCCATTATTGATAATTTGATCAATCAAGCAGGATTTCGTGTTAGCTCTCAACTATACGAAAATATCCTAATTTTTGCTCAGGAAATTTAGCGAAAAAATTAATTAGATGAACTATGCAACTACACCCACAGCTTTTGTGGAATCTAAACTGAATTCTATGCCAGGAGATGCCCTGGGTTATCTACGGCGTTTAGATCAGCGTTGGCAAGCCCTATGTCAGGGAGATTTACCTCCCATTGCTGAAGTAGCTCAAAAAGTTAATACAAACTTGGGGGAAGCAGATTTTGACGCAGTAATTTGTGGTGGTACCCTGGGAATTTTATTGGCCGCTAGTTTGCAAATAAGGGGTTGGCAGGTAGTTGTCATTGAAAGGGGCAAATTACAAGGTCGTGCCCAGGAATGGAATATTTCCCGCCAAGAATTACAAACTTTTGTTGAGTTAGAACTGCTCACTTCAGAGGAATTAGAAACGGCGATCGCCAGCGAATATAATCCTGGCCGCATTGCTTTTCATGGTGGGCAAGAATTTTGGATTAAAAATGTTTTAAATGTAGGGATAGATCCAATTTACTTACTAGAAAAACTTAAGCAAAAGTTTCTGCAAGCTGGGGGTAAATTACTAGAGCATAGCGCTTTCCAAAAAGCAATTATTCACTCCGATGGAGTTGCAATTAGTTACCAACATGATGGAGAAAATCAAGTTGAAAGAAAGCTCACTAGCCGTTTACTCATTGATGCCATGGGGCACGGTTCTCCTTTGGTAAACCAAGCTCGACAGGGAGAAATACCTGATGGAGTTTGCCTAGTGGTTGGTAGTTGCGCCCAGGGTTATTCTGACAATGAAACTGGAGATTTAATTGCCACCACCACGGGAATTACCAATCATTGCCAATACTTTTGGGAAGCTTTTCCTGCTCGGGATGGCCGCACCACCTATCTGTTTACCTATGTGGATGTGCATCCAGAACGCATTAGTTTAGAATTCTTTTTTCAAGAATATTTTCGCCTATTGCCCGAATATCAAAAAATTAATTTAGACCAACTACAATGGCAACGGTTTTTATCTGGTTTTTTTCCTGCTTATAAATCCAGTCCTCTCCATTTTTCTTGGGGTAGAGTGTTAGCCGTAGGGGATAGTGCTGGTAGTCAATCCCCCGTTAGTTTTGGTGGCTTTGGAGCCATGGTTCGCCATCTCAAACGGTTAACCAATGCTATTGGGGAAGCCCTGGCAGGGGATTATTTGGCTGCGGAAGATTTGGCTCTTTTACAACCCTACCAACCTAATATTGGCGTTACTTGGTTATTTCAACAAACCATGGGAGTTAAAGTTGGCCAAACTGCAGATCCAGAGCAAATTAATCGCTTAATGAATGCGGTTTTTGCTGTTATGGATCGACAAGGACAAGAAGTCATGGAACCTTTTTTGCAAGATGTAATCCAATGGTCTGGCCTAACCCAAACTTTACCCAGGGTAAATCCACTCATAGTATTGCCTTTGTTACCACAAATTGGTCTACCCGCTTTAATGGAATGGTTGGGACATTATGCTAACTTAGCGGGCTATAGCTTAACCTACCCCCTAGCTAAAAATCTTCTATTCACTAACCCTAGCTTTGAGCAAAAACGTCGTCTAGAAGCTTGGTACTATGGATCTGGTTACGATTTCCACCATTGAAAACTTGTCTGATTTAGTCTTTGTTGGGGATTCGACAAGCCCTCCATGCGTCCCCATACTGGATTTGCGATCGCCTAAGTTTTTTACTAGACTTACTCCGGTGGAGTTAGCCAATGGGCAAAATCTTGGGTGAAAGTATCATTTAAAATTGCTTGGCGAATGCTTTGGGTGAAACGGATTAATTCCGTAATATTGTGCAAAGAAAGCAAAATGTAACCCAACATTTCCCTGGAGCGGATTAAATGGTTTAAATAAGCACGGGAGAAAGTTTGGCAGGTATAGCAAGGACAAGTTTCATCCAAGGGGCGATGATCTTCCCGGAAAGTGGCGTTTTTTAAATTCCACCGTTCTCCCTGTACCAATGCTGTGCCGTGGCGACCAAAACGGGTGGGTATGACACAATCGAACAAATCAATACCCGCAAAAATTGCCCTGGCCATTTCCCGATAGGTGCCGACCCCCATCAAGTAACGGGGTTTATGGGCTGGTAATAATGGGGCCGTGTGTTGTACCACTTTATCAATCAGCGCTGGTGCTTCCCCCACACTTACTCCGCCAATGGCGTAACCGGGCAAGTCTAGGGCAATGAGTTGTTCTGCCGCTTGGGAACGCAAATCTAGGTAAGTGCCCCCTTGGACGATGCCGAACAGAGCTTGATCACCCGGTCTTTGGTGGGCTTCGATACACCTTTCTAGCCAGCGATAGGTGCGGGCGGTGGCTTGTTCCACCATCAGGCGATCGCCTTGGCCGGGAGGACATTCATCAAAGGCCATAATCACATCAGCCCCCAACGCATTTTGGATGCGAATGGAATTTTCTGGAGTCATATCAATCAAGCGGCCATCCCTCGGCGATCAAAATAGGACCCCCTGTTCACCAATGGTGCGTAATTGACTGAGACTAAAAACCTGAAACCCACCAGAATCTGTCAACATCGGCCCCGACCAGCCCATAAACTTGTGTACTCCCCCAGCGGCAGCAATAATCTTTTCCCCTGGTTGGAGATGGAGATGGTAGGTATTGGCTAGCACCATTTGGGCTTGGGTGTCCGCTAGCTGGGCGGGGGTAATGCCCTTAACCGTTGCCAAAGTACCCACGGGCATAAAACGGGGAGTTTCCACCGGCCCATGGGGAGTCTGAAAAATTCCAGCCCGGGCTTGGCTATGGGAACACCGGGCTTGGCACTGATAAGTAAAATTCACACTAGGCAATGGCACAATGGACAGTTAATCGTCCTGGTATCAGTATCACTTCAACATTTTTTCCTAAACCAGGAAGGATTAAACCGCCTTGGCCGAGGAATTTTTATTCTTCGCTACCTTGGAGTTTGATAATGACAAAGCCCCAGGCTAGTCCTAACAAGGTCAAGCCAATCATGATAAAAGCGCCATTGGCCAACATGCTTTCAGCGGTCATAGTCAATTCCTCAATGGGGGATGAATAATTTGGGATGAAAAAATCTTTGTTGTCGGTGGTTCATTATCCCATAGGAATCTCCCCTTAAACCTGATTGAGCATGGATTGTATGAGTTTGCCCCGTTTAATTTTGACCCTGGGTGATCCGGCAGGCATTGGTCCTGAGGTGGTGCTCAAAGCTTTGGCTGAACCTGGGTTAGCTTCAATTTGTCAGTTAACGGCGATCGGTTCCCGTTCTGTGTTGGATCAGACCCGTAGACAATTGTTGGCCCAAAATCCGGGTTTAAATCTAGCAGATCCGGAAACAATTAATTTGCTAGAAGTGGACCTCTCATATCTGGGAAAAATCACTGTTGGTCAGGGAGATGCGGTTAGTGGCGCCATTAGTTTTGCCTATTTAAATGAAGCTATTACCAGAACTTTGGCCGGGGAATTTGATGCCATTGTCACTGCCCCGATCGCCAAATCCGCTTGGCAAGCCGCTGGCCATAATTACCCAGGGCAGACGGAAGTTTTGGCCCATCGGGCTGGGGTGGAAAGCTTTGCCATGGCATTTGTGGGGCGATCGCCTTTTACTGGTTGGACTTTACGCACGTTGCTAGCCACCACCCATATTCCGCTCAAAGAGGTGCCCCAGGCTTTAACCCCTCAATTAATGACTGCAAAATTGGAATTACTGCTAACTTGCCTGGCCCAGGATTTTGGCATCAGTAATCCTTCCGTGGCGATCGCCGGTTTGAATCCCCACAGCGGCGAAGAAGGAAAATTAGGCAGCGAAGAACAGGATTGGTTAATTCCTTGGTTGGAGCAAGCTAGAAAAAAATATCCCCAGGCCCAACTAATTGGCCCCATTCCTCCGGATACCATGTGGGTCGGCCCTGGCAAAGCTTGGTTAACCGATGGCCAAACGACCGTATCCGACGCTTACCTGGCTTTGTACCATGACCAAGGCTTAATTCCCGTTAAACTGCTGGCATTTGATCAGGCTATTAATACCACTATTGGTTTACCCTTTGTCCGCACTTCCCCCGACCACGGCACCGCCTTTGACATTGCGGGGCAAGGCATTGCCAGGGCAGATAGTCTCATTGCCGCCATTAAACTGGCCGCCGAGTTGGTGGAGCAAAGATGTCGCCCACGGGCACAGTAGTCAAGATATTTTTCAGAAACAGATTGCGGTTTTCTATTCTGAAGAACCCAAAGAAATTCTTAATGAAAGACCCAATCGCAGCAAGCCGCGGGGTATGCGCAACCCATTTTTAGATCAATCAAATTTTCTCTTTTTCTCAGAAAAGGCAAAGCCAGCGCCGCAATAATTCTTTCCCTATGGTCTCCATAGGGGTTTGCGCCCCCATGAAATGTTAATTTTTGCTACAATTTATGCCAGTTTCTTAGCTAGTTGGGCCAAAACTAGAATAACTTCTGGTTTGCCGGGACCCATCAGCCAAGATTAATTACTGGGGGAGTTCCGGCCATTGCCCAGATAGTGAACTATCACCTTGATCACCCATGGGAGGATTGACCGTGAATCTAGAAACTCTGGAATTCGTCATTTACCCCGACGGCCGGGTGAAGGAAACGGTAACCGGCATTGTGGGTCGCTCTTGTCAGGAAGTGACCGCGGCGATCGAGGCCGAACTAGGGGTAGTGCTTACCCAGCAGACTACTTCGGAGTTTTTTGCCCAAACCAGTCCGTTGAACCAATCAGTTCAGCAATCCCAGACTCTTTCTAGCTGGCCTGGGGGAAGTTAAATTCTCTCTGTATGAAAATCCTTGTTTAAAAGTTTTAAGAACCTGTCTCATCCATTCTTCTAATTTTTTTGTAATTTCCTATGTCTCACTTTAGCAATATCAAAACCAAGATTCGTAACCTTGATGTGTTGAAAACCACCCTCACCAACTTGGGTCTGGATTGGAAAGAAGGGCCGGCCACCGTGCGGGGCTACCAGGGTTTGACCGCCAAAGCCGCAGTGGTGATTGAACAGAGCAATGATTACGACCTAGGTTTTAGCTGGAATGGTCAGGAATATGAGTTGGTGACAGATTTACAGTACTGGCAACAGCCCCTTTCGGTGGAAGGATTTCTGCAAAAAATCACCCAGGGTTACGCTCTGGAAACCGTACTTAATGAATCGGCCAAACAAGGTTTTGCGGTGACGGAACAACAAAAAAATGAAGACGGCTCAGTGCGGTTGGTGGTGCAACGCTGGAGTGCCTGATGGTGATAGCTGATCTAAATTTTCCTCCCGATCACCGTTCTGGACTGGAACCGGAGTTGGGGGGAGATTGGCGTAATTTCGATGACCGTTCTGGTTTAGAGCCGGAATTGGGCGGAGAGTTACGGGAAAGGGGAGTCTATGTGGATGAAGTGACCTGCATTGGTTGCAAAAACTGTGCCCACGTGGCTCCCAATACTTTCACCATTGAGCAGGAGCATGGCCGCTCCCGGGCCTTTAGCCAAAATGGGGACGATGAAGCGGTTATCCAAGAGGCGATCGATACCTGTCCGGTGGACTGTATCCATTGGGTGCCCTACGACGAGCTGAAACATTTGGAAGAAAAAAGGAAGCATCAACAAATTCGTCCCCTGGGTTACCCGCAAATCAATCCCCATTTGTAATTAATTGGGTGATGGAATCTAATCGAAATCAGCGGATGCCGAAACCTAAATAATTTGCCAATAATCCAGCTAAACCTCAAAAATCTGCCGACAAGGCAAAGCTTTGTTTTTTGTCCACATTAATCTACTCAGACTCAGAGCCTGATTTTTGCCGTCGTTCCCGTCGATGTTGTAAAAGCTCAAATGCCCCCAAGCTGAGGCTCGCACTGCCCAAGGGAATCCAGTAATAAATCACTCGGTATGCCAACAATGCCCCCAGCACTTGCACCGAGGAATATTTAGGAGTCAGCAAAAATAACACCACCGTTTCAAATACCCCCAGTCCCCCCGGCACATTACTGATAATGCCCGCCACCTGCGCCAGCAGATAAATGCCAAAAAAGCCGGGAAAACTAAGGTGATGGTGCCCAGGTAATAGCACGTATAAAATACCAGAGGCTAAAATCCAATCCACCGCCGTCAAACCAATTTGAGCTAAGGATACGGCAAAGGGAATTTTGGGAGTTTGCCATTGGCCGATTTTGAATGGCTTAATTAAATTGCCCGTTATCAACAAATAAATCCCAATGATGGCAAGGAAAGTAAAGCCAATGGGATGGACAGAAAGAAACGGTAAATGGAGAAAGGCGGGCAACTGTAGGGGATCCACCACAAAAGTTATGCCCCCCACCGTTAATAAACCCACCCAAAAACTCAGGTTACAAAAGGCGATCGCCTGGGCAATGATGGGGGCAGAAACCTGCCAGGATTGATAGAGACGGTACCGGATGGCACTGCCACTGAGCAAGGCCAAGCCGACACTGTTACTAATGGCGTAACTGACAAAGCCGACAAAGCTAGTTTTCGTCAGGGGTAGAGATTGCCCCAGGTAAAACATGGCCAGAGTATCGTAGCCAGTCAAAATTATGTAGTTGATCAGCATGAGCGCAAAGGCTCCGGCTAAACGGGTTTTGACAATGCCCTGAAAACTGGCTAAAACATTTTGCCAACCGTAGTGGTGTAATTCTGAGTTGATGGCCCCAATGGAAAGCACGAACAAGCAAGCCCCGATCGCCGCCGGCGCAATTTTTTGTATCTTTTGCCAGGCGGTCATAGCCTCACCTCATAAAATGCGAAAATCTTCCAAGCTGGCTCAGAATCTGTTTGTAAAATCTGATTTTTGACCCTAAATCGACCCACTAAAGTTCCGGCAATACTGGAAAACTTTGAGCTAACTTCCCCCAAAACTTAGGGGGTAGCTGGGGACTTTTGAAACATGCTCCTAGGAACTAGGATTAGTTGCTTTTAACTAGCTTTTTCCTGATGATATTCCACTTCAATCACCGTATGAACATTCCCCCGGGGATTAAAATCAGCTTTTAGTCTAGCGTACAAAGGATTGGCCACCGCCACAAAGTCATCCAAAATCTGATTGGTTACTTCCTCATGGGGAATATGGCGATCGCGGTAACTATTGATGTAAAGCTTGATAGACTTTAGCTCCACCACCTTCTGGTCAGGGCAATAGGTCAGATAAAGGGTGGCAAAATCCGGGTAGCCGGAAAAAGGACATTTACAGGTGAATTCCGGCAGGGTGATATGGACATCGTAACGACGGCCGGGGCGGGGATTGGGGAAAGTAATCAGTTGGGCATCCCGAATTTCCCGCTCGCCATACTTTTCGACGTTATCGCTGGTGGTAATGGTAGTTTCGGTCATGGTGAACAGTGAAAAATGGACGGGATTAGGAAGCAGCAGAAAAACACCATTCCTATTATTTCAGATTTTCCTAGCTGTCCTGGTAATAATCCCTAGTCCCCTTAGCATCCATAGCTTCGCTCAGGCGGTTAAGGGCGTGGATATAGGCTGCAGTGCGCACATTCACATCCAATTCCTGGGTAATGTTCCACACATGTTCCGCTTCCTCCACCATTTTTTCCTTCAGGCGATCGTTAACTTCCTTGGCGCTCCAATAAAGTCCACTGCGGTTCTGTACCCATTCAAAGTAGCTCACCGTCACCCCCCCAGCATTGACCAAAATATCGGGGAAAACATAGATACCTTTGCTAGCCAAAATATCATCGGCGGCGGTGGTGGTGGGCCCATTAGCAACTTCAAAAATGTAGCGAGCTCTGACTTGGTCTGCATTGTCGCGGGTAATTTGATTTTCCAAGGCGGCGGGAATGAGCACGTCCACGTCCAGAGCTAGTAACTCGGCATTACTGATTTGTTGATTTTCCCCTAAATCGCAGATGGCTTGGTCACAGTACATACCCGCTAAAGTGCGATGCCGTTGTTTGTAATCAATCACAGCGGGAATATCGATGCCTTGTTCGTTATAAATGCCCCCCTGGGAATCACTGATGGCCACCACTTTGTAGCCATCTTGGTATAAACATTCGGCTACCACCATACCCGCATTACCGAAACCCTGGACAGCAACGGTGGTATTTTCGGGATATTGGTCAAACTTGGGTAGCATGCCCTGCATGATGTAAAAAGCTCCAGTGCCGGTGGCCGTGTTGCGACCTTGACTGCCCCCCATGGTGACGGGTTTGCCGGTGACCACAGCGGGACTAATTTTGCGGCGAATGATGCTGTATTGGTCCATCATCCAGCCCATCATCATTTCATTGGTGTAAACATCCGGGGCTAAAATGTCGATGTCCGGGCCAATAAAATCGGCGATCGCCTCGATGTAACCCCGACTTAAACGCTCCAATTCTGCTCGGCTGAGTTCTTTGGGATTGAGGGTGATGCCCCCCTTAGCTCCTCCGAAGGGCAAATTTAACAGGGCACATTTAAAGGTCATCCAAAAGGCTAAGGATTGCACCTCATCCATGGTGACGTTGGGATGGTAGCGCACGCCCCCTTTGCCTGGCCCCCTGGTGTCGTCGTAGCGCACTCGGTAACCGGGAAAGATTTTTAAAGAGCCATCGTCCATCCGCACCGGAATGGAAACACTGAGACTGGTTTTGGGATATTTCAGCCTTTCCCCGGCATCGTCGGAAATGGCCACATATTTCAGGGCTTTTTCTAATCTTTTACTGGCATCGGCAAACAGTGATCCAGCCATAATTGCTACTCCTGGAACAGTGGGACCGCTATTGGCTCTGGAGCGGGGCGGCCTGAATATTCCGAACAAATTTGTTTAATCAACAGTTCCATTAGAGCATGGAGCCTGGGGCCATGACGGACATTGCCCTAGGTTGGTAACACAGCGACACAATCGATTTCTACTAACACATCTTTGGGTAGGCGGGCCACTTCCACACAACTACGGGCCGGAGCCGTAGCCTCGTCAAAATATTGGCCATAGATGGCATTAACTGCGGCGAAATCGTTCATATCTTTGAGAAATACCGTAGTTTTAACCACATTTTCCCAACCACAGCCCGCTTCCTGGAGCACCGCCCCTAAATTAGTCAATACCTGTTTTGCTTGGACTTCCACGTTCCCCTCTCCCATAATGGTCATGGTTTGGGGGTCGAGGGCAATTTGGCCAGCCGTAAAGAGGAAACCATTGGCGGCGATCGCCTGGTTATAGGGGCCAACAGGGGCAGGAGCTTGGGCAGTTTGAATAATTTTCATGGTCATAAAAGAGTGGCTTGCTATACTCTTCTTATCAGTCTCGTCACACTTTGGCAATTTATCTAAACTTTAGTTAATAAGTTATTGCTAATAAACTGATTAATCATTTTAATTCATTGACACAAAATCCTAGGACATTCTACTTTTTGTTTTTTAAATTTGACGTAACCAATGATAGCTGATAGTTTTTTACTTAACTTACCAAAGGTTTCACTCGCCACAAAAGATAACCTACCAATTTTTTCCGGCATTTACTATGTCGTCGACGAACAAAATTTAGTATGGTATGTTGGAAAAGCTAAAAATATTAGAAACAGATGGCAAGGCAAAAGTCACCATCGTTTTTTTCAACTTGAATCACAGAAAAATCATTATTTCTCAATTTATTACCGAATAGTTGACGAAATTGAACTTGCTAAAATAGAAAAAGAAGAAATTGAAAAATATACACCTCAACTTAATACATCTAAAGTTAAAACTAAAACGTTTCGACCAACGGAAACATTGCTCAGAGAAACATTAATTAAAATTCAAGGATTTGCGTTTATTATTGGAGTAGATTACCAAACGAAGGAACTAGAAGCAATAAATTCCGTGTTGGGCAAGCGCAAAAACTCTATATCTCCAGTCATTCATATTGCCATCAACCCAACTTTAATCAAGAAAAAACTTTCATCAGACAGTGAAGATAATACTTCAGATATCATACATTCAATGTTTCAGACGCGAAAACAATACGCTAAAAAATGGGAAGTAATACCTAAATTTCGTCAATCTTATCAGCTTGGAGCATCTATTTATCGTTTACATGTCAATAATTTTATCGTTGAATATGGTACGGTTACGACTCAATTAACTATCCAAGAATTTCCACTAGATTTTAGCCAAACTTTTTTAGCACAGGAGTCAATCCCAGCATTAACTGAGGAATCTCTTTCAAAACTGAAGAATAGAATTGCTGCAAAAAATGGACGCTCTTATTTCACCTATATTCTTCAAAATTTAAAAGCTTATGAGAATGATCTAGTTAATATTCATTTTAATGATTCCGTTGAAAAAGAAAAATTGGAGCAAGCAATGACAACAGCTTGAAAAGACTATGAATCAGGCAAAAAGGGAATTGGTAGTCGATCTAAAAGCATCACAGATAAAAATAGTAGTTTAATTCGTCTAGCAAATGCGAGGGGAGTTAACATCAACAAAAAACATGAAAATCTCATCAATGTCAGGAAAAATGATCAATTTGGAATATACATTATTCCATTCAACTTCGATCTAAAGAAGGATAGTTTTTTTTTAAATCTTGCTCACACTAAAGTTAATGGACAATTAACAATTTGTATTGATTCTAGGCTTTCTACTATTTTTCTGTTAGAGCGTGTTTGAAAAGTAGGGTGAAGAATGGAAAATGGTGAAAAGAATAAAATTTTCACCATAATTAATGATAATCCGAGAATTTTACAGCACGGACATCACTGATAGCCAGTGGCAATTGGTAGAACCTCATTTACCCAAAGCAAAAACTGGGGGAAGAAAATGGAAAACTAGTCTGAGGGAGATACTCAATGCCATTTTTTACATGCTCAGAACGGGGTGTGCCTGGCGACTTCTGCCCCATGATTTTCCTAAATGGCGAACGGTCTATGGTTATTTCCAGCAATGGCACGAAGATGGTACCTGGAAAAAATTAAACCGTATCTTCCGTGAGAAAGTTCGGCTCAAAGCTGGAAGAAATACTCACCCTAGTGCCGGTTGTTTAGATTCACAGTCACTTAAAAAGGCTTGAACTGGCCAAGAAACTGGCTATGACGGTGGAAAAAAGGTCAATGGTCGTAAACGTACAATCCTCGTGGATACCATGGGATTACTTCTCGATGTTGTCGGTGCCCATCGCTCTGACCATCAGGGTCTGATTCTACTTGGCACCTGGTTTGCTCCCCTTTGGCAGTGCCTGCAAGTTATATGGACTGACAGCACCTTTGGCGGAAAGGATTTTATTTTCTGGGTGGAGCATACTTTTGGTTGGACCTTGAATGTGGTCAGCAAAAAGCAGGGACAAAAAGGCTTTGAAGTCCTACCCCGCCGTTGGGTAGTCGAGCGCACTTTTGCTTGGTTTGGTCGTTATCGTCGTTTAAGCAAAGATTATGAATATTTACCTACCACCAGTGAGACAATGCTCTATGTTGCCATGGTTCATCTCATGCTTCAAAGGCTTTGCTTAAAACTTTTCAAACACTTTCTTAGAGGAGGTAAAGGAAAGAAGAATTAATAAAATTCTGAGTTTTGCGAAAGGAGAAGCAATAACAATGCTCATAGACGAAACAGGGGATAGGAAAAAAGGAAGAAAGACAGATTATGTTGCGCGTCAGTATATTGGCAATCTAGGAAAAATAGAAAATGGAATAGTAGAGGTGATGTGTTATGGAATTATAAAGGGAATGACAGTACCATTAATCAGCAAAGTATATAAACCAGAGGCAAGACTAAAAGAGGGGGATAAATACAAAAGCAAACCAGAGATAGCAGGGGAAATTATCAAAGAAATAAAAGAGCTTGGTTTCAATATAAAGGTAGTATTAGCAGATAGTGAATATGGAGAGAGCAGCGAGAACTTTGTAAGAGTATTAGAAAAAGAAAATCTAGAATATGTACTAGCTATAAGGAGTAATCATGGAGTCTGGCTTGGGAAAGAGGAAAGAGTAAGAGCGAACAAATGGAGAAAATTTGAGAGAGAATTTGCAAGTGGAAAGTCGGAAATAAGATACGTGAGAGAAATTATTTATGGAAAGAGAGGGGAAAAAAGATATTGGCAAGTAACGGATAGCAAGGAGAAAATGCCGTCAAATTCAACGTATTGTATTATGACAAAAGTATCAGAAATAAAATATAAAGAAGTGGGTAACTTATATGGAGCAAGGAACTGGATAGAGTATGGATTAAAGCAAATAAAGAATGAACTGGAGTGAGCAGATTTTAGAATGATGGACTATTCCAGAATAGAAAAATGGCGGGAAATAGTGATGAGCGTATATTTAATGATAAGTCTTCAGATAGAAAATTTGCCTCCGCATGATAACTCCTTAAACAAATCAAAACAGACTAGGGAGATAGCTTATCAGAATATACAAAAACATCCTTGGTGGAATCAAAAAAGTGGATGGAAAAACATACTTAACAACATGAGATTAATAATTCAGCCATTATGTTACTTTAATTTATTAAAGCCGTGGATGACGGTGATTTATACACCTCAGTTATTGAGAAGCTTCCATTGCTTATTTGACAGATTGAAGAAGGCAGTAATGGCTTTAGGAGACCTTATTATTGCTCCAATTATTTTACCTTCCCACCTACACTGATAGAAGAGCGATATAAAAAATAAATCTTGTGAAGCACCTCGAAAATAGGGGTGCCTATTGAGAATAACCCTTTATGTCGGGGTCATTTTTCGCAATCAGGCAATTAATCGAGGTGCTCCTAAACTTATCAATTGGAATTAATCAGGACGCTACTTTTGGTCTAAAGCTTCCTGTAAAGTTTCTGGGCCTTCCCCTTCACTGGCTACAGTACGCCAGGGCCATTCCTGGGAATGGAAGGGAGCTAGGGGGGGCAACATGGGAGTAATGCCATTGGCTTCGTCGTAGGCACGGATACGGGCATGGGCTGGCCCCACAGCATAGGAACCTTGGGACGCGGCCATGGGTACTCTGGCTCCGTCCTGCCTGGCGATCGCCTCCCGGGCCCCGGTGCTGAGCAATTCCACATCCATGAGGAAATAATCGTCAAAGAAAGCTAGACCCAATTCCCGGTCTTTCACAATGCGGGTCAGCAGGGACAACATGGTGTCCGGTTTGGTGGTGAATTCCGTGGTTTCAAATAGTAATAGGCGATCGTTGATGGCTTCCTTGCCAAAGAATTGGGCCATCAAAGTAAATAAAATATTGTTGGTGCGGGTAACGTAAAGGGTATTGGTCACCCCAAAGGTTTGGTCCCACTGGTCGCCGATCATTTTTTTCCATTCCGCCATAACTTCCATCCAATGGTCCACTTGGTAGGTGGCGGCGGTGGCGATGGTGGTGGTGAAATGGGGCACTACCTCTTTAATCCAAGCATTGATCTTTTGGTGATCGATCACTCCAGCGGCCAAGGTTTCGTCAATAAAGCTAATGTTATTGGTCAAAATTTCTTTCACCGCTGTCAAAGCATCTGGTTCTAGTCCCAACTGATCCGCCTGGGCCAGGGTGTTGGCCTGTTCGGCTCGGTAGGCCGTCAATTCTGCTTTCCAACCATCCCCAGCGGCGGGAGCATTGTCGGCAGTGGCAAAATAGGGCTGAAGAATGGCGTAGATAGCCATGGAACTATGGGAAACTCCTTTGACCACTTGGTATTGCACCGGCACTGGCGGGGCCTGGATCGGCGTAGTTTTACCCGGCATATACAGATAAAAATCTCCCCCCTCATTACTGAATAAACCGAGAATAATGGGGTGTTTAGCCCTAAATTCCCCTGTGTAGCGGTCTAGGGATTTGGCGTAGTAAACATTCATTTGGGAGTCGAGCAACAGGCTACTTTTAATAGCGTTGTTTAACAGAGCCCAGGTGGGAAAAGCCATCAATAAAACCAGGGCTAAAGCCAGTACAGCTTTGCCCAACCAACCATCGTTTAAACGGGCCAAAAGCCTAGTCTTTGGTAAATTGGCAAAAAAATTTTGGGACATAGATCAACAGCCGTAGTTACTATTCTTTGTTCTCAAGGCAAGGGGCTAGATCCGAGACAAATTTGGTCTTGTGCTTAAACCTAGTGTCGTTATTATCACACCAGTTTTTGATCCTCGTATTACCTTGGGCAGTGGAGAATTTTTAAGAATAATTAAGTTGTTGCTGAAAGTTTGTCACAAAACTACTTCGCTTCCATCCAATTACTACCCCGGTGCATTTCCACCACCAACGGAACCGATAAGGTAAGGGCTTGCTCCATGGTGTTTTGGATTAGGGGAGCTAGCTCTTCCCATTCCTCCGGCGGCATTTCAAAAATCAGTTCATCGTGTACTTGCAATAACATCCGGGTTTGATAACTTTCCAATAGCTTAGCCAGCTTAACCATGGCAATTTTAATAATATCGGCGCTGGAACCTTGGATGGGGGCATTGGCTGCTGACCGCAGCAGTTGGGCATCGTTATAATTCATTTTTACGTCCACCAAATCTAGCTCTGTCACGGTCTTTCCCCTTAGTTGTCTTAGAGCTTCGGTAACGAAATTAAAGTAACGCCGCCGCCCCACAATGGTGGTGACATAACCCTTGGCGATCGCCTCTAGCTTCATAGTTTCCAAGTAATCAAAGACTTGGGCATAGGTGCGGTGGTAACGGTCAATAAATTCCCTCCCTTCCACAGCGGAAATCCCCGTTTCCCTGGCAAAGCGCTGGGCACCCATGCCATAAATAACGCCAAAATTAATCGTTTTACCGAGATTTCTTTCCGCCGGGGTAATATCTTCTTTGCCGAAAAGTAATTTAGCGGTCACCCCATGGACATCCTGGCGATCGCCGTAGGCCTGTAGCAATACCGGTTCTTGGGAAAGGTGGGCGAGGATGCGTAACTCAATTTGGGAGTAATCCGCCGACACCAAAAGCCAATCTTTTTGGGGTAAAAAAGCTCGCCGAATCTGTCGGGAAAAATCCGAACGAATGGGAATATTTTGCAAATTAGGATTGGAAGAAGATAACCGTCCAGTGGAAGTGACAGCTTGGTTAAAATCCGTGTGAATGCGCTGGGTTTGGCCATTAACTAATTCCGGCAAAGCATCCACATAGGTAGATTTTAATTTTGCCAAAGTACGATGTTCCAGAATCGCATCAATAATGGGGTGGTCTCCTTGAAGTTTCTCCAGGGTGGCGTGGTCAGTGGAATAGCCCGTTTTTGTTTTACGAGATTTTTTCCGGTCTAAGCCTAATTTATCGAATAAAATAGTACCCAATTGTTTAGGAGAACTGAGATTAAAACTTTCCCCTGCCGCTTCATAGGCTGCTGTTTCAATGGTAAGTAAATTTTCGGCCAATTGTTGGGACAGAGTTTGTAAGTAATCACAATCAATACGAATGCCCCGGTCTTCCATCGCTGCTAAAATCTTTTCTAAAGGCTGTTCGATCTCCTTAAGAATTTCTTTGAGTTCAGGATATTGATCTAATTCTTTTTGTAATTTTGACGCTAACAAATAGGTGGCATAGCAATCTAATCCGCAATATTGCCCCGCTGTTTCCAGGGGTAAATCAGCAATGGTCTGGTCTTTTTTTAAGCCTAAATCTTTATAACTCAAGGCCACTAAACCAAGGTTATAGCGACGGCAAAGATCGGTTAAATTATGGGTTTCTTCCGGTTGAAGAACGTAACTGGCCAGCATGGTGTCTAACACTACGCCTCCTAACTCAATACCATGGTGGGCCAAAACTCGTCGATCAAACTTGGCATTTTGTAAGACTTTGGGATAAATAGCATTTCCCAGAATTTCCCCTAAAAGATCTTTAATTATGCCGAGAGATAGCTGTTCTCCTTGATGATGTTTTAGGGGAATATAGGCCACTTGATTAGGTTCTTGACCCCAGGCACAACCAATACCCACTAAGTTTGCCACCAGAGGATCTAAGCTGTCGGTTTCCGTGTCCCAAGCAACGGGAAAGTCAGCATCAGTATGTTTTTTTAATTCCTCAACTAAAGCTTCGAGTTGGGCAATGGTGGTGATAATTTGGGGCTGAATTTGTTTTGGTAGCTGAATGGTGATTAAACCATCTTCTTGGTTAACCACTGGCACGCCATCAAACAATGATAATTGCTGAGAATCGTCTGGATTAACTTTTTCTTTGCTTTTTTTTGCCTTAACCGTTTTCTTTGGTTCTCCATTGTCAGCTTCATTGCCCATTGGTACTGGGCTCTGATTATCACTAAAGTTGCGGTGGAAAGCTTGAATTTTGTCAATAAAAGTTCGGAGTTCCAATTTTTCCAACAGGGGCACCAGGCGATCAGTGGAAAATCCTGTTAATTGCAAATCTTCCCAGGTTACTGGTAGGGGCACATCCACCACAATGCGGGCTAACATTTGAGAATGCATCGCATCATCTTTGCCGTTGTCTAACCTGGTTTTCAATGCCCCTTTAATTTGCGCTAGATTTTCATACACTTTCTCCAAGGTTTCATACTCAGCTAAAAGCTTAATGGCCGTTTTTTCACCAATGCCATTAATACCGGGAATGCAATCAGATTTATCGCCGCACAGAGCTTTAAAATCAACAATTTGGGCTGGAGTTACCCCCATTTTGTCCACCACTCCCTGCCAATCTAATTCGTCATAGCCGGTGTTACTAGAAAAGGGATTACGGGTTAAATACAGAACAGAAATATTTTTTTCTGGGCTAACCAATTGAAACAGATCCCGATCGCCGCTGAGAATTTTAACTTGATAACCCGCGTCACTCCCCTGGCAAGCTAGAGTGCCCAAAATGTCATCGGCTTCATAGCCCGCATAGGTGATGGTTTGTAAATTGAGAGCTTCCAACAATTGCTGGAGATAACTTAAATCTTCGGCAAAATCTTCTGGGGTTTCCTGGCGGTTTGATTTGTAAGCCCCATCGGCCTCATGGCGAAAAGTGGGTTCCCGACGGTC
The DNA here is from genome assembly GCF_003015225.1 of Synechocystis sp. IPPAS B-1465. Classification (GTDB taxonomy): domain Bacteria; phylum Cyanobacteriota; class Cyanobacteriia; order Cyanobacteriales; family Microcystaceae; genus Synechocystis. The sequence continues at coordinate 3,105,186 of NZ_CP028094.1, read as the reverse complement.
AAAGGCAATGGCGATCGCCGCTGGTTTTTGGGACTCCATCACCTGCATGAGGGAATTTAAAAATCCAAAACATACACTGGTGGGAATGCCGGCCGTTGTCCGCAGAGGGCCTTTTTTAGACAAACCAAAGGCATAGTAAGCCCGGAATGCCAGGGAATGACCATCAACTAACAATAACAAAGGGGATTTAGCAGACATAAACATGCACCAAGAAGCAAGCTAGATTATACCGCTGTTGCCGATGGCTGCCGATGTGCAATATTTTCTACCTATGGAAGAAGAACATTATGGCCTCGACCAAAACCGTCAAAGCTGGACAAACCCATCCCCGACCAGTGCGGAACGTGCTCCATTGCGGCGACAACTTTTTATGGCAGTGGACACCATGGTGGGGAACGATGTCAATCTCCTGCAAATTTTCATTGAGCAGGCAATAAATTGTTCGGGGACGGACTTAATCCAATTCAGAAAACCCTGTGTGAAAGAGAAGTATTCTCCCAGTCTTTCTTCCTCATTTTATTCTAGATGGCAAAGATTTCTTAGATTAATAAAAAGTCTATGAAGTGATTAATCATTAGTGAGAAATAGAAATCTTACTAGGGGTTAAGGCAGTATTATGAAGTTAATTTTAGGAAATTTCCAAAGGTTGCGACCGTAGATACTGCAATTTACAAAAAGTTAATTTATTTATTTTTACTTTTCAGCCAATGTTATAAAAATTGACTTAAAATGGAAGCAAAACGCATTAGTAGTAGGATTATTACTCATGTTATGGCCCCTTGTTCGATATTGGGGAAGTGGATTAATGATTGCGGGAATATGCCTAACTCAACTGATTGGAGTTGATCTATTTATCCCTATGGTTTCTGCCCAGACCTATCAGGATACTCTCAATCAAAAAATGGCTATTCTCAAAAAGTCTGAAGAACGTTGGATTGAAGTTAATCTCTCCACACAACGTTTGATTGCTTGGGAAGGGAACAAACCAGTCTATGCCATTATTATTTCCACGGGAAAGAAGGGTACCCCAACAATTCCAGGTATATTTACCATTCAAAGCAAACGAAGCATTGATCGGATGAGAGGAGCAGATTATGATATTGACGATGTTCCCTATGCCCAATATTACAGCGGCGGTTACGCAATTCATGGAGCCTATTGGCATAACAAATTTGGCACACCAGTTAGTCATGGTTGCATTAATCTAGCGGTTGATCATGCAAAATGGTTATTTAATTGGTCGGAAATAAGCACTCCTTTGGTTATTCATTATTAATGATAAAATTTATTGTGTAATCTGGCATTTTTATTTGGTCAAATTTATCCATTGATTATCATCATAATTTAATAAAACAGTAAGATTGTAAAGATTTTTCTAAGAATATGCCCAACAAGCCTCAGTTTCGACAATCTAATCTTGTTTCCCATTTCAATTATTTTAATTCACCAGAAAGTATTCCTGGAACATTAAATCTTTCCCCCAATGCCCCTCCACCGAGAATAATTTTAATTGATTACAATAAAAATCAAGCCACAAAAATAGAGTTAAAAAATCCCCTGGATTGTGAAGCTTATGTTGATACTGAATCCGTATCCTGGATTAACATTGACGGCTTGGGGAATCACACAACTTGGGAACAATTAGGTGAGGTATTTAAACTTCATCCTGTTGCTTTAGAGGATATTGTTAACGTCCCCCAACGTCCGAAAGTAGTTGAATATGAAAACCATTTAATTTTTATTTCTCGGATGGTAACCCTGGATCAATCATCTCAAACTTTTATCAGTGAACAAATTAGTTTTATTTTGGGTAAACATTATTTGTTGACCATCCAAGAAGAACCAAAATATGATTGTTTATTTTCCGTTAGGGAAAGAATTCGCACTAAAAAAGGGGCAATTCGACAAAAGAATGCTGATTATTTATTTTATGCTTTAATTGATGCTATTATCGATGGCTTTTTTCCTGTGATGGAAGTCTATGGTGAACTAGTTCAATCTTTACAAAGTGAGATTATTTCTTGTCCAACGAATAAATCATTGGCCAAGATTCATCAATTACAACAGGATTTATTAATTATGAGACGGGCTATTTGGCCCCAACGGGATGCAATTAATTCTTTACTTCGGGATGGCAGTGATTTAATTTCTGATGAGGTGCGAGTATTTTTACGGGATTGTTATGACCACACAATTCAAATCTTGGATATGATAGAAACTTATCGAGATTTAGCATCTAACCTAACAGATATTTATCTTTCCTCTGTTAGTAATCGAATGAATGAAATTATGAAAACACTAACAGTAATTTCTAGTATCTTTATTCCGCTAACTTTTATTGCTGGGATCTATGGTATGAATTTTAATCCTGATAAATCTCCTTGGAATATGCCAGAGTTAAACTGGTATTGGGGGTATCCTGTGATTTGGATGGTAATGTTGACAGTGGGAGGGATGATGCTTTATTTTTTTTGGCGTAAGGGTTGGTTTAGAAATCTTAATGATGTTGAAAAAGGAAATAGATAATTTTTATTTATTAATTCATTGAAAAAAACTGAGCAACGAGGCGAAGATGCTCATGAATAACTAAGCCTGTGAAGAAGTGATTTTCATGTTTTGGGGCGGGAAGTGTCAACTTTATTTTCACAACATATTTTTCTGACATTTTAAATAAGAAAATTTAATGTATAAATCTTTAGCTTTTTTTACGATTGATTTAGCGGACAAGAAAAATAATTCTAACGTCAGTAATTTAAGCTTATGATCGTTTTCGATTAAAATGAAAGCTTGTTGCTATTTTTTCATCTCTATGCCTCCATCTGCTTCTTTTCAGGGCCAACCTTTGATTACCTGGCATACTCTTTCTGCAGATCAAGTCGTCAGTGACTTACATGGCGATCGCCAACAAGGATTAAGCCAGCAACAGGTGGCTGAAAATTTGCAAGTTTATGGAAAAAACGAGTTGATAGAAACGGGGGGGAGAACTTCCTGGAACATTTTAGTTGATCAGTTTACAAACATTATGTTGTTGTTGCTGATCGCTGTTGCAGTGATTTCGGCCGCAATTGATATTTATCAAGCCCAACAATTGGGTAAATTTATTTTTCCTAAAGATGCAGTTGCTATTTTTACCGTTGTATTACTGAATGGTATTTTGGGGTATGTGCAGGAACGGGGAGCGGAAAAGGCCCTAGCAGCCCTCAAAGACCTATCTACGTCCAGGGTGCGAGTCATTCGAGAGGGCAAAACCACCGAAGTGGAATCCACGGAGTTAGTACCGGGAGACCTGATTCTGCTAGAAGCAGGGGTTAAAGTTCCCGCTGACGGTCGTATTTTAGAAGGGGCCAATCTCCAAATTCGTGAAGCCGCTTTAACGGGGGAAGCAGAAGCGGTAATGAAACAGGGAGATGTGCTGTTACCCGCCGATAGTGCCTTGGGCGATCGCCTAAATTTAGTTTACTCCGGCACAGAAGTTGTCCAGGGCCGGGGCACAGTGATCGTGACCGCAACGGGCATGAAGACAGAATTAGGAAAAATTGCCTCAGCCCTGCAATCTGTAGAACCGGAACCCACTCCCCTCCAAAAGCGCATGACCCAATTGGGCAATGTGTTAGTCAGTGGTTCTTTGATCTTGGTGGCGATCGTCGTTGTGGGGGGAACGCTCTTCAAACCGGATTTGTTTATGCAGTTGGTTGAAGTATCCCTTAGTATGGCTGTTGCTGTGGTTCCCGAAGGACTACCCGCTGTAATTACCGTCACCTTAGCCTTGGGGACCCAACGCATGGCCAAACGCAATGCGCTGATTCGTCAACTGAGTGCGGTGGAAACCCTCGGTTCCGTAACGACCATCTGCTCTGATAAAACGGGCACTTTGACCCAAAATAAGATGGTGGTGCAGTCTATTATTAGCGATCGCCATCGTTTAGTGGTTACAGGGGAAGGCTATAATCCCGTCGGTGAGTTTCAAGCAGGGGAGGGAGAAGATTTAAAGATTGAAAATATCCCCGAAATTGAAAAATTATTAATGGCATGTATTCTCTGCAACGATGCCATTTTACAAAAGGAAAATGGACAATGGGCGATTTTAGGCGATCCCACGGAAGGGGCTTTATTGGCCTTAGCGGGTAAAGCAAATATTTTTAAACACGAACAGGAACAATATTTTCCCCGGATAACAGAATTTCCCTTTTCCTCAGAACGCAAGCGCATGAGTGTCATTGTCCAAGATGGGCAGGGAAAAATTAACACCCCCGACAGTTATGTGATGTTTGTCAAAGGTTCCCCTGAGTTAATCCTAGAACGCTGTACCCACATTCAAGTCGGAAGCGAAATCTTACCCATTAGTAAAGAAAAGCGTAGTTATATTCTCGAAAAAAATAATGATTTAGCCGGCCGTGGCCTACGGGTATTGGGCTTTGCCAGCAAAGTTTGGACAACGTTACCTGCCAACACCACTGATGACATTGCCGAACAAGAATTAACTTGGTTGGGGCTAGTGGGAATGTTAGATGCTCCCCGTCCAGAAGTGCGAGATGCCGTGGCTAAATGTCGGGCCGCCGGGATTCGACCCGTGATGATTACTGGAGACCACCCCCTCACCGCCCAGGCGATCGCCCTTGATTTGGGCATTGCGGAACCAGGGGCAAGGGTCGTTACCAGTCGGGATTTAGACAATTGCAGTGAAAAAGAACTAGCGGAAATTGTTCATACAGTCAGTGTTTATGCCAGGGTTTCCCCCGAACATAAATTAAAAATCGTCCAAACCCTCCGCAAACAACATGAAGTCGTAGCCATGACCGGGGATGGAGTCAATGATGCCCCGGCGTTAAAACAAGCTGATATTGGGGTCGCCATGGGCATCACGGGAACTGATGTCAGTAAGGAAGCCAGTGACATGATTTTATTGGACGATAACTTTGCCACCATCGTCTCAGCGGTGGAAGAAGGTCGTGTTGTCTACACTAATATCCGCCGTTTTATCCGCTATATCCTGGGCAGTAATATTGGCGAAGTTTTAACAATTGCGGCGGCTCCTTTAATGGGGTTGGGAGGCGTTCCCCTCTCTCCCTTGCAAATTCTTTGGATGAACCTGGTCACCGATGGAGTTCCCGCTTTAGCCCTGGCCGTGGAACCAGGCAAAGCAACCGTTATGCAACAGTCCCCCAAAGACCCCCAGGAAAGCATATTTGCCCGGGGTTTGGGTTCTTATATGGTTCGTCAAGGTTTGATATTGGCCATTGTGACCATTGTGCTGATGGTGTGGGCCTACAACTATACCCCCAACCATTTAGAGGGCGGACTTTCCCCCAATCGCTGGAAAACTATGGTATTTACCACCCTCTGCTTAGCCCAGATGGGTCATGCCCTCGCCATTCGTTCTTTGACCAGTTTGACCGTTGAAATGAACCTTTTTTCCAATCCTTTTTTGCTGGTGGCTGTGGTCGTTACCTCTTTATTACAACTGTTATTGATTTATGTTGAACCGCTGCGGGCATTTTTTGGAACCCATTATTTACCTGCCAACGAACTGTGGGTTTGTGTTGGCTTCAGTGCCCTAATTTTTATCTGGATCGAATTAGAAAAAGTCTCTGTTCGACTGTATAGTAGTTTCAAATAAAGCTGAGACGCTAAACGCCACAGTAAGAACGGATAATTTCATCAAGAGACGTGTCAATAGGAGCGTACATTCTAGCTCGTTTCAAGGCACTAAAGTCATGCTCAATATCATTTAAATCAGGAGAATATTTCGGCAAAAAAAGAACTTCATGACCTGCTTCTTTAGCCAATTCTTTAATGGCAGTTTTACGATGAATAGGAGCATTATCCATTATTAATATTGATGGAATGTCGAGGGAGGGTAGCAAATATAATTTTAACCATCCTTCAAAGCCTTCTGCATTCAAACTCCCGGTAAAAACCATCGGCGCAATCAAATCTTTTTTTCCTTTTCTTCTCCCTGCTACTAGATTTTCTCTGACTCCCCTTTTTCCTTGTCTATCTCCATAAACTTTTTTTCCTTTTTTTGACCAGGCATATAGTAGTTTCAAATAAAGCTGAGACGCTAAACGCCACAGTAAGAACGGATAATTTCATCAAGAGACGTGTCAATAGGAGCGTACATTCTAGCTCGTTTCAAGGCACTAAAGTCATGCTCAATATCATTTAAATCAGGAGAATATTTCGGCAAAAAAAGAACTTCATGACCTGCTTCTTTAGCCAATTCTTTAATGGCAGTTTTACGATGAATAGGAGCATTATCCATTATTAATATTGATGGAATGTCGAGGGAGGGTAGCAAATATAATTTTAACCATCCTTCAAAGCCTTCTGCATTCAAACTCCCGGTAAAAACCATCGGCGCAATCAAATCTTTTTTTCCTTTTCTTCTCCCTGCTACTAGATTTTCTCTGACTCCCCTTTTTCCTTGTCTATCTCCATAAACTTTTTTTCCTTTTTTTGACCAGGCATAAATACAAGCCTGGATTGCTTCGAATCCAGATTCATCTATGTAAACTATAGCTTGACTACCATAGAGCTTAATTAGTTCTCTTAACATTCTATAGTACTTAACTCGTTCCTCCCGGTTTCTTTCTCGATAACGTAGTTCTTTTTTTTTTCTGTTTATTTTCATTTTCTTTAATGCGTAATATACGGCACTCGGCCTCACTCCAAATTTCTTGGCTCTGTCTATCAATCTTGCATCGGGATTTTCTTCTACGTCTTTTTTTAGAGCTTCCCAGTCTAATTTCCTATGGCGACGCTCTACTTTTATTGGGCTTAAATCTACTCTATTTAACCATCTGTATATCGAGGCTTTTCCTATTTTATATATCTTGGAAGCCTCAGTTATTTTTCCTCCAGCTTCTATATAAGCTACTACCCTTTGCCTTAAATCTAAACTGTAAGCCATTGTTTAAACCTGTTCATTTTGTACACTCCATAATTTTACATTAAATTCTCTCATCGTTAATTGAAATGACTATAAATACAAGCCTGGATTGCTTCGAATCCAGATTCATCTATGTAAACTATAGCTTGACTACCATAGAGCTTAATTAGTTCTCTTAACATTCTATAGTACTTAACTCGTTCCTCCCGGTTTCTTTCTCGATAACGTAGTTCTTTTTTTTTCTGTTTATTTTCATTTTCTTTAAGAAAGTGTTTGAAAAGTTTTAAGCAAGCCTTTGAAGCATGAGATGAACCATGGCAACATAGAGCATGGTCTCACTGGTGGTAGGTAAATATTCATAATCCTTGCTTAAACGACGATAGCGACCAAACCAAGCAAAGGTGCGCTCGACTACCCAACGGCGGGGTAAGACTTCAAAACCTTTTTGTCCCTGCTTTTTGCTGACGACATTCAAATTCCAACCAAAAGTATGCTCCACCCAATAGATAAAATCCTTTCCGCCAAAGGTGCTATCAGTCCATATAACTTGCAGGCACTGCCAAAGGGGAGCAAACCAGGTAGCAAGTAGAATCAGACCCTGATGGTCAGAGCGATGGGCACCATGGACGACAACATCGAGAAGTAATCCCATGGTATCCACGAGGATTGTACGTTTACGACCATTGACCTTTTTTCCGCCGTCATAGCCAGTTTCTTGGCCAGTTCCAGCCTTTTTAAGTGACTGTGAATCTAAACAACCGGCACTAGGGTGAGTATTTCTTCCAGCTTTGAGCCGAACTTTCTCACGGAAGATACGATTTAATTTTTTCCAGGTACCATCTTCGTGCCATGGCTGGAAATAACCATAGACCGTTCGCCATTTAGGAAAATCATGGGGCAGAAGTCGCCAGGCACACCCCGTTCTGAGCATGTAAAAAATAGCATTGAGTATCTCCCGCAGACTAGTTTTCCGTTTTCTTCCCCCAGTTTTTGCTTTGGGTAAATGGGGTTCTACCAATTGCCACTGGCTATCTGTGATGTCCGTGCTGTAAAATTCTCGAATTATCATTAATTATGGTGAAAATTTTATTCTTTTCACCATTTTCCATTCTTCACCCTACTTTTCAAACACGCTCTAATGCGTAATATACGGCACTCGGCCTCACTCCAAATTTCTTGGCTCTGTCTATCAATCTTGCATCGGGATTTTCTTCTACGTCTTTTTTTAGAGCTTCCCAGTCTAATTTCCTATGGCGACGCTCTACTTTTGTTGGGCTTAAATCTACTCTATTTAACCATCTGTATATCGAGGCTTTTCCTATTTTATATATCTTGGAAGCCTCAGTTATTTTTCCTCCAGCTTCTATATAAGCTACTACCCTTTGCCTTAAATCTAAACTGTAAGCCATTGTTTAAACCTGTTCATTTTGTACACTCCATAATTTTACATTAAATTCTCTCATCGTTAATTGAAATGACTATATCAACATTTTGCCCGTTAACCTCCATCGATAATTGTTTAAAAGGTAATTTTTTAAAAACTAAACTATCCCGGTTTGACACTCCCCTCTTGCCTCCGATGCTACTGAAAATGGCAGGCCCCCAAAATTAGTAGGGGCGTTTTTATCTCTAACAATTCGGTGATCGCCAAAGGAAACGAGTCCACAAATCCAGAGCCTATGGGTAGACTCCGATACATCGGCGGCGATTACCTGATTGATGGCTTAGGTTGTTAGCTTGTAGAATTGGGGCCTTGGTTGCCTAAGACTTTCCGCTTGTTCCTCGATCCATTCTTCTTTCCGCCATACCATAGGTCACCGCCCAGACTAAACTTGGCACAATATCTTTTCGAGCCCATGGCTTCTCCACGATGGCTAAAAATGATTTGCAATCTCTCTTGTCAGCTTCCGCAATGACTACTGCCGAGGCATTGTCTTTTTATGATTCCTTGGAACCTGTGGATCTCGCTTTTATTACCGGGCGTTGGCAAGGCAAGGGAATTTCCACTAATCATCCGATGGACGGCATATTAGAGATGATCTGTTGGTACGGCAAGGAGTTTATTGATGCGGAAACAGTTCATCCTTTGTTATTTAAAAATACCCAGGGAGAAATTTTCAAGCTCAGACCAGATCCAACTGTGATGGCACTCTCCCTAAATTTTCGTATCAATCGTTATCCATGGATTGCCCCAGGACTGCGTTGGTTCACTAGTTTTTTTAAAACTGAAGTTAGCCAAGCACGTTTGCGAATGATGGAAAGCCGTGGTGTAGTTACCGCCACTATGATTTACGATTATTTACCTATTAATGACTCTTTTAAGAAAATTGATGATAACTCCGTATTTGGTTTGATGGACTATAAACCTATCCCTCAGCCTTTTTTCTTTTTGCTGCAACGGTGTGTGTTTTGAGTCTGATAAGTTTTGCCCATACCTTCTCCTCATAACTGCCGTAATCTGAGTGATTGCGTACATTTAAAATCTAATGGAGCACTTCAGCAAGGGATTTTTGGGGAGAGTTGTAATAGGGTCTGCTCTAGGATTTGATGACGAAGACTCTGTTTTTGAGCTATTATATTTAACTATAAATAACATCACTAAAAAATGGCAACGCTCTATCCAAGATTGGCGAGCTGCTACTTCTAATTTTGCTGTTCTTTTTTTTGAACGCTTTTCACTTTAATTCTCCCCTTTAGAGCGTGTTTGAAAAGTAGGGTGAAGAATGGAAAATGGTGAAAAGAATAAAATTTTCACCATAATTAATGATAATTCGAGAATTTTACAGCACGGACATCACAGATAGCCAGTGGCAATTGGTAGAACCTCATTTACCCAAAGCAAAAACTGGGGGAAGAAAACGGAAAACTAGTCTGCGGGAGATACTCAATGCTATTTTTTACATGCTCAGAACGGGGTGTGCCTGGCGACTTCTGCCCCATGATTTTCCTAAATGGCGAACGGTCTATGGTTATTTCCAGCCATGGCACGAAGATGGTACCTGGAAAAAATTAAACCGTATCTTCCGTGAGAAAGTTCGGCTCAAAGCTGGAAGAAATACTCACCCTAGTGCCGGTTGTTTAGATTCACAGTCACTTAAAAAGGCTGGAACTGGCCAAGAAACTGGCTATGACGGCGGAAAAAAGGTCAATGGTCGTAAACGTACAATCCTCGTGGATACCATGGGATTACTTCTCGATGTTGTCGTCCATGGTGCCCATCGCTCCGACCATCAGGGTCTGATTCTACTTGCTACCTGGTTTGCTCCCCTTTGGCAGTGCCTGCAAGTTATATGGACTGATAGCACCTTTGGCGGAAAGGATTTTATCTATTGGGTGGAGCATACTTTTGGTTGGAATTTGAATGTCGTCAGCAAAAAGCAGGGACAAAAAGGTTTTGAAGTCTTACCCCGCCGTTGGGTAGTCGAGCGCACCTTTGCTTGGTTTGGTCGCTATCGTCGTTTAAGCAAGGATTATGAATATTTACCTACCACCAGTGAGACCATGCTCTATGTTGCCATGGTTCATCTCATGCTTCAAAGGCTTGCTTAAAACTTTTCAAACACTTTCTTAGACAAAATTTAGACCACTCTCATTTTTTTAGAGGAAATACTATGGATTACAGTCATCGTATTGTTAACCTCTGGACAGTGTTTTTGTTGGCAATGCTGTTTCATACTGATTTGGGATTAATGCCCCTTTTTCATGATTTGAGTGTGGCGGAGTTCCATGGGCAAACTATGGCCGATGTTTCTCCAATTTTTTGGCTGATGTTAATCTTTTTTATACTGCCACTATTTGCTATTATCGTTATTTCTTTTAGTCAGTCCCGCAAAGTACGTCAGGTTCATTTTGGCTTAACTGTAGTATATTCAGTGCTTAACTTAGGGCATTTGATTGCTGATCTTAGCTTAGAAACGATTGTTTGGTACCAAATATTTTTAATGATATTTCTATTTCTGCTGGGATTACTAATTAATGCCGTTTCTTGGCGTTGGTTAAAGACTGTTAAATCAACTCTAGTTCATTCTATGTCTGGCTCTAAAAACTGATCTTACCTGAAAAATATAAGCAACGATTTTTACTTAGAGCTGTAGCTTTTTCTTTAAATATACTTACTAGTTCTACTACAGCTTTTAAGTTAGAGCTTTAATCGCCAACCCAACTCCTACTTATTTTCTCTCTGTCAATTCCAAGGACTACTAGCCCAAATCAAGTTAAATTGTACGTTCAGAGAGTAGGAAAAGCACCGGCAATTCATCCCCTAAATCTAACTGTCCTTCGGGGGGCGCTGGACAAAACCCCTGCTGGAACCCTTTCGTAAATTTGCGCCGATCAAAAGCTATCCGCAAGCAGATTTTTGTTAATCTTCCAACGGATAGCTCTACCCTTAGCTGAGGAAGGGAAAGAAAACTTACTTGCTCCCTGGGAGGGATTTAAAGCTAACTGACGGGTGCCAATTCAACAAATTGGGTTTTAAAGACGTCCTGGGTTCCCAAGACAACTTCCTCAGTACCCGATACAGAAGAGGGCACAGCAATATCGAGATAGATCAAACCATTATGGTTGGAGCTATCAGGAACAATCACCATCCCCCTGGCGCCTGCGACATTGTAACGTTCAGTCCCCGCATCCAAGAAAATCGAAGCCCCCTCTTCAATTTCAAAGGTAATGCGATAGTTTCCTGCATCAGTGAATTTGAACGGTTTACCCGAGACGCCGGAAATAACCTTACCTGATACGGCTAATTCTGAACCAAATGCTGTGCTAGCAGCGTAGTCTTTGGTCCCAATGCCAAGGCCAACCCATTGGTCCCCGTTCCAGTCCAGTCCTGTAACCGGATCATGTTCGAATTTTTGAATGGTTAGGTTCATCACCTGGGACGGTGCATAGACGGTGGCTAAGTCACTGCGATAGATGGGAAGACCACTATCCCCCAGTTGGGTAAAGGCATCATCGGCACTAGCAAAAGTCTGTTGCAACGATGCTGCTGTATAGCGAGTGCCCTGAACTTCGGTCTTGCCTTGACCATCAATTTGTTCCATATGGTAGGCGAGTTGCCCATCATCGGAGATAAGAGGATCCCCAATATCTTTAAATAAAGCCAACTCGATTCGGACAAACTGACCTAGCTCAATCCTGGCAGACTCTAGGGCATCCCCCACGTCAACTTTGTCGATGGCGATCGCCCCTGTTGCTTGTTCGTTATAAGCTTGCCAAGTGTTGCCTTCATTTTTTTGGGCAAACCAGTAATAATCATCACGGGTGCCGGGTACAAAATAAGGATCCGTTAGGGTTAGGCTATTCATGGCTCCCCGTAGAGCTAAAGGCGTAACTCCGGAGGGAAAAATGACAGGGAAGGACAGGTTATTTTCGACTGATTCTTCGCCGTGGCCTTTGCCATCTGGCGGCCCACCACCACCCTTATCGGTTGGCAAACCACCGCCCCGTTTACCTTGGGACGAAATTTGAGTGATCGCCGCCAAATTAGAGGCAGCGTTAGCAGATACACTCCCACCTCGTTGGCCCAGAGTTAAGGTTGGAGTTGTTAGTTCAAGGCTAGATAGAAGAGTTGATTTACTTAGGGTAGGTTTACTTCCTTGTTTATCCGATTTTCCTTGCCCTTGACTGTAGAGATTGTAGAGGATGCCTACATTTTGTTGATCCCCTAACTTACTTGACGAATTAGAAGACATGACAAACCCTCCCTTTCTGGTTTTAATCCCCAGAAAATAGTGTTTTTTGTGGCATTTTTGACAAAGTAGCCAGCAAAGTAGATAAAAGTTCAATCACTCAGAATACCTAAGTCAACTGCTCATTTAACAAACAGCAATTACCGTGTTTACCCCCATTACTAATTCTTTGACAGCAAAGACTGAGAATTTTGGATAGATCATCCTTCATTTTTTCCATTTCTTTGATTCCACTTTCGAGCTGAAGGATTTTGCTCGTGAGCTTATGATAAATTTCGTCGCAAGTCAGGGATTGTTGACTTTGTAAGTGGAGAATGTCGGCAATCTCCTCCAGACTAAACCCCAAATCCTTGGCATGACGAATGAAACTCAGGATCGCCAAATCTTTCTCTTGATAAACCCGATAACCAGATTGGTTGCGCTGGGGATGATCGACTACCCCTATGCGTTCGTAGAAATAGAGAGTCTGCGGATTTAATCCCAGTTTGCGAGCGACCTCGCTGACGGTTAACATAATGCTCACCCTCCCATTTCTTCTCTGTCTCTACTACAATATATTCCCTATACTTAGGTATAAGGTTGTAGGTTGATATAGTTTGTTACAAAAAAAGGACGATTTTCTCCCAGTTTCTTATCAGTAAAGGATAGCTAGAACTCTTCGCAGTGGGTAATGTGGTCAGTTTCGGAGCAATATTCGTAATTTGGCGATCGCCTACCTAACCCCCAGTAATTTTTGTCTTAGTTCTCGACTGTCAGGAGCGGTCAGCCCCTTGGCGAGCAATTATTCCAATGCCTAGAACTATTAGAACGAAGAAAATCAACACTGTATTGAGCAAATCCCCTTGATTTAACCCACTTAAAAAAGCAATAGTAGCAGTTGCTAATAGTAGAATTGTCACACTACCAAGGATTAAAATAGAACGGGAAAGGATACCACGGCGATAGTGATCCCGCAGTAGGGAAATGGAAACAAGACCATAGACCAATAGCAATGCTAAAGTCCCAAAAGTACCACAAACATCGTTAATATCATCGGGTTTTAACCCCATTGCTAGCAGAACCAAAGTACCCAAAATACAAATCCCTAACCCTAAAGTTAAGGAGCCCACCGGAGTGTGGAAAGCAGGATGAATTTTAGTGCTGAATGGAGGAAGAATTTTTTCTTTTCCTAAACTTAAACCAACCCTAGCCAGAGCACTAAATACCCCTAAACTTGCACTCAAAAAACAAACAGAGGCGCTAAAACTAATTACCATCGCCGCCGTCGGAATTTGTAAAAAATCGCCGAGACTAACAAGCGGACTGGCTGAGTTGAGAATATTGCTGGGAGCCGCTTTAAAACCCAGTCCTAAAACATAAGCCCAAACCAAAAATAGTGCCCCTGGCAGCAAAGTAGCAATGCGTAGAGCTTTGGGAATATCTTTGAGGGGATGGAGAGATTCACGTCCTAGGGTAGCTGCACTTTCAAATCCCACAAAACTCAAAAAAGCAATCATTAAGCCCGAACGTACTTGGTTGCCTGTGGCGCTGGTGAGTTGAAATTCTGACAAATCAAATTTAATACTATGGTGGAATAAAATAACACTACATAACCAGAAAATTATAATAATTGAAACACTTTCTAACACCAACATCATTCCATTGGATACTCGCACATCCCGTGACACTAGCCACCAAATTAATCCTCCCAAAACCACAACAAAAAACCACAGAGGCAGTTTGGGTCCGGCCATCCCCATTAGAATTGCAAAACTTTGACTGGCCATGGCCAGCAGTAGTATGCCAAAGCCGCCATAGGCCAGTAAGAGTAACCAGCCCGTTAACCGTGCAAAAGTTACCCCCAAACCTTGCAAAACATAGGTGGCTAAGCCCGCTGTCCCCGCTTCCTGCCTGGCAAAGGTAATCAGCACTTGGGACACTAACAAAATACAAAGACAAGCAATCAGGTAAGTGAGCCAACTACTGTTCCCGGAACTGAGATAGACCTGGGGAATGTTGATCACAGCGGTTATGGTTGGCCCTACAACGGCGATCGCCTGGGTGGTGACCTGAATTAATCCTAAACAGCGATTAAGTTGGGGGACAGAAGAAGAATTAGTCAGTACCGTCATAAATCCCTATCATGAAAATCCAAGCTAATTTCGTACACTTTACCGTGAATCAATCTCTTCTCCGGCAACTTTAATCTGCGATTGAAAAATTTCTGAGCGAATCTCAGATTTCTGGGGGGCGGTGCGATTGCAAATATATTTTACTCGTTGATATTATCTATACCCTCAAATTTCCAACCCGTTTTTGTCCTTTCAAAATAATATTTAATCGGACGATTTTCGCTTGATTCAGGTAGCTGTTTAAAGGTGCAATAAATAGCATAACCCTTTCCCTCTTGCTTCGGTTTAGTCGTTTGAAAACATCTCTTCACATCGGCTTCCATATTCAAAATATCGTCGTAACCTTGCAAAAATTCAGTTTCTGTTTTTATGCTTTCTATTCCAAATGGCATCGAAAGGGGAAATTTTGTCAATCTGGCAACGGTGGATTTGTCACTGTTAACCACTGCAGTTTTGAATTGTTGCCAAAAGGAATTAAAGTCAGTTTCGGCAGAAATGGTCGCAGATAACCAAAAAAAAGTGGCAGAAAAAATTCCCATTAGTAAATAACCATTTTTGAACATGAGTCAACATTCCTTCTATCTACAAAGTTTACAAGTTTCCATAACTAGCCATATTCAGTAAGCTATCGTTTTTTGGTCAATGCAGGGAGGATAAAATAAAGAAAAAAGGTAAAATTGATAAATCATTTAAATTATTTGGTTGGCTATGTTTTGGATTCAAACAAGAAAAAGAGACTTAAAAATCTTATGTTTGTTCATCGTTTAAGCTGTCACCAATTTTTGTAGGGATGTTGAGTCAAATTGACGTTGTAATAGCGAGCATCATCCGTGACTTCTTTCCCAATCCAGGGGGGTAAACTTATTTTTTCGTCAGCTTGGGATAATTCTACTTCCGCCAAAATTAGACCCTGGTTATCCCCCAAAAATTCGTCCACTTCCCAGGTTTTTCCTTGGTAATCGAGGCAATAACGATATTTTTCAATCAGGGGCGGTGAACAAAGTTCAGTCAAAATTTGATTAGCATCCACTGCGGGAATTTCATACTCAAATTCCAAACGG
Organism: Synechocystis sp. IPPAS B-1465; assembly: GCF_003015225.1. GTDB lineage: Bacteria > Cyanobacteriota > Cyanobacteriia > Cyanobacteriales > Microcystaceae > Synechocystis. Next base: position 3,089,435 of record NZ_CP028094.1, on the reverse strand, counting down.
GCCATGCCGGTATTTTTACCCTTAATAGTGAGATAGGCCCGATTGCCAATGGTACGGACTCGAACCGTGGTTAAATCCTTGGTCGCAATGTAACCTTGACGGTACAAATAACCCTGGGCTAAATCCCGCCAGCGGTCATCTTTAACCAGGAATTTACGTTCAATCTCGATGGCCATAACCTCCGCCCCCCGGTGTTTTAATTATTAGGCGATCGCCAGGGGCCACATCCACCTGGGCGCAACTATCTAACCGTACCTTATCCCCAGAACGACGCAGTAACCAATTTTCCCCCACGGCTCCTGCTTCTCCCCCGGCCAACCCAAAGGGTGCCACCCGCCGCCGATTAGCCAAAATAGCTACTGATAGAGGTTGAAGGAACTTAAACTGGCGCACAATGCCGTTGCCACCGGGAAATTTACCTGCGCCACCGCTGTGGGGCCGAATGGCGAATTGTTCCAACAACACCGGGAAACGACTTTCTAAGATTTCTGGATCTGTCAGGCGGGAATTAGTCATGTGGGTTTGCACTGCGTCACAACCAGCAAAACTAGGGCCAGCGCCACTGCCTCCTGCAATGGTTTCATAGTATTGATATTGACCATCTCCAAAGGTGAGGTTATTCATGGTGCCCTGGCTGGCGGCCAAACAACCCAACGCTCCGTATAACGTGTCGGCGATCGCCTGGGAAGTTTCCACATTACCGGCCACCACGGCGGCGGGATATTGGGGATCGAGGAGGCAACCGGGGGGAATAATAATTTTTAACGGTTTGAGGCAACCGGCATTGAGGGGAATGGGGTCCTGTACCAGGGTGCGGAAAACGTACAAAACCACTGCTTGTACCACCGCTTTGGGGGTATTGAAATTATGATCGCCCTGGGGAGAAGTGCCGGAAAAATCGATTATGGCGGTGCCTTGGGAGGCGTTAACGGTGATAGTTACCGCAATGCGAATGCCGTTATCCATTTCTGTGACAAATTGACCGGATTTCAGCTTGGCGATCGCCTTGGTTACTGCTTGTTCGGCATTATTTTGCACATGGGCCATATATTGCTGAACGGTGTTTAAACCATACTGGGCTACCATACTTTCTAAACCCATTATGCCCCGTTGATTGGCGGCAATTTGAGCAGAAAAGTCAGCTAAATTTTGTTCGGGATTGCGAGCTGGATAAATGTTATTAAGCAAATGATTACGAATTGCTTGCGTTTGTAATTCCCCTGCTTTAACTAACAACTCATTGTCAAATAAAATACCTTCTTGGTTAATATTTTGACTGTGGGGAGGCATGGAGCCGGGGGTAATGCCGCCCAAATCTGCTTGGTGGCCCCGGGAAGCAACATAAAACAAAATTTCCTTACCCGCAGAGTCAAACAGGGGCGTTATCACTGTCACATCCGGTAAATGGGTGCCACCGTTGTAGGGATTATTGGAGAGATACACATCCCCCGGTTGCAATTGCTGATGGCGATCGTGCAAAAGAGCTTTGACACTTTCCCCCATGGAACCCAAATGCACAGGAATGTGGGGCGCGTTGGCTACCAAGTCTCCATTGGCATCGAAAATGGCACAGGAAAAATCGAGCCGTTCTTTAATGTTGACTGAGCTAGCGGTGTTTTGCAGCACAATGCCCATTTCTTCGGCAATAAATTGATAAAGGTTTTTGAATATTTCTAGGCGCACTGGATCGACTTGATTCCCACTAATAGTTTCATAACTATCAGTATTTACCTTAACTTCCAATTCCTCTTTGTTATTAATTGAATCAGGAGCAGCTTTTGTTTGATTAACTATTTTTTCCAACACCAAATGGCAAGGTTGGGGTTCCCATGGGGATGCTTGGCCCAACTGGGCTTGCCAACCGAGATCAACTACAATAGTACCAGTCTCTTCCGCAATCATTGCTGGCCCGGTAATTACCTGGTGTGGAGCTAACTGCTGACGTTGGTACACAGGCATGGCATGCCATTGGCGATCGCCATAAAAATCCACCATTTCTAAAGCTTGGGCCGGTTTTACCACTGAAGCTAAACAGGGTTCCGGCGGCAAATCTAGAGGTTGAATATACTCTAAACTAATAGCAGCAATGGTGAGGGGAGTGCCTGTTTGATTAAACCCATAGCGTTGTTGATGTTGTTCTGTAAATTGAGTGATTAAACTGGTTAAATCTGGGCAAAAATCAAGACTTAAGCTAGTGTCAGTTCCTCGATATTTCAAATCAATTTGACGACGTATTTCCGGTGATTTACTAAAATTTTCTGCTTTACCATTGCTGTTGGAACTATTAACAAAAGTTTCAGCTAACTGGGTTTCTAGGGTTTGATAATTGCTTAGTAAGCTCTCTAAATTATCCGCTGTTAAAGGTTGCTCAATGGTCATGGCCCGCAAAGCCCGCTGCTCCGCTAAACCCATGCCATAGGCTGAAAGGACACCGCTGTAGGGATGAAGAAAAATCTTACTAATACCTAGGCGATCGGCCAATCGACAAACTAGCTGACCCCCTGCCCCGCCAAAGCAGCATAGGGTATAGCTTTCCAAGTCGTAGCCCCGTTGTAAACTGATTTTTTTGATGGCATTGGCCATATTTTCTACGGCGATCGCCAGAAAGCCATCCGCCACTTCCTCTGGTATAGGTTTAATTGCAGTGAATTGAGCTATTTGATTTGCCAAATCGATGAATTTTTCCTGAACAATATCAATATCTAAGGGCTGATTTCCTTCTGGGCCAAATACAGGGGGAAAATAGCTTTTTTGCACCCGTCCCACCATGACATTGGCATCGGTTACTGTTAACGGCCCGCCCCGACGGTAACAAGCTGGCCCAGGGTTAGCCCCCGCAGAATCGGGACCTACTTGGTATCTTTGCCCGTCAAAGTGCAAAATGGAACCGCCCCCTGCCGCCACTGTATGAATGGCTAAGCTTGGTACCCGCAGACGTACCCCGGCGATTTCCGTCTCCCATAATCGTTCATAGGTACCGTTAAAATGGGCCACATCGGTGGAAGTGCCCCCCATGTCAAAGGTAATAATGTTGCGAAAGCCTGCCCGCTGGGAGGTTTTGACAGCGCCGACAATGCCCCCCGCTGGGCCAGAAAGAATGCTATCCCGTCCCTGGAAATGACTACCATCCACCAGACCTCCATGGGACTGCATAAACTGTACTGTTATGCCTGGTAATTGTCCTTGCACTTGGTCAACGTAACGCCGCAGTAAAGGGGAAAGATAGGCATCCACAACGGTGGTGTCGCCACGATAAATGTATTTAATTAGGGGGCTAACTTCAGAGGAACGGGAAATTTGAGTAAAGCCAATGTTTTGGGCAATTTCAGTAATAATTAATTCATGGTCAGGATAAAGATAACTGTGCATTAAGGCGATCGCCACACTGCGAATTCCTTGGTCATAGGCCTGTTGTAAATCCTGGTGAATCCTATGCTTATCTAGGGGTTGTAAAATTTCTCCCTGGGCATTAATTCTTTCCATCGCTTCAATGACCGGGCCATAGAGCAAGCTAGGCTTTTTAATCTCCAAGGCAAAAATGTCCGGCCGATTTTGATAGGCGATCGCCAACCCGTCTCGAAATCCTTGGGTCATCACTAAAACTAGGGGATCTCCTTTCTGTTCCAGCAACGCATTGGTGGCTACGGTGGTGCCCATTTTAACCATGCTAACTTTTTCTGGGGCGATGGGTTCGTTGGAAGATAAACCTAAAATAATTCGGATGCCATGGATAACTGCATCGTCATAAAGTTCCGGATTTTCTGATAATAATTTAAATAAAATTACCGTTTCTTTTGTGGGTAGGATAAATACGCTAAATCGCCTATCTTTAGCGGAATGTTGGGCTAATTTTGTATCTTTGGTAATGGCAACAATATCGGTAAAGGTGCCGCCCCGGTCCACAAAAAATTTGGTCATGATTATTTTTATCTTAGGCAATTAATTTCTGCTTAAACATGGCTGGAGTAGACCAAACTTGATCCTCTAGCCATGTTTTTATTGATACTAATTAACGTTCCCTGGCAATGACCCAAATGGCATGGACAAGACCGAGGATATACAAACCAAAAATGGTCAGCAGTAGGTTAATCCAAAAGTCTTTGCCAATACCCACTTGCAGGAAAACCCCCAGGGGCGGCAATAGAATCGCACAAATGATCTTAACAATATCCATTAGTTCACTCCAATATGTCGGGATAATTAGGTTCTTTTGACAGACCAAGGGAAAATGAGCACAGAATTGTCGCACTGACTATGCTATCCCATTGACTAATTTTGGTGAAATTAACTTTAACAGTACTACCAAAATCCAGATAAATTTTCTTCCGTTTTTCCCTTTGCTCCATGGCGATCGCCTAAGGAAAACGGCTTTAACGAAAGTTAATAAAAGAGTCCTGACGGAATGAGATCCTTTTCGTAAAACTAGGGTAATATTCCTATAAGTTTGTCTGTATGAGGCAACGATACGGCTATGAAAATTATCTTCAGTCCCAAAAACGTCCTTTCTATTTCTGGTCTGTCCCTATTGAGCACCTGCTTGGCGGCTTCCCCTGCTTTGGCTGGCTACTCGGCCATCGCCCAGGGAGTAAGGGGTTGGGGTTGGGCCACTGGTTACTCAACTATGGAAAAGGCAAGACAGGCCGCAATCCGTAACTGTCGAGGTAATGGTGGCGGAAGTTGTTCTGTTTCTACAGCAGAAAAAGATGACTGGTACTTTGTCGGTGGTTATTGTGGTGGTATGCCCTATACCGCTGCTTCTAAGCATAACTGGAATGTGGCGGCTGATATTTTAAGAAGGAAAGCCAAAAAAGATGGGAATTACAATTGTCATATTGAAGTTGAAAGATAAGTTTTTTACAGTTCAATTGATTGAATTAAAGTTGAATTTAAGTATTTCAATTTTTTGATTTTAGATAAACAAACAACATGAATGTCCAAGTACTCGACCGTTATGAAATTGTTAAATCCCTTGGTTCAGGAGGATTTGGCGATACTTTTTTAGCCAAAGATACTCAGATACCATCTCAAAAGCTGGTGGTAATAAAACGTCTTAAACCAGCCAATGCAAACAGTAATACCTCCACTGAGTTAATTCAAAAATTGTTTGAAAAAGAAGCTTCAGTGTTAGAAGATTTAGGAGAGCACAACAGTCAAATTCCCAAATTATATAGTTATTTCTCAAACGATAATGAATTTTACTTAGTCCAAGAGTATATTCAAGGAGTTAGCCTAAATGAAATTGCTCCTATTAGTTCAGAACAAGCAAAGACTATTCTTTCTTCTCTTTTAACTACCCTTAAATACATTCATAGCAAAGGAATTATTCACCGAGATATTAAGCCAGAAAATATTATTTTGCGGGACAGTGATCACTTACCCGTTCTGATTGATTTTGGTGCTGTTAAGGAAACTATGGGGGCTGTTACTTTAGGCTCAGGTTCTACTGTTAGCTCTGTAGTTATTGGCACTAGGGGATTTATGGCTCCTGAACAAAGTTCGGGACGTTCTGTTTTCAGCACCGATCTTTATGCTTTAGGACTGACTATTATTTACACTCTTACCAAGAAGTTGCCAGTTGAATTTTCTAGCGACCAGCAAACAGGCCAATTAGACTGGCAAAGTCATGTATCTAAAATCGATTCTGTCTTGGCTAAAGTAATCAATAAAGCCATAGAAATGGAGCCTAGTCGTCGTTATTCCAGTGCCGAAGCAATGTATCAGGCTCTACACTCCTTAATTAGTTCTGGGGCTGAGCCAGCACTTCCAATGGAAACTGTTCGAGTTGCACCTAGTAATGAATTTTTAGTCACGAGAAGTTCCACCAAAACGGCTGAAACTGTTGTTAAGCCCGTCGGTAACTCTCATAATAACTACTCGAACAACAATGGAAAATCAAAAATTGCAACGCTGTTAACTGTTCTTATTGGGATTATTGTGGTCACTGCTGGTTTAGGAGGTGGGTTTATAATTACTCAACAAATTAAAGAAGCTGAAGCTAGGGCGGCTCAAGCTGAAAAAGAAAAACAGGAAGCAGAGCAAAAACGAATAGAAGCAGAGCAAAAAATTGCCGAGAATGAAAAACGTCAAAGGGAATTAGAACAAAAACGAGTAGAAGAAGAACGTCAAAGACTAGCTGCTGAGGCCGAACGAGCTAAGCAAGAAAGGCAGCGTTTAGCCGCAGAAAGACAGAGAGTTCAAGTTTTAGCAAATCAGGCAAAGGCTATGGCCAGCGGTGCTAGCGCAACTATTGGAGGAATTCCTGGATCTAAAAATATTCGCTCTGGTCCGGGAACAGATTATGGCGTTATTACTCAAGGCTATACAGGTGAGGGTTTAGACATCTTAGATAGTAGTACTGATTCCAGTGGCCATGTTTGGTATAAAGTTTATCACTATGGTTCAGGATCAACGGGGTGGATTGCCAGTCAATTAGTAAACTTTTAGACTTGATTCTAAGGAAAATGCTAAAATTTTTAAAAAATAACTTTCAATTGGTAAACTTTTTTGTTGCCGCTCTGTTAGTGGGAATGTTGTATGGTTGGTGGTACTTACCTAATGCTAAACAATTATCTATTAACGAAACTAGTGGCATTCATAATCAAGAAAAAATTCCATCTCCCCCCCCCCTTGAAGATAGAGAGCTTTCCTCTCTTCCGGTTCCCACTCCGACTCCAACTAATCTCGAACCATTAATAACTGAAGTCCCCGAAATCCAGACTAGCCCCCTATTGCCAGGACTTCCACCAGATTATGAACAATTATCCCCGCTAGCAGAACAGCAAGGATCAAGAGAAGTTCCCAACAATATTGCGGTTAAAACTAATTTAGGTCATTATTCTTTCCCTGAAAATAGCCAGCAAAGATTAGTAAAAGTAGGTGAATATTACGGCCGCAGTGAATCTTTAGATCAAGAAGCAGCCACTGCTTTTAAAAAGATGCAAGCTGATGCTCAAGTTCAAGGAGTAAGATTAACTATTATTTCTGGATTTCGTTCTATTGCCTCTCAGGATGCTTTATTTCAAAATCAAATTAAAAGAAAAGGTGGTAAAGAAGCAGCGGCAAGGTTTAGTGCCCCTCCCGGACACAGTGAACACCACACTGGCTATGCTTTAGATATAGGAGATGGTGCTAATCCAGCAAATGATTTAAAAATAAATTTTGAAAATACATCTGCTTATCAATGGTTAGCTAGAAATGCTAATCAGTATGGTTTTGAACTTTCATTTCCTCCTAACAATAGTCAAGGAGTAAGTTATGAACCATGGCATTGGCGTTATGTTGCTTCACCAAGAGCAAGTCAAATTTTCATGGTGGCTCGAAGTGGTATTTGATGTCTATAATTTACAGTTTTAACTATGAATATTTTATTTTTCAATAATTTGAAATGGTCATGAATCAAAATAATAGACCATACATTATTGTCACTAATCAAGGTCAAAGCTTACCCCCTTTTGAATTAACTAAAAGTAAACATATTTTAGGTCGAGATTCCCAATTTGCCGACCTGATAGTCCCCACTGATTGGAGCATTATTAGTCGTTGTCAAGCTACTTTAGTAGAAGATCAAGGTAATTACTTTATTTATGACGGCGATCGCCTCAATCCCAGCAGTAACAAGCTATTTATTAATCATCATTTAATCACCCATGATATTGGCTACCCATTACAGAATGGAGATGTTATTAAGATTGGACAAAATATTAATATTCTTATTACTATTAAATATTTTACTCCCAATGGCTCTAGCCCTACCAATTTAACATCGCTATTATCCATCAATTTAAAGCAAAAATCTGTGGTTATTGGGCGGGACGAAACTGCCAACTTACAATTACTTTCCTCCGCAGTTTCCCGCCAACATGCTGTCCTGGATTATTTAGAGCCAAATACCTATCTTTTACACGATTACAGCACCAATGGTGTTTACGTTAATGGCACTAAAGTCAACGGTAAAATTCTGATTAACACCGCCGCCATCATCAAAATAGTTCCCTACACCCTGGTATTACAAAACGATCAATTATTCATTGCCGACACCGGGGATAATATTCGCCTTGATGCCCGCAATATCGTCCGCACTGTTCAAGGTAATCAGAGCGAAGAAATTACACTCCTTAACCAAATTTCTTTGCCCATTGAACCAGGTCAATTGGTAGCTTTAGTGGGGGGAAGTGGCGCAGGCAAATCGACTTTTATGCGGACTTTATTAGGTATTGAACCTACTACGTCTGGCACAGTTTATTTGAACGGTGAAGATCTGAGAAATAATTTTAACCTTTACCGTAATCAAATTGGTTACGTGCCCCAAAAAGATATTATCCACAGTTCCCTAACCGTAGAGGAAGCTTTGCGGTATGCGGCTAAATTAAGATTACCCCAAGATGCGGATATTGACGAAATTGTTGAGAAAACCTTGGGCCAAATTGAAATGCAGGAACGTCGCCATGTTCTGGTCAAAAAATTAAGCGGCGGCCAACTCAAACGGGTATCCATCGGCGTGGAGTTACTGGTGGATCCGAAATTATTTTTCCTCGATGAACCGACATCGGGTTTAGATCCTGGTCTAGATAAAAAGATGATGCAATTATTACGAAAGCTAGCGGATCAGGGACGAACTATTGTGTTGGTAACCCATGCCACCGGCAACATTAACCTATGCGATCGCCTGGTGTTTTTAGGCCAGGGGGGCAATTTGTGTTATTTCGGCACTTTTAGCGATGCTTGCCAATTTTTTAACCTCCATAATGGTGATTTTGCTGATGTTTATATTCAATTGGATAATCAATCAGCAGTGATCAAAGCCGCCCAACGCTATAGCCGGTCTAGCTATCAACATCAGTACATTGATCAACGGTTGGGGGTGAGTAATTCCGCTGTTGCCGCCCCTAGACCTAGTCCTCCCAGGGTATCTCCCCTGCGCCAAACCTGGATTCTGTGCCAAAGATACTGGCAAATTATGGCTAGGGATCCGGTCAATATCGGTATTTCCATTGCCACCGCCCCCATTGGCATTTTATTAATCGATCTGGCGATCGCCACTAGGGAACCATTTATTCTGGGTAGTGAAGCGGATCCCAAACTTGCGCCCCTAGCTCAGACCGTACTATTAGTATTTAGCTGTGCCGCCATCTGGGTTGGTCTCGCCAGTTCTCTCCAAGAAATTGTCAAAGAAAATGATATTTACAGCCGAGAAAGATTAGTTAATCTTAACCTGTTCGCCTATATTGCTTCTAAGGTGACAGTATTGTCAGGATTAGCGCTTTTGCAAACCCTTGCTATGGTGGTGATTATCCTCATTGCCTTCGACCATCCCCAGCCTCCCCTATTGCCCTGGGGTTTGGGGCTAATTATCACCAGTTATCTCACCCTTTTCAGTTCTATTTGCTTAGGCTTAATGGTATCTACCTTGGTCAAAAGTGAAACCCAGGCTAACACCGCTCTACCTATTTTGCTACTGCCCCAAATCATCTTCTCCGGCGTACTGTTCCAAATTAAAGGTGTGAGTCAATATCTTTCTTGGTTTATGGTCAGCCGTTGGTCTATCGGTGCCTATGGCACATTATTAGACATCAACAGTCTAGTGCCAGAGCCAGTCATTTTTCCCGATGGTACCGTATTGGAATCTCCTTTTAAAGCCACCCTAGTTTACGACCCTAGTTGGAATAATCTTTTGGTCAACTGGGAAATTTTATTACTCCAAGGTTTTGTTTGCCTCGTAGTTATTTTCCTGTTCAAAAAAAGAGAGGATATTATTTGAGAATACTGAAAACAATTAACAAAGGCTGGTTAAAAAATGTCACGAACCACTAACCACTGCCCCATCTTTTTACAAAGCGCAAGAACCAGTCCAGCTTGCTAGAATCAGGGAGGTATTACAAATTCAGCTTTACAGATAGTATTTTACACGCAAACTATTGCACTATTTGCTTGGTGGTCCGTACCTATGCCCCAATTATTACTCCCAAAACTCGAAATCTTGAAACCACCCTTGTCACTAACCTCAATTTTCAAAGCCTGAATCAATCGCTGGACTGACTGCTAGTTATGGCAATTTCCGCACAAAGTTTCATTAATGTTGCCAATGAAAGTTTAGTCTCCACGCTGGCGATCGCCGCCTTGGGATTAAGCCTGTTAGTGATCCTAAGTTTGGCCGTAATCCAGTCCATTAACCGCCCTCTCCGTCGCCTTCAACAGCAAACCCAGGCCCTGCAAAAAAGTGAAGAACGATTCCGCTTCGCCCTCGAATCAACCGATACAAGTTGGTGGGATTGGGATATCAAAACCAATGAGGTGGATTGGTCAGACACCTTTGATGCCATGGTGGGCCGCGCCCCCAACTCCTACCCCAAAAATATTGCTTCCTTCTTAAGTTTTCTCCATCCCGACGACGTAGAACCCACCCGGGCAAAGTTATACGATTCCTTAGAAAATGGGATTCCCTATAAAACCGAATTTCGCTTTGTCCACCCCGATGGGACGATTCGTTGGATTATGGCCAGAGGTATGGTGCAACGGGATGCCAATGGCCAAGCCCTGCGGATGAGCGGCATTAACCTCGACATTACCGAGCAAAAACTTGCCGAAGCCGCCCTGAAAGAAAATGAAGCCACTCTCCGCCTGGCCCTCTCTGCCGAAACCGCCAATTGGTGGAAATGGGATATCGTCAACGACCAGATGTACTCAGCTCCCTCATTCCATGATTTGCTCGGCCGCCACGGGGATGAACTACCCACAACCTGGGCCGATGCCATTGCGCTGATTTACCCGGAAGACCGGGCCAAGGTGCAAACCGCAGTGGAAGCTACCCTAAATCACGACGCGCCCTATAGGGTTGAATTTCGGATGATTCCCCCCAATGGCCAAATGGTCTGGATTGCGGATTTGGCGGCCCTGGAGCGGGATGAAACCGGTCGGCCCATTCAACTCAGCGGGATTATGATTGACATTACTGAGCGTAAACAAATTGAAGAGGCTCTCCAAAAAAGTGGACAACGGTTGCGAATGACCCTGGAATCCACCTCCACCAACTGGTGGGAAAGGGATTTAATCACCGATCAAGCCGATTGGTCCGAGCAGTCCGATCATCTTTTGGGCTATACCCCCGACAGCTACGAGAAAAACCAAGACACTTTCTACAAATTAGTCCATCCCGACGATCGGGAGCACGTCCAGGCGGGGGTTAACTTAGCTATTGCCACCGGAGAACCCTATCAAGGGGAATTTCGCCTAGTCCAGGCCGACGGGAATTGTATTTGGATTTTAGGTACCGGCCACGTAGAGTATAACGAAGCCGGCCAACCGGTCAGAATGAGTGGCTTAAATATCAACATTACCCCGCTCAAAGAAGTGCAACTGGCTTTGGCTGAACGGGAAGCGATGATGCAAGCCCTATTTGATCAAGCCTCCCAATTTACCGCTCTGTTAACCCCCACCGGGAAAGTCGTCAAAGTGAATCAACGGGCCCTGGATTTTGCTGGCATTACGGTGGATGAGATTGTCGACCAAGATTTTTGGGAAACTCCCTGGTGGCAGGCATCCGAACAGCTCAAAGCTGACCTCAAATCCGCGATACACCAGGCCGCTCAAGGGATTCTGATTCGCTATGACGTAGAAAATTTGGGCAATAATGGGCAAAAAGTTATTTTGGATTTTTCGATTCGGCCCATCTACGACACCGACCAGCGGATAATTTTTCTCCTCTGTGAAGGACGGGACATTACCGACAAATTCCGCATACAAGAGGCCTTAGCAGAAAGTGAAGAACGCTTCCGGCAAACCTTCCAAACTACGGCCGTGAGTAGTGCACTGATTTCCTTAGATGGTAAATTTCTTGAGGTCAATCCCGCCTTTTGTGAGCTGTTGGGCTATACTTCCGATGAACTGCAAGACCATGATGTGGCAGAAGTAACAGATCCCAATTGGGTGCCATTCCAAGGAGACCTAACTCAACAACTGCTCAACCGCGAAATTATGGCCTATACCCAAGAACGCCGCTATCAACACCGGGATGGGCGTTGGATTTGGGGTCTGTTGAATGTCAGTTTGGTCCGAGATGCTCAACAACAACCGCTCTATTATGTCTGCCAAATTCAAAACATTGACCCGCTCAAACAAGCCCAAGAAAAACTCCAAGAAGTCAACATTGAACTGGAACGATTGACTCAAATTGATGGCCTCACCGGAGTTTATAATCGTCGGTTCTTTGACCAGGCCTTGGAACGGGAATGGCAAATTGCTTTTCGCGAAACTGAGTCCTTAACCTTGGTGATGTTGGACATTGACTATTTCAAACTCTACAACGATACCCTCGGCCATCAAGCCGGAGACCACTGTTTACGCATTGTCGCCGCCATTTTGCAAGAATCTGTCCATCGCACTTCAGACCTAGTAGCCCGCTATGGGGGAGAAGAATTTGCCTTAATTTTACCCAGAACCGATTTATCCGGCGCGGTTATCGTTGCCCAAAGGATTAAAACTTTGATGGATGCTAAAGCGATCTCCCATCCCACCTCTGAGATTGCTAATTATGTCACTGTCAGTATTGGGATTCATTGTGCTGTACCCCGGCCTGGATTGTCCTTGGCCTCTTGGGTAAAATGTGCCGATGATGCGCTCTATCAGGCCAAGAAACGGGGTCGGAATGGCTATTTTGTCCTCGAAGATACGTCAACTTCCCCAACTAAAGTTGACGAATTATAATCTGGCCGTACCTCAATACATTTTAACGAAATTTACATACGACCATAATGCAAATTTCAATTCCCGACTCGATTCTTCAATCTATTCGACTTTCTGAACAACGCATTGAAAGGGAACTACTCAAAGAATTAGCCCTTGGTTTATATGAGGCGGCCACCAAATGCGGAGTTCTAGCCATTAGTGGTCTTTCGGACACTTCTTCTGTCACTATTGGGTCAACAACCATAGATGAATTCGTAGGTTTTGCCTGCATCAACAATGAGAGTAAACAAATTCGTAAGCCGCCGTCTCTTCTAAAATTATTGGGAAATTTTAATCATGACAACACCTTTAGTTCCTCCCTTCACTAAGGAAATTGCGATCGCCAAAGTACGGATGGCAGAAAATGCATGGAATGGTCGCAACCCAGATAAAGTCTGTATGGCTTATACCGAGGATAGTTTTTGGCGTAATCGGGCGGAAGTATTCCAAGGTCGGGAAAAAATCCGTGAGTTTTTGCGTCGCAAGTGGGATAAAGAGCTAAATTATCGTCTGGTGAAAGAGCTGTGGGCGTTTGGCGAAAATCGAATTGCAGTACGATTTCAGTACGAATGGCAGGATGATGCGGGTCAATGGTATCGAGCCTATGGCAATGAAAATTGGGAATTTGATGAAGCGGGTTTAATGCGTCGTCGGGAAGCGAGTATTAACGACAAACCCATTGCTGAATCCGAGCGTCGTTTCTTCTGGGATGCCCCCGGCGATCGCCCATTAGATCACCCTGGTTTGATCAATACTCCAGAATAATGCCACAGCCCAAAATGTAGTTTATGTAATCTAAGAGCCTGTTTGAAAAGCCCCCCTGGCCCCCCAAATTTGGGGGGAAACTGAGTGAAAGTCCCCCAGTATTGCCGGAGCTTTAGTGGGTCGATTTAGGGGGCGGAATAAAACTTTCCAAACACGTTTTAAGGCCATGATCGTTGAGATAGGGATAAAATTTCTGCGCCTTGTCCATATAATGACTTCAGATTTTGAGTCGCAGCAGTTTTGAACTATCAATAAACCCGGGGATCATGGCGAAAATTTATCCTATGGTTCGGTGTCCATAATGTTGCTTGCAGCACTTTTCAAGATAGCTTCCTTTGATAGCGTGGATTTGATAGTGTTCTGAGCCGCTCGTGTTAGATTCTGCCCAGCTAATTTTTGATCTCCAAAAAGTAAATACGACTAGCAAGCGCATTTCTGGTTGCCTTGACACAACGGCGATTACCAAAGAAATCACCGAAGCATTAATCCATGATTTTCATTGCGTGTTTGCACGTATTTGGTTAACAGAGCCTGATGGTGCGAGTTTAAAACTGGTTGCTTCGTCAGGCTTACATACCAGTACGAATGGTAGTTTTGCCCGTGTGCCGATGGGGGCTTATAAGGTCGGTAAAATTGCCCAAAGCTGTATTCCTTTTTTAAGCAATCATCTCGCCAATGAAACCTGGGTAAAGGATCGTGACTGGGCGATCGCCAATAATATTCGCGGTTTCGCCGGTTATCCATTGGTAGGCCATGACCGTGTGATTGGTGTCTTGGCTGTCTTTAGCGAGGCTCCCTTTGTCGCAGAATTTCTGGAAGTTTTACAAGTTCTCTGTATGGCAGTGGCGATCGCCATTGATGCCGTCCGACAACTCCAGAGCGAAACAAATACGATTAATACAACCCAATTTTTAGACGATCAAATCCCTTTACCGGACGTTTTGGCAAGGCTGTTATCTCAGACAAAGCTGACCCTAATCGGCACAGAAAAAAAGCTCTCTCCCACCCTTGCATATCTATTGATCAGAACCACAGAAATTTTTAATCGACTCTCCTGTAATTATTGCCGTCTCATCTATGGGGAGATTTCGGTCACCATCGAAGCCATTGTCGAAGCATCCGTGTCAGAAGCCTTCAACACAGATGGGCGATCGCCTTTTAAAGAAATAGAATTTTTAGCCCACCATGTTGGCGGTGAATTTAGGAGTCAAAGCAGTGTAAATCAATCAATCCTGCAAATTTCGCTGCAACTCCCCTATGACGGGTTTCAAAACATCAAGCTCAACAAACATCTCCTCTCGGAGCGGGAAAAGGAAATCGTCAGCCTATTAGCCCAAGGTTTACGCGATCGCGATATCGCCGAGGAGCTTCACATCAGCGAAAGTACCGTTAAGTTTCATGTTAATGGCACCCTCCATAAACTCAACGCCAAAAATCGCTACCAAGCCATTTATCAAGCCACCGTACAAGGATTTATTTGATTAGCGGGCAGTGTTTCTCTAATTTTTTCCGCTAAATATTCCGCATCACGGGCAACCCCTGAAAATCGCCCAGAACCCCAAGTATATAACCAGGGTAAACCCAAGAAATATAGCCCCGCCACATTAGTTACACCCCGATTATGTAGAGGTTCCCCCATCGAATTAAATACAGGAACATCGACCCAAGCATAATTAAAATTAAAACCAGTGGACCAAATAACCGCATCAATTTCATCAATATTTAGGGTAAGGGGTATGGAAGTTGGTTCCCAAACGGGCTGATAGGGTGCTTCGATGGGCGCATCAAGCTGGTTTTTGGCAATATATTCATCAATGCTTTGTTTAATTCTGGCGGCCGTTGCGTCTGCTTGATCGAGATTTTCCTTGAGATTATCGGCAAATAGAATTTGATTTCCATCAATATCCTTGAGCCGTCCGTAGAGATGCATGCCCTCAAGGGCGAATTGACGCAGATCAATTTCTCTGCCACCATCACGACCGGTTAAATAGTGGTTTGTTTTGTGGCGTACCATTTCCTTTTGGGGATGCTCATCAATGGGCAGATCATAATGACCCATCAACTCTAACCACTCGACCACATCTCTCCCTCGGTAGCGGCGGGGTGAACGGGGTGCGCTGCCTGTGGCAAGGTGGACGGTTTTACCTGCTAGATGTAGGTCTTCAGCAATTTGACAGCCCGATTGACCTGTGCCAACTAATAAAATTCTATCTGGTAAGGTTTCCGGATTTTTGTAGTCCACCGAATGTAACTGGACAATATGGGGAGGTAGTTTTTTGGCGATCGCCGCAATTTTTGGCGTATGGTAGCCCCCAGTAGCAACCACCACTTGATCAGCGGTGTAGATTCCTTGGCTGGTAATCACCTCAAAAGCATCAGTCCGTTGACTCAGCTTAGAAACCTCTACCCCCTCAAGGATAGGAGCTTGGAAAGATGCCGCATAATCCTCAAGATATTGGACAATTTCGTCCTTCAGCATAAAACCCTGATCATCACCCCCCGCATAGGGAAAGCCGGGTAACCGACATTGCCAATTAGGCGTAACCAAACAAAAAGAATCCCAACGTTGATTACGCCAAGCATGACCAATTTGATTTTTCTCGAAAATAACATGGTCAATGCTTTCTTGTTTTAGGAGATAACTAATCGCTAAGCCCGCCTGTCCTCCACCGACAATAATGACGGAATAGTGGCTTTTTTTCATATTATCTACCTGTATTGAACTCTATCTTTCCTGATAATCATCAACTGTAAGCCTCGAAATTTCTAACACTTGTATGTTTCGCTACAAATTGATGATCTCTGATTCTATTAATAGGAAACATCGCAATAGTCTTGTATTTATAAGCTTTACATAGACAGACCTGTTGATTTAGATAGGTGTCTAATCATTTAAATCTTAAGCGGACATACTGAACAGAAATCCATTTCCAGGAAAATTCCAAGCCTTGAAACTCTTACTGTATCTAGATAAGAAGCATTTTTCTGGCTAAGATTATTAAGAAAAGATAATCTTCATACAAGAAATTAAGAATGGTTAAACCTATGACTTTCAATTAAAACTATTTTTTTGTGACAAATGATACAAGAATAAGGAAACTTCGCTTCTACATTGATACATGACTAATCTCAAGTCAAATCAGAATTTGAATTTAAGGAACTACAACCATGCCAGAGGTAACTAAGCCAGCTCACCAAACAGGTGATTTCTTAGTAGATTACGAGGAAAAAGTTTTTCCTGATGTCCAAGCTGAACCCGGTGAAAAAGCGCTGATTACTTTTCATACAGTGGCGTTTGAAGGCTCCATTGGCTTAGTAAATTTAATGCAAGCTAGCCGCTTAATTAAAAAAGGCTTTGAAACATCTGTTTTGCTCTATGGTCCCGGTGTTACTCTCGGTGTACAAAGGGGTTTTCCTAAGCTTGGGGATGAAGGTTTTCCGGGTCACCTGACCATGAATGAGCGTATTGTAAAAATCATGGAAGCAGGGGGTAAGGTTTATGCTTGTCGCTTTGCACTGCAAGCACTTTATGGTCATGGCGAGCCTTCTCTAATCCCCGGTATTCGTCCGATTAATCCCCTAGATGTGATGGATTTAATCTTGATGCACCGTAGGGATGGTGCGTTTATTCTTGATACTTGGACAATGTAAAAATGTGCTTGATTAAATATTTGGTGAATTATTGATAGGAGGGATGATTTGAAAATTTTGTTTTTGATTTTTGAAGTCTAATATATCAATCACTTGTTTTCAAATCATTTTTTATTTCTGAAACTATTCCAGTCGTTGTGCTGGGAAAAATCATGCTGAATTATACAAAAAATATTCGGGCAGCAGCGGCACAGATTAGTCCTGTTCTTTTTAGTCAACAAGGGACTATGGAGAAAGTTCTCGATGCGATCGCCAATGCGGCAAAGAAAGGGGTAGAACTGATTGTTTTTCCTGAAACTTTTGTGCCTTATTACCCTTATTTTTCCTTTGTTGAACCGCCGGTTTTGATGGGGAAAAGTCACCTAAAGCTTTATCAAGAAGCCGTTACTGTGCCGGGGAAAGTCACCCAGGCGATCGCCCAAGCCGCGAAAACCCATGGAATGGTCGTGGTGTTAGGGGTTAATGAGCGCGAAGAAGGCTCGCTGTACAACACACAACTGATTTTTGATGCAGATGGTGCGCTGGTGCTAAAACGTCGCAAAATCACGCCCACCTACCATGAACGGATGGTTTGGGGACAAGGGGATGGTGCAGGTCTGAGGACGGTAGATACCACGGTTGGACGCTTGGGAGCCTTGGCCTGTTGGGAACATTACAATCCCTTAGCCCGTTATGCGCTGATGGCGCAACATGAACAAATCCACTGTGGGCAATTCCCCGGATCGATGGTGGGTCAGATTTTCGCGGATCAAATGGAAGTGACCATGCGGCATCATGCTTTGGAATCCGGCTGTTTTGTGATTAATGCAACGGGTTGGTTGACAGCGGAGCAAAAGTTACAAATTACCACCGACGAAAAAATGCATCAAGCCTTGAGTGGTGGTTGTTATACGGCAATTATTAGCCCCGAAGGAAAGCATCTCTGTGAGCCAATTGCTGAGGGAGAAGGGTTGGCGATCGCCGATTTAGATTTTTCCCTCATCGCTAAACGCAAACGCATGATGGATTCGGTGGGACATTATGCCCGACCGGATCTATTACAACTAACCCTCAACAATCAGCCTTGGTCAGCCCTAGAAGCCAACCCAGTTACGCCCAATGCTATTCCGGCAGTAAGTGATCCAGAGCTGACGGAAACCATTGAGGCATTGCCCAACAATCCGATTTTTAGCCATTAAGTACAAAAATTTAAGGATTATCCCAGCGACATGAATAAGCAACGTCTCATCACAGAACTGCAATCCAAAGGGTTGCGACTGGTGGATCCAAATGCCAAAGATCTTGGGCGCAAAGGCGGTGCAGGGCCTTCAGATCATCGGGCAGTGACGGTGGATGGGACGACGGTGATGGTGCCAATCTATACTTCCACCGCTGCGGCATCGCCCTACAGTATCAACCTTGCATCCATGCCCCCAAAGACGGTTTTGAGCAAAGGGGACGAAGAGATTGCGGCGATCGCCCTGCCCCGTCAACCTAAATTCTATGATTTGAAGACAGCAGATGGTATTCCCTATTCGCACATTGCGCTACTGCACAGCAACAATGTTTTAGCGACGACGGTTCAGCAAACCTGTATACGTTATCGCGATGAGTCCACTGTTTGTCAATTTTGCGCCATAGAAAAATCCCTTGATGCAGGTCGCACGATCACCCGTAAATTACCGGAGCAGTTAGCCGAGGTCACAGAAGCCGCAGTCCGGTTAGACGGTATCGAACAGGTGATCATGACAACGGGGACACCCAATTCAGGCGATCGTGGTGCAGCCTACCTTACAAAATGTGCAGCAGCCATTAAAGCGCGGGTCAATATTCCCATTCAGGCCCAGTGTGAACCCCCCGATGATTTTATTTGGTTCGAGCGCATGAAAGCCGCTGGCGTCGATAGTTTGGGAATGCATCTCGAAGCGGTTGATCCGGATGTTCGTGCCAAAATTATGCCCGGAAAAGCCGAGGTTCCAGTTTCCTACTATTACGAAGCTTACGAAGCCGCCGTTAAAGTCTTCGGTTGGGGACAGGTCAGCACCTATCTCTTAGCAGGGCTGGGAGATAGCTTTGAAACTTTGGTAGAAGCCTCGGAAAAGCTGGTCAATATGGGCGTTTACCCTTTTGTTGTTCCCTTCGTCCCCATTTCCGAAACACCTTTAGCAAATCACCCTGCGCCGGACAGTGATTTTATGTTTGCCCTGTATCAGAGGGTCGGCACAATCATTAAGCAATCGCAGATTTCTTCAGTAGATATGAAGGCCGGCTGTGCGAAATGTGGCGCTTGTTCAGCATTATCAACATTTGCAAAATAGAGAGCTTTTTACGATGTCAAACAATCGTTTTCAGTTTGAACTGGCAGAATCTGCGGCAGAAATTCAAGGGTATTTTGCCCTACGCAGAGCAATTTTTTGTGAGGAACAGGGCATTTTTGCCGGACATGATTTTGATGAGACGGATCAGTTTGCCTATCCAATTGTTGCCCTAGATACGGAGACTCCTGGTAAACCTACAGTAGTAGGTGCGGTGCGGATTTATGAAAATGAACCGAATGTCTGGTATGGCGGTCGGCTAGGAGTACATCAAAATTACCGGCGAGTGGGTCGCATTGGCAAGGGTTTGATTTATAAAGCTGTTACCGCTGCCCATGGTTGGGGTTGTACTAAGTTTTTCGCGACGGTGCAATTGCAAAATGTGCGTTTTTTTCAGCGACAACATTGGCATTCCCTTCAGGAAATTGAGATCTGCGATCGCCCCCATCATTTAATGGAAGCGGACTTAGATTTTTATCCCCCCGTGGTCTATAGTCGACCGAAGCTCGATCTTGCTTTATTGCAGGTTTCTTAAATCTCGGTTATGTTAACTGACTTAATTATTGAACTACAGCAAACCCTTGGCATTTTGCACAAGCAGGATATTCAATTGGCATCCCGTCAAGGTCAACAGCGATTGATCGGGGATGGTGAGGCGATTCGATTAGGTGATGATTGCGCTGCAATTCCAGACGAGAATGGCTATCTACTCCTTGCGGCTGAGGGGATGGCTCCCAGTTTAATTACCCAAGATCCTTGGTTTGCAGGGTGGTGCAGTGTTTTGGTCAATGTCAGTGATATTTATGCCATGGGGGGCAGGCCGATCGCCGTGGTGGATGCCCTATGGAGTAAGTCTTCTGACCAAGCTCAGCAAATTTGGGCAGGGATGCAAGCCGCTTCGGCTCGATTTAATGTGCCCATTGTGGGCGGCCATACCAATACCCACAGTGGTTATGATGCCTTGGGAGTGGCGATTTTAGGTCGGGCAAAGTCTTTAATCACCAGCTTTGATGCCCAGGTAGGCGATCGCCTGATTCTTGTAAGCAATTTTCAAGGCAAACCGCGACCCAATGCGCCCTATTGCTGGGATGCAGCAACGATGGCAGAAACAGAAACTTTGCAAAAACACTGGGATCTTTTACCCTACCTGGCCGAAAACAAGCTATGTGATGCGGGGAAAGATGTCAGTATGGGCGGCATTATTGGTACAGCATTAATGCTTTTAGAAACATCAAAATGTGGCGCAATCCTCGACCTTGATGCCATTTCCTGTCCGGCGGGTCTAGATTTTAGGCAATGGCTACTTAGTTTTCCGAGTTATGGTTTTTTGCTGAGCGTGCGTCCTCAGTTCGTCAAAACGGTCAAGGCTTGTTTTCAGGCTGAAGGTTTAATAGCAGAGGCGATCGCCACGATACAACCGGGTCATAATCTCACCCTTAAACTAGGTTCAGAGTCCCAACTATTTTGGGATTTGCAGCAAAACCCCCTCACTGGCTTTACCGGAGATTCATAAACAATGCCCGAAGTTACATTTGACATCGTTTGGCCCGATGGTTCAGAGGATCAGTTTTATTCACCCTCCACAGTGGTCAATCAATATTTTCAGTCTGGTCAAACCTACGAATTGGCAGATTTTGTGCAGCGATCACAGAAATCTTTAACCCTTGCCAGTGAACGGGTACGGCAAGTCTATGGCAGACCCTGCTCGATGGCGATCGCCCAACTCAAAAAAATTGAAACAAAAGCAGAGTGTTTTAGTCACAATCCCGATCCCAAAGTCACTATCCAAAATATTGACCATGACTGAAAAAATGGACACATTCAAAGAGTCGAAAATCAAGGAGAATGTTCAAATGACGAAAAAACAAGACGACAATTTACAAAGGAGCAAAAATCAGAAGCAGTAAAAATAGTAGAACAATCTGGAAAGCCCATAAGCCAAGTGGCAAGGGAAATGGGCTTGATGAAAAGTGCCCTAAGAGCCCATTTATAAAGTGGTAGAAGTAGCAGAAAGACGACGCAACATAATGGGAGTCATCACGGCATAAATAGCCGCTTCGCTCATTTCTGGTAGATGCTCATAATCCTTACTCAAACGACGATACCAGTTCAGCCAACCGAACGTCCTCTCGACAATCCATATTTTTGGTAAGATCTCAAAAGACTTCCCTGAACGACTAATCACCTGGACTTTGGCTTGAATTAAGAGCCAGATGGCTAACCCA
The DNA here is from genome assembly GCF_003015225.1 of Synechocystis sp. IPPAS B-1465. Lineage (GTDB taxonomy): Bacteria > Cyanobacteriota > Cyanobacteriia > Cyanobacteriales > Microcystaceae > Synechocystis. Next base: position 3,067,780 of record NZ_CP028094.1, on the reverse strand, counting down.
AAGGTATCACCTCGATAACCCTGGTCTACTAACATGCTCTTGACAGACTCGAGGAGTTGAGTTCCTTCTTCAAGCAAACTCATCAGAGCATAAGCTGTGACGATGCGTTCACTTGCATTTGCTTCGGTCACTATCACTTTTAAGACTAAGCCCAGACTATCGACGATTAGGTGACACTTTCGTCCTTTCACCTTCTTACCTCCGTCAAAACCGTAGACTTCCCCCTTTTTTCGGTGGTTTTTACCGATTGGCTATCTGCCGCTATTACGCTAGGTTGAAGGCTCTTGCCACTCTGGAGGCGGCATTGCTCCAGCAGCCTTAGATTGAGCCTTTCCCACACGCCATGACGTTGCCATTTACGGTAATAGCTATAGACCGTGCTACTAGGAGGAAAGTCATGGGGTAACATTGCCCATTGACAACCCGTTTTTAGTTGGTAGTAAATACCATTACAAACCGCTCGCATATCTGTGGTTCGTGGGTGTCCTCCGGGCTTTGCGGGAGGAATCATTGATTCAACTATTGCCCATTCTGCATCGCTCAGGTCTGTTTCATAGGCTGTCGACTTTTCATGCTCTTTGTCTCCTTCTGCTCTTACTCTTAGTTTTCCTTTTTTTCTTCTCCTACTTGCTATCCATTACAAGACTTTATAAATGAGCTCTAAATTTCATCCTGATTTCATTTTGCTTTGCCAGACTGGAATTAGAGAAGGAATAGGAGGTAAGCATTCCCGTGGGTAATCAATTCTGGATATATGGGTTGGCAGGACTACTCCTCAGTGGTTCAGCGGCTGGGGTAACAGCGGTTTATCGCAATCAATCTCCACCGCAGATGATGGCCCAACAAGGCATGCACATGCAATGGACAGACCAAAGTTTTATCGAAATGATGATTCCCCACCATCAAGATGCCATTGATATGGCGGAGATGGCTCTACAAAAAGCCGAACATCCTGAACTCAAAAAGTTGGCACGGAATATTATCCGAGACCAGGAAAGGGAAATTAAAGAAATGAAAACCTGGTATCAGCAATGGTTTAAACGACCAGTGCCTGCTTTGTCGAGCCAGGGAATGATGGGAATGCACCAAGGTCACGGCATGATGGCGATGGATTTAGAGGCTTTGGCCACCGCCCAAAACTTTGACCGGGAATTTATTCGTCAGATGATTCCCCACCATCAAATGGCAGTGATGATGGCTAGCAATTTAAAAACCAATACGGAACGGCCGGAGATGGATAAATTGATGGATGACATTATCCGCTCCCAAAGTGCGGAAATTAAGCAAATGAAGCAATGGTATCAAAACTGGTATGGTCAGTGAGGAAGCATGAGACTGTTGCTGGTGGAGGATGAGCCTGATCTAGGAATGGCGCTGGAAAAAGCTCTCCGTCGCGAAAATTACGTAGTTGATTGGGTGCAGGACGGCAACCTAGCCTGGAGCTATTTAGACCAGGGCTGGGTGAACTATACCCTGGCTATTTTTGATTGGATGGTGCCGGGGTTATCAGGGTTGGAATTGTGTCAAAAACTCCGGGGCCAAAGGAGTTCTTTACCGATTCTAATGCTGACAGCGAAGGATCAAATTGCAGATCGGGTTGAGGGTTTAGATGCAGGGGCCGATGATTATTTAATCAAGCCCTTTGGCATGGCGGAACTATTAGCTCGTTTACGTTCTTTGCAACGGCGATCGCCAGAATTGCAACCCCAGCAGTTACAGGTGGGGCAATGGTGGTTGGATTATGGAACTTTTGCGGTAGTAACCCCAGAGCAAGCAAGAATTACCCTCACAGCCAAGGAGTTCCAGCTTTTGGAATACTTCATGAAACATCCCCAGCAAATTCTTAGTAGTGAACAGATTAAAAATCAACTGTGGGCGCTGTCGGCGGAATCTACCAGTAATGTCGTAGCGGCCCAGGTGCGTTTGCTCCGGCGAAAATTAGAGGAGTATAGCCATGGCAATCTCATTGAAACCGTGTATGGCTTAGGGTATCGTTTTCAGCCCCATCCAACCCATGCAGAACAATAGATTATTCAATCTATCCCGTTGGCGTTTAGCCAGTTATTACGCTGGGGTCATGGGGCTAATTTTGGGTCTTTGTGGCCTAGCGGTCTATGAAATGACTTCCCAGGATCATTGGCGATCGCTGGATCAAGAGCTTACTTCCCTAGCGGGGACTCTCCATGATGGATTGGAACCACTATTACAACAACCAGGGCAGTTAGAGCCCTCAGTTAAACAAATTTTGCCTAATCTTTGCTTAGGTACAGTAGCTTGCCCTAGGTCGCCTCAACGGAGGCATATTCTCAACGCAACCCAACAGCCGGGCTATTATGTCCGGTTTTTGGACTTAAACGGTCAATTATTAGCAACGGCAGGGGAAAATCCCCCAGGCTTAGCCTTTGAGCGGGAAACCACCCGTCAAAAACCATTAACGGATCAAAAAGGGAACCGCTATCACCAAGTTTCTTTGCTGTTAAAAACCACCACTGGTGAACCTTGGGGCTATTTAAAGGTGGGGCGCTCCTTGGTGGAATATGACCATCATTTGCACACGATCCAAGGCTTTTTAGTTTGGGGTTTACCCATTGTGATGATTGTGGTCGGTGGTGCTAGTTGGTGGTTAGCAGGCTTAGCCATGGAGCCGGTTTATCGTTCCTACCAACAAATCCAGCAGTTCACCGCTGATATTGCCCACGAATTACGTACACCGATTACGGCGATTCAGGCAACGTTGGAAACGACATTAAATGCAGAACCTAATGCTGAAGAAACCCATAGCACCTTGCAAACCTTAAAACGACAAAATTATCGTCTCAGCCATTTAATCCATGATTTATTACTCCTCTCCCGCATGGATTTAACAACAGTTAATCCGACCCAGTTTACCCTTTGTTGTCTCAATGATTTAGTTGAAGATTTAACCGAAGAATTTGCCAGTTTGGCGATCGCCGCTGGGGTATTGTTATCTGCGAAGTTAGACAATCAAGCAAATATCTGGGTCAGGGGAGAAGAAGAACAGCTTTATCGTTTGGTGGGTAATTTAATCAGTAATGCCATTCACTACACCCCAACGGGGGGCGAGGTAACCGTCATGCTTGAGACCGATAAACAGCAAGCCATCATCAAAGTCCAAGATACGGGCATTGGCATTGCTTCGGAGAATCAAAGCCGGGTTTTTGACCGTTTTTATCGGGTGGACACGGCCCGGTCTCGACAACGGGGAGGGGCAGGATTAGGCCTTGCCATTGCCCAGGCGATCGCCGTTAAGCATCAAGGTGTTTTGACTGTAGAGAGTGAATTGGGTCAGGGAAGTTTATTCACCATTCGCTTATCAATATGTCCGCCACCATACCAACAGTCCCGAGAGTGTACCAAAAATCTCACCTAACAGGGTATGGATACTGTCAATGCACTTTACTTAGCAATCCGAGTAGCATTCAAAATCGCTAACAGTGCTACTCCCACATCCGCAAACACCGCCTCCCAGAGGGTTGCCAAGCCAATGGTGCCCAGGGCGATAAAAAGTGCTTTAATCCCTAGGGCTAGGACAATGTTCTGTACAACAATTTGACGAGTTTTGCGGGCCACATGAATCGCTTCGGCCACCTTCGAGGGCGCATCGGTCATCAACACCACGTCCGCTGTTTCAATGGCAGCATCGGAGCCCAATCCCCCCATGGCTATACCGACATCGGCTCGGGCAATCACGGGGGCATCATTAATACCATCTCCTACAAATGCCAGTTTTGCTTTACCTGAAGGATCTAGCAGTTGCTCAATTTCATCGACTTTTTCTTCTGGCAATAATTCAGCAACAAAGGCATCTAAACCAATTTGCTGGGCAACGGATTGAGCTACTATTTCACTATCCCCGGTCAGCATCACGGTCTTTTCAACTCCCATGCGTTTTAGGTCTCGAATCGCTTGAACCGCATCTTCCTTAATTTCGTCGGCAATCAGAATATAGCCCCCATAGCGCCCATCTACGGCGAGATGAACCACTGTACCGGCTACGTCACAGGTATCATGATCGATTTTTTCTCGATGCAAAAGGCGATCATTGCCCGCAATGACGACTTGATTTTGCACAACGGCTCGAATGCCATGCCCAGCAATTTCTTCGTAGTCGGCCACTTCAGAGTCAGCGATCGACTGGGCATAAGCTTCGCGGATCGATAGGGCAATGGGATGAGTGGAATGGGATTCGGCTTTTGCGGCTAGGGTTAACAATTCTGATTCAGAAAATCCATTTTTGGTAACGACCTGAGTAACCTTAAATGTGCCTTTGGTTAAGGTTCCAGTTTTATCAAACACAACGGTTTTAACGGCCGTGAGGGAGTCTAAAAAGGTAGATCCCTTGATCAAAATCCCATGTTTGGCGGCTCCCCCAATGCCACCAAAATAGCCGAGCGGAATGCTGATCACCAATCCACAGGGACAGGAAATCACCAACAGAACCAAGGCACGATAAACCCAATCGGCTCGATCCGCCCCAGGGATGAACAGAGGTGGTAACAGGGCAACGGCTAACGAAAGAAAGACGATAACGGGAGTGTAGTAGCGGGCAAATTGGGTGATGAATTTCTCGGTGGATGCCTTTTTGCTAGACGCATTTTCAACCAGATCGAGCACTTTGGCGATCGAAGATTCACTAAATAGTTTGGTGACTCGAATTGTCAACACACCCGATTGGTTGATCATGCCTGCAAGAATGGTATCTCCAGGCTTAACTGTGCCGGGCACCGATTCGCCAGTCAGTGCTGAAGTATCTACCTGTGAAGTTCCCCCTAAAATCTCGCCATCCAGGGGCACTTTTTCACCCGGCTTTACCAAAATTAAGTCATCAACCTGTACCGTTTCGGGGGAAACTTGTTGCACTGTACCATTGCGCTTCAAGTTCGCGGTATCGGGACGTGCTTCCAGTAAAGCTTTGATGGAACGGCGCGATCGCCCAACGGAGTATTCTTGAAATAGCTCTCCCACTCGAAAGAACAACATCACGGCCACGGCTTCGGGGAGTTGATGAATTGCCAAGGCCCCCAAGGTGGCGATCGTCATTAAAAAGTTTTCATCAAAAATCTGCCCTCTGAGAATATTGCGTCCCGCTGTTTTGAGCACTGTCCAACCACTCAAGAGATAGGCAGGAATAATCACTGCAAATTCAGCAATCTGACCTGGCGTGTTGTGTAACGGTTGCTCGAACAAAATAGCAATGGTAAAGAGGGCGATCGCCGTCAGGACGGGCAGTAGTTCTTGTTTCAGATTAAATTCACCAGCACCATGACTATGGCTATGGCCTTCTTCCCTATGGGAGTGGGGATGTTTATGACCATTAAGCGTTACAGATGATTTTGGCTCTGCAAGGGTGTAACCCAGGGCGGCGATCCGTTCTTGAATGGTTATTTCACTGACCTGCTTGGGATCATAGGTAACAGTTAATCGTCCCGTGGCCACCGTGACAGAGGCCTCTGCTACTCCCTTCAATCTTTCCAAGCTACCTTCAATTTTTAACTTGCAACTAGTGCAGTCCATGCCGCCGACTTGCATTTGCTGAGTTTTGAGCGGTGAAGATTGGGTCATGGCGGCCAACGTGATTTAAAGAAAAACCTCCTTGAACCGTAGCACAAATCTTGAAACACCTGAAGATATGCTCAGATATTAAAGATGTTAGGATGAAAATCATTTTCTAAATCCAGTTTAAATTTTTCCCTAGCTCCTAACGCCAACCTCTATGAGTAAGTCCTCGTTGTCAAAGTCACAATCCTGCCAGAACGAAGAGATGCCCCTTTGTGATCAACCTCTTGTTCATCTTGAGCAGGTACGACAGGTTCAACCAGAGGTGATGTCATTGGACCAGGCCCAGCAAATGGCGGAGTTTTTCAGTGCACTAGCTGATCCGAGTCGGTTGCGTTTAATGTCGGCATTGGCCCGCCAAGAACTCTGTGTCTGTGATTTAGCAGCGGCGATGAAAGTGAGTGAATCGGCAGTTTCCCATCAATTACGAATTTTACGATCGCAGCGCCTGGTAAAGTATCGCCGGGTCGGCCGTAATGTTTACTACAGCTTGGCGGATAATCATGTGATGAATTTGTATCGGGAAGTTGCAGACCATTTGCAGGAATCGGATTAAGGAGATGGACGATGATTCTGCGATCACTGCTTTATTTTGTCATGGCGGGTTTGTGTGAAATTGGGGGCGGATACTTAGTTTGGTTATGGATACGGGAAGGTAAAAGTGTTTGGTTGGCATTAGTTAGAGCAATTTTACTCACCGTATATGGATTTGTAGCAACGCTTCAACCTGCCAACTTTGGGCGAGCCTATGCCGCCTATGGCGGAATTTTCATCATCCTCTCCATTATCTGGGGATGGCAAGTAGACAATGTGGTAGTCGATCGCCTGGACTGGCTTGGAGCGGCGATCGCCTTGGTTGGTGTATTAGTGATGATGTATGCTAACAGGGCTTAGAGCGTGTTTGAAAAGCCCCCCTGGCCCACCAAGTTTGGGGGGAAACTAAGTCAAAGTCCCCCAGTATTGGGGGATTTAGGGGGCAGAATCAGACTTTATAAACAGGTTCTTAATTCCATCATTAATTAATTACCCTCTTAGTAACCGCAATCCACTCAACGTTACGATTACCGTCGAGCCTTCATGCCCCAAAACCCCAAAGGGCAGCGTGATATTACCCGCAAAGTTTGCAATCAACAGAATCATCACAAAACCAAGGGCAAACACAATGTTTTGTTTGACCACTCCTTGAGCGCGACGACCCAAACGAATGGCGTGTTCTAACCGCTCCAAACGATCCGCCATTAAGACAATATCTGCGGTTTCTAAGGCCACATCACTACCAGCGGCCCCCATCGCAATACCAACAGATGCCTGAGCTAAGGCGGGTGCATCATTGATGCCGTCTCCCACCATGGCGACGGATTGATACTGCTTCTGGAGTTGGCGAATCACATCCACTTTATCTTCGGGCAAAAGTTCTGCATAAACCTGATTGACTCCCACCTGTTGAGCAATGCTGTGGGCGGTACGTGAGTTATCCCCAGTTAGCATGACAATTCGCTCAATTCCTAATCGTTTTAATCGGGCGATCGCCTGGGCGGCGGTGGGTCGTACAGTATCTGCCACGGCAATGAGACCTAAAATCTCTCCAGCGTAGGCAACCCAGACGACGGTTTTACCTTCAGCTTCCCACTGCTGACTTTGCTCTATCAGGTTTGTAGCAACATGATTGACCTGGGCCTGAACAAACACGGCTTTACCAACTATCGCCTGTTGGCCCTCAATGTCTCCGATAATGCCCTGTCCCGCCTGCGCTTGAACGTTCCTGGCTGTTGCCCAGGCTTGGTTCTGTTGACGGGTGAAGTCGGCGATCGCCTCTCCGATGGGATGTTCCGATAAACTTTCCAGGGCCGCCGCGATTTGCAGAAGTTTGTCGGTGGATGGCTGAGTGGCGAGAATGTTCACAACTTCAGGTTTTCCAGTGGTCAATGTTCCAGTTTTATCAAAAGCAATCACCCGTACTCGTCCAATCCGCTCCAACTGCGCCCCGTTTTTGAATAAAATGCCTTGACGCGCTCCATTGGCAATACCAGAAAGTAAGGCCGGCATAATTGATGCCATTAGCGCACAGGGAGAAGCCACCACGAGAAAAATTAAGGCACGGTAGATCGTCTCTTCCCAACTCCAGCCCAGCAAAAAAGGCGGCAACGTACCGAGCAAGAGTCCGGCGATCACAATTACCTTGGCATAACCGCACTCAAATCGTTCAATAAACTGTTGCGACGGGGGAGCTTCGGTTTGGGCTTGCTGAACCAAACGAATCACACGCTGAATCAAGCTACTTTCCGGGGGTTGATGGATTTTGAGCCGCAGTACCCCATTGCCATTGATCGTGCCGGCAAACACCTCATCGCCGATCGCCTTTTCCACTGGCATAGATTCCCCCGTGATGGAAGCCTGGTTCAGGGTGCTAAACCCTTCAATGACCAAGCCATCCGTTGGCACCAACTCTCCCGGTTTCACCAAGACTTGATCCCCCATCTTCAGTTCTGAAATGGGAATGGTTTGCTCCTGTCCGTTCCGCAACACTCTTGCTACATCAGCGGTTAAGCTCATCAATCCCTGGATACTCCGCTCCGTCCGTTGCATCGCGTATCCTTCCAATGCCCCACTGATGGCAAAAATAAGAATCAGAACTGCCCCATCCACAATGAGGGTATATTCCCGTCGCCAAAGTCCCAACCCGGCGGCCCCCAAGGCGGCCACAATCATCAGCAGATCGACATCAAATTCTTTTTCTTCAAAGAGGGTTGTTAATCCCTCACGGGCATTGTCAAATCCACCAATCACATAGGCCGCTGTTAGGACAAAAAAGGCAATTCCCAACCAGCCCAAGTTAAGCATCTGCCAGCCCAGAAAGACCAGCCCGCCACAGGCGATCGCCGCCACTGCATCGGGATGATCTTTGAAAAGGTTAGAAAATCGAAAGGCAGAAGAAGGGGGAGTTACAACCATGCTTTTTAACTTGGATTTTTACCTTCTCAGCCTAAACCTTAACATTAGTGTCAATGTCAAGGTTTTGAGTAAACTAAAGGGATGAAGACTAATCACTTAACGATTAAAGAACTCACAGATGCAGTGGGAGGTGGCGTTACGCCTCGCATGGTGCGCCATTACCACACCCTGGGATTGCTTCCCCCCGTTCAACGCTCAGAGGGCAACTACCGCCTTTATACTCAGCAGGACGTACAACGGCTCCAACGAGTCATTGCCCTCAAACAGCAGGGCTTTCAGTTGTCTCATATTCGGCAACTGCTGGATAGCCATTCTGAAGAGAGCCTTGATCCCACCCTAATGGTGCAGTTGCAACAGCAATATCAGGCTGTGATTCAGCAGATTACTCGACTCCGCCAAACCGCATCTGCTTTAGAAGGATTACTGGGACGCGACCAGAGTTGCCAGATTACCCAAGCGGAAGCTCTGGCCCAACTGAAACAGCTTGATGTGGATGTCCAGGAGGGGTTAGGAAAACTCGATCAGTTGTGGACGAACCTAGATGCGGAGACAACAACTCATCCAGAAGCCTTTCAGGAATCCCTCAAACACCTGCTACCGGATTTATCGGCTTACTCTGAAATTACCATTCACTTACTACATCAATTAGTGCTGGCCTGTGGTGATGTTAGCTTGGTAAACGCCGTTCGATTGAGTCAGGGAGCGATCGCCTCGGCACGAGATGCACTGAAAGCAGGGTGTCCAGTCGTCACCGATGTTCCGGTTGTGGCTGCGGCTCTTGATCAAACTCGGTTAGCTCATTTAGGATGTACGGTTAAAACGCTGATTGACGACCCTCACATCACAGGGCTTAGGGAAGCCGAGCAAGCTTTTTGGCACCATGACCATTGGCAACAGCGGTTACAACAGATTCCCCAAGGATGTGTGCTGGCGATCGGCTATGCCCCTTCTGTTTTACTCACTGCCTGTAAGCTGATAGAGCAACAACATATTCAGCCGGCTCTTGTGATCGGAATGCCGATCGGTTTTAGTCATGCTCCGGGGGCAAAACGACGACTGATGACCAGTCCCATTCCCCATATCACCATTCAGGGGAGCCTCGGTGGAGGACTTCTAGCCGCAGTAACGCTAAACGCTTTAGTGGAAACATTGATTGCAAAGCCAGATTGCCACTGCTATCTCACTTGTCTTTAGTGCAGTAAAGGTTGATAGGGAAAGGATGGTGAAAGTTTTGGACGCATGGTTTTTAAGCGGGTAGTTTAAGGACTCGCCTTATAAAAATGGAAATGAAGATGATTGTGGCTAAAATTCAGCACAGTTGTCGCAGGATGAAAATGACTATGCTCGGAGTCATGGTGATGGGAATGTTCGTGCCAAAATCCTGGTTCCATCGGAGTGGAGGGTCGTAACAGATAAAACAGGGCAAATAAGCTGAGGGCTAAAATCCCCAGATAGAAAAAACTATTTTGAGCAAAGTGACTGCCTAACCATCCCGCCAGAGGATAGGAAAACGCCCACCAGAGATGACTCCAGGCAAAATTGGCACCATACACTCGGCCTTGAAGCTCTTTGGCTACGCGGTCGGCAATCAGGGTTTGGGTGGGGACATTAACCAAGGTTTGGCCGATACCAGCCCCAGCCCACAGGAGCAATAATCCCTGAAGATTGACCATCGAGACGGGTAGAATCGCAAGACTCATTACTACAGCCCCAATTGTCGTTAAATAGATTCGTTTTCTCTGTTGCTGAGTGTTGCCCAAACCGAGGGAAGCCACCGTCGCTCCCAACCCAAACGCCGCCATTAGCCAACCATACTCCAGCTTACCCAGGTTTAAAATGCCTTGGACATAGCCCACCGTATTCACTAAAATCCCTGCCCCGGCCAAGGACACCACCAACTGCATCGCTAGAGCATAACGAATCAGGCGATCGCCGAAAAGACATTGGGTTCCTGTGCCGATGTCCCGTCGAATTTGGGCCAAGTTACGGACAGGCTGGGCGGTTGAATTAGCTAACAGTTTTCCTGGCAAGGTAAAAATTAAACCAGCGGCCATCAAAAAAGTTAAAGCATCCCCCCAAAAGATTGTTTTTGTTCCCACCCAAGCGGCAAGACTCCCAGCCAACCCTGGCCCCAAAACCCCCAAAAGTTGATAAGTGGCACTGGATAAGGCGATCGCCTGGGGATATTCATCCTCCTTCGTCACCAGGGGAATGGTTGCGGTATAGGTCGGAGTAAAAAAGGCGTTAAACACATTCAGCCCCAGAACCAGCCCGTAGATTTGCCAGGCCTGGGTCACCCCAGGAAATAAACAGACAATCCCCAGCCGTGCCAGATGGGTAATCACCATCATTTGCTTGCGATCATAACGGTCGGCGATCGCCCCCGCAATGGGAGACAGCAAGACAAACACCGTTACCCTTAAGGTTAAGGCCCCTGCCAGGATCAACCCCGCCCCTTGACCCGCCAATTCAAAAGCTAAAAGTGCTAATCCTACCCAGGTCAGGGCATCCCCCAGCAAACTAATGGCTTGGGCTAGGTATAGCTGAGCAAATAGACGGTTCCGCAAGCAGTGAAAGATAGGCGGTAGTTTGCCCATTGTGGGGGTTTGGGGTAGAAAATTGATCTCTATTCTATGCCCCCAGGGGGGATATTGATGAGGGCCTTGAGAAACGTCCTGTCCCCGCAATAGTACTTGGTACTGAATCGAATATTAATTAGCTTGGTCAAGTTCTTCTGCTAATAGTTTTTGATAAATTTTGGGTAAAGAAGCGGTCATTCTATTGTCTTCAATGCCGTAACCCAAACTTGTCCAAGTGCCAGAAAGTTTTTTCAACACTTGTTCGATATTTCCCTGTTGTAATTGGGTGGAAAAGTCCATGCCCCAGTGGTGTTTATCGGTCAACCATCGATAGGTTACTAAATCCTGAAATTCAGGCTCAAAGTTATAGTGTGATTTTCCCAAATGACGTTGAGGGTGATACAAAGCCGCTTTTTCCTGCCAAGTCTTAGTCAAAAATTGATAACGTCCTGCCGCTGTGGAGCAATGCCCTTGGTTAACATCTGTTTTGATGGCAATACAAGCATTGGGATGGCGACTTAAATCATGGGTATGTTGACCGCCATAGAGTAAAACGTAGGGATTTTTAGCATTAGATTCACTGGCTGAAATTGTCCGCATTAAAGCTCTAATGTAAGGATCTCCTCCTTCCATGGCTAGGGATGGTAAATGGCCAAAAAAGGAATTGATGTTTTCAGTTTCAGGAGACTTTCTAATAAAAGCTGCCAAGCAAAGAGTAAATAATAAAGTGGCCAGAAAAAAATGGCGTGACCAAGATGATTGTTGAGACCTTCGACGATGATGATAGTGGCGAGTTGTGTTTTGGGTAATGGTCATGGAAATTAACCAGAAAAAATGTGGTAAAAAAATCTCTCCCACCGTTGTTAATACAGCCAGAAGAGATAATAATTCACGTTTAAAAATGCGATTTTTGAGTGCTGACCCTATCGTTACGCACAAAAGGAGCAATGTGGTCTCCATTGGTAGGCTGTTTGGGCATTAACCATTTACCAAATTTGGCATACAAAGCGGGTAATACCAATAAGGTTAAAGCCGTAGAAGTACACAGTCCACCAAGAACAACGATCGCCAGGGGTTGGAGAATTTCGTTCCCGGCACTGCTGGCCGTTGCCAACGGTAACATCCCTAAAGCTGAGGTCAAAGCGGTCATTAAAATGGCATTGACCCGTTCCATAGACCCCTTAAAGATTGTTTCTTTTAGTTTCATTCCCTGGGCGAATTTCTGGTTGTAGTTATCCACCAGTAATAGTCCGTTCCGTACAGCCACCCCAAACAGGGTAATAAAACCGACTAGGGAGGCAATAGAAATGACACCGCCAGTGAAAACAACGGATAACAACCCCCCAATTAGGGCTAAGGGGAGGTTAATCATAATGGCGATGGTAGCGGGGAGGGATTTCACCGAAAAGAACATCAATATCCCAATCACTAAAGCGGCGACGAAGCTAAACAACAGTAAGCTATTGGTTGCCCGTTGTTCGGACTCAAATTGCCCGCCGTATTCGATGAAATAGCCCTGGGGAAGTTGTACTTTCTCCTTAATTTGAGCCTGGACATCTTCCACCACGCTTCCCAAATCCCGCTCAGCGACGTTGGCGGAAACCACAATTAAACGGGAAACGTCTTCGCGGTTAACCACATTGGCTCCCATGCCGTAGTCTATTTTAGCCACGTCCCCTAGGGTAATCATTTGACCGGTGGGCGTACTAATGGGGATTGCCCCCATGGCATCAAGACTATTCCGCTCAGTTTCCGGTAGCATCACCACCACATTCACTAACTGTTGATCTTCAGGAACCTGGGAAACAATCCGGCCATTTAAAGCAGTTTCAACAACAGCAGAAATGTCAGCCATCCTTAACCCATACTGGGCAGCGGCGGCACGGTCATAGTGAATTTGCACTTGGCGGATAGGAAGTTGGGGTTCGAGTTGCAGGTCAACAATTCCTGGCACAGTTTTCATCGCTTCCTGTACCTGCTCTCCGATGGCCCGTAGTTCCTTTAAGTCAGGGCCAAAGATTTTTACGGCGATCGCACTCCTGACCCCTGATAACACCTCATCCATCCGATGGGAAATAAAGCCCCCCATATTAGAAGCTACCCCCGGCAATTGGTTGAAGGCTTTCCGTAATTCTTTAACACTAGCTTCCCGATCTTTGAGGGCTTCATCGCTCAATTCCACATCAACGTGGGCCATGCTGACCCCAGCTCCATCGGCATCCCCCGGCGCACGACCCGCCCGAATTTGTACCCATTCATAGAGGGGATTATCCTTGAGGTTATTAAACAGGGCCATCCCCGCTCGATTGGTCATGTCGAGGGAAACCCCTGGAAAAAGAACCATGGAATTGACCATGGATTTTTCTCGAAACTCTGGTAGAAAAACCCGTCCTAGACTAGGAACCAAAGAGACTGAGGCAATCACAGCGATCAGGGCTATGCTCAAAATCACTTGGGGAGCGCGGAGGGAAAAATTTAACAACGGACGATATAACCGCTCTGCCCAGCGGGAAACAAAGGTGCCTTCCTGGGGCAGTCGTTGGTTAGCCAAGAGAATCCCACACAAAGCCGGGGAAACGGTCATGGCCACTAGGGTGGAAGCACCGATACAGAGTAGATAGGCTAAACCCATGGGGGCAAAAATACGCCCTTCTACCCCCGTTAAGCTGAAAATGGGCGCGAAAACCACCACGATGATCACCGTGGAAAAAATCACTGCTAATCGGACTTCCACCGAGGTTTCATAAACTACCCGCAAAGGATGTTTGGGATTGCCCTCGGCCTGGTTAGTGCGTAGTCCCCGATAGCAATTTTCCATATCCACAATGGAGTCATCTACCACGGAGCCGATCGCCACCACTAGCCCCCCTAGGGTCATGGTATTAATGCCCAATCCCCAGGCTTTCATGAACATCAAACCAATTAGCAGGGAGAGGGGAATCGCTGTTAGGGTAATCGCCGCCGTGCGCCAGTTCATTAAAAAAATCAGCATAATCACCGAAACGATGACAATCCCTTCTAAGAGGGAAGTGCTGACGTTGCGAATGGCGGAATCAATAAAGTTAGCTTGACGAAAGGTTTGGGCAATTTGTACATCGGCAGGAAACGTGGGTTTTAGAGATTCAACCACTGCTTCTACTGCTTTAGTCACTGTGGGCGTATCCACATCGGGCTGTTTATTGACCATCATGACGATCGCCGGTTGACCGTTAAAGCTCCCATCCCCCCGCTTCAGGGCACTGCCGGTTTTAACTTCAGCAACGTCCTCCAACAGAATTGGTTTGCCGTCCACCACTTTCACCACCGATCGCCGTAGGTCTTCAATGGACTGCATTTGACCCAGACCCCGTACTAATAGCTCTTGGCCACCGCCAATCAAGAAACCCCCTGGGGCATTGGAATTCGCTTCTGCACTGGCTTGGGTAACTTCATTGAGGGAAACCTTGAGAGCACGCAGTTTGGCTGGATCAACTAAAACCTGTTCCTGGCGCTCATCCCCCCCGTAGAGGGTGACTTGGGACACCCCTGGTACAGAAAGGAGCTGGTTACCGACGGTGGTTTCTAATAATCGTCGTAAGTCCATCAGGTTGGAACTGCCCCCATCCTTGATCGTAAAGGCATACTGCACAATCGTTCCCAAGGGAGAAACCAGAGGCGAAATTTCCGGGGGATGACTACCTTCCGGTAGTTGATTAGTTACCTGTTGCAAGCGTTCCGTCACTGTTTGACGGGCTTTATAGACATCTGCATCCTGGTCAAAGACCACGCTGACCATGGAGAGGCCCACCTTAGAAGAAGAGCGCACCGTTGTCACCCCCGGTAAACCATTCACCGCACTTTCAATGGGAACGGTAATTTGGGTTTCCACTTCTTCCGGTGCCAGACCAGGAGCTTCGGTGTGAATATCCACCTGGGGCGGCGCAAATTCAGGAAACACATCCAGGGGCATTTGGCCCACGCTGATAATCCCCCAAAGGGTGATGCCAATGGCCGCAATAACAATGAACCACCGTTGGGCGATCGAGGTTTTGAGAATTTGATTGAGAAGCGTATTTAACATAGGTCAATAAAGGCAAGGGCTAGAGCAGGAAGTTAAATTTATTTGCCAAAAAAGTTTTTGCCTTTGCGACTCAAGTTAAACGCCCGTAATCCCAAAATTCCGGCCCCAATGACCCCTAGTCCTCCCAAGGCGATCGGTAAAACGGGCAATCCTGGTTCCGCCGCCACGGGGGGACTTGCTTGGGTTTCATTGGGAGCCATACTTGTCGTCTCCGCAGGAGCCGTATTTTCAGCAGCCTCAGCCACAACTGGTTCTTTGGTCTCCGTCTCTGCCGTTGGGGTTTTGCGGGATTCAGCATAAAGGGATAAAGAACCCTGGGTAACTAATTTTTCCCCCACCGATAACCCTTCGGTAATTTCAATCAATTCCCCCTGGGTTGCCCCCGTTTTCACCGGCACCGGCTCATAAAATTCTCCATACTGCACAAACACTAATTGTTTATCCCCCCCATCTACCAACGCCGTCGCCGGAATATAAACCCCCGCACTACCATCTGGCGCAGAGGCGATCGGCTCCACCACAATGCCCAACATGGAATCGGTTTCTGCATTCACGGCAACCCGATTAATGCCTCCCTCGGCTTGAAACTCGTCACCGTGACCCACATGGGCTGTTACGAGATTGGGAGTTCCTAGGGTCAAACCCAGTGCCAGAAAGGAACTTGCTAATTGAATTGTTTTCATCACACCACCTCAAATTGGGAATTTGTCCAAGATTTTCCCAGTCTGCCAAAGGGGGTATGAAATTCAGGTGAAAATCTCCTTCCCCCGCTAAGATCAGACCGTTATAAAAAAGGCAGAGGCGATGCGAATTTTGCTGGTGGAAGATGAGACGGATTTGGGAATGGCTATTAAGAAAGTGCTAGTTAGTGAAAAGTATGTGGTGGATTGGGTGACGGATGGCTCCCAAGCTTGGGATTATTTGGAAAATCAATGGACGGAATACACCCTTGCCATTGTGGATTGGTTACTGCCGGGATTATCGGGTTTGGAACTCTGTCAAAAACTGAGAACCCAGGGTAATTCCTTGCCGGTGTTGATGTTAACAGCGTTAGGAGAACCGGAAAACCGTGTCGAAGGACTAGATGCCGGGGCAGATGACTATCTAACAAAACCGTTTGTGATGGCAGAGCTATTAGCAAGACTGCGGGCACTACAACGGCGATCGCCACAATTCCAACCGCAAATTTTAACTTTGGGCAACTTCAGCCTTGATCCCAGTAATAATCTGTTATCGGTAACTATCTCGGAGCCACTAAACCTAGAAAGACAGGAAATTGCTTTAACCGTAAGAGAATTTCAAATTTTTCAATATCTGATGCAAAACCCAGAGCGGATCATTTCCGGTAGCAAGATCCGGCAACAACTGTGGGATCTTGATGAGGAGCCCATGAGTAATGTGGTGGCGGCCCAAATGCGTTTGATACGACGCAAGCTAGCTCAACAAAATTGTCCTTGCCCAATTAAAACAGTTCCCGGTCAAGGCTATCGGTTCACCCTATCGCCATGAATACCCGTCGCCTCTTTGCCCGTAGTCGTCTGCAATTGGCTTTCTGGTATGCCCTAGTAATGGGGGGAATTCTTACCCTGTTGGGGTTGGGGGTTTATCGTGCCATTGTGCAGGCCAACTGGATGGCGTTGGAGCGAGAAGTGGAGTCGATCGCCGGGACGTTGCATGACAGTTTAGAGCCGATGTTGCCGAGTAATGCTAGTCCCACCGGAGTATTACAAAAAATGTTGCCCGATCTGTGTTTGGTCAACCAACCCTGCCAGGTCAACCCCACCCTGATTGAACGTCACACGTTGGGCATTAGTGATCGCAGTTTATATTACATTCGTTTATTTGATTATCAAGGCAACCTGCTGGCTTTTTCGCCTAATCAACCGGCTTCCCTATCCTCCATTTTTAACCAGGAAACTTGGCAGACTATTCACCCCCCAACCGGCGATCGGTATCGACAATTCACCACCATTTTGCATAGCGCCGGTAATACAGACAAATCTTCCTGGGGCTATCTACAAATTGGCCGGAGCCTGGCAGCCTTTGATGCCGAAAATAAACGTATTCTTTGGATTTTAGGGCTTAGTTTTCCCATTGCCCTGGGTTTGGTCGCCTTCTCCAGTTGGGGCTTAGCGGGGTTAGCCATGCGTCCCATTTACCAGTCCTACCAACAACAACAACAATTCACCGCGAATGCAGCCCATGAATTACGATCGCCATTGGCTAGTCTGTTGGCCACGGTGGAAGCGGTATTACGCATCGACTCAAGCCATTCCCCAGAAATTAACACCATGCTACATACCGTTGAACGACAGGGAAGGCGATTAAGCCAATTGATTACGGATTTATTGCTACTAAGTCGCTTAGAGCAGGAAACCACCGCCGAAGATTGGCGGCTTTGTTGTTTAAATGATTTAGTCAGTGACCTCACCGAAGAGTTTTTAGAATTAGCGATCGCCGCCCACATTGATCTCAGCAGTGATCTGAGTTCAGGGGAAGTTTACGCCTGGGGTAATGAATCCCAACTCTATCGACTGGTCTCAAACCTAATTGCCAACGCCATTCAATACACAACTGCTGGGGGACGTGTTGATATTACCCTGACATCCCATGAACAGATGGCTATCATCACCGTGCAAGATACCGGCATCGGCATTGCCCCCGACCAACAGGAACACATTTTTGAGCGTTTTTACCGAGTTAATCGAGATCGTTCGCGCAAAACGGGGGGGACAGGGTTGGGACTCGCCATTGCCCAGGTGATCACCGTTAAGCATAGGGGGTCTTTAACGGTGGAGAGTGCATTGGGTAAGGGAAGTTTATTCACCATCCAGTTACCCATTTTTTCTGTACCGATAGTCCATTCTTAATTCTATTTTATCAACTTTACGCCGTCAAAATTTTATACTAAAGTGATTATTTATGGCTAAAAAGCACCTCAAAAAATAAAGATTTTATTGAGAAAAGCCCGATATAGGGTAATCTTTTTTGCAGTAAAGCAGTTAATCAATACTCTTTAAAAGAGTTAGGATAGAAAAACAGATTCTAAGAAAGAAAAAATACTTCTAACTTGCTTGTATTACTTTTGTCTTGTTGAATATTTTCAAAAGTGTGATCACATAGGAATACTGACTGGTTAATCTGATGGATTAAGACAAAGCTGAATTTCTTCCCCATAATTCGTATTACTTTGATTTGGGGTCAGTTCGAGAAAGGCTTCATCAATGGAATAAATTTCCACGACGGGGCTAAATAATTGCAGGCTGGTCATTATCCTGTGGGATAAGTCGCCGTACAAACAGTAATTGGAAGAAAAAACCTGAATATTATGTCGCTTAACCAAATCTGGAATTTTGAAGAACGGCACTCCCATCTTGACTCCTAAAGCTTTAACTCTAAGCCGCACCGCTGGGATCCCTGCATGGGAACCCAGCTGAGATGGCCGTTGATCACTGGACAGGTACGATGATCGCCTCAACAATCCCACAACCGAAACAAAATTATAGCCAGTGCTTAGGATAGGTTCTTTCTTCCGCCAAATTATTGAAAACTACAGCACACAGCACTAAAAGTATTGAACCTTCCAAGGTTGGCGTTAGGATAAAGTTCCAGTCTGGTCTGGTCATCATAACCACCAAAGCAACGGCTCCTGAAGGAGGATGCAATGTTCCAGTAAATTGCATAATGCCGATGGCTAGCGACACTGCCGCCCCCATCGCCATGGGTGAAGAACCGAGAAAATGCAAAACCGTTAGACTCACCAATGCCGCTAACAGATTGCCACCGATGACGTTACGGGGTTGGGCTAAGGGGCTATCAGGAACACCAAAAATCAAAACACTAGTGGCCCCAAAGGGAGCCATTAAAAGCGGGGAATTCGTTTTTACCGTCAAGTAAGCACAGATAGAGATCGCCAAAAAACTACCGAACCAACTCCAAAAAATGTGGCCATGATGAGGCTTCTCAACCGGGCAGGTTAAAGGGCAGGACCGCCATCTGTGTAAGGTCTTGAACCAATAGTCTTCCCATTTTAATCGGGCTTTCCTGTAGTCAACCATGAAGGACTGAACACTCCTAAAGTACTGCCAAAAAAGTAATAAGTACGCTGCTATGCACAGTAATCATCGAATTCAGCGAAGATTGGCACTATGCAACAGAGCCGATAAACCAGCCAGCGTAGGAGAGTCATTGCCCCACAAAAGTTAAGATAACATAACGTTTTGCCAAAAAGACAAATAAAAAGTAGCTTACTTTACAGTATTTATTCCATTGATGTTGAGCTTTAAGAGTGATAGTCAACAAACTAAGACTGCCCTAAACCTTTTTTGTGATGTTTCAGGGAGCGATCATCAATGAACTATGCTCATACAACAGCAACAATTCACCGCCAATGATAAGGTGGATCCCTGAAACTTAGGTACCTCAGTGCTAAATTAAACATTGTAGTAGTTCCTTATGTACTTATCATCTCGAGACAGAACTTTATCTAGCTTTGCTTTATCCCCACTAGCTTGCGGGAACATTGACCCTGATTAATGGCCAGGCTCGTTGACGAATAGCATCCAAGCATTGGTCTTGCAGTAAATGTCCATTTTCATAGACAACCTGCAATAAATCCTCAGAAGAAGTGGGTACAGTGCCATAACCAGAGTCAGTTTTAACCAGGGATAATCGCCCCTTTTTGCTAGTTTTACCAGGATCAGTAACAGGGTCTTTATAAACAGGGATCGCCTTGTCCTCCACCGTTACCTCACTGCACTTCATGGCAAATTTTTGGGTATCCCGATTCACCTTTTGCAACAAAGCTCCCCCCATACCAAAAGCTAAATTAGTAGTACTAAAGCCAAGGCTCTCAGTCTTCTCTAGAATGGCGCTGATACTCTCTTCATCAACCCCATCCCCTTGGATAACCCGCACAGCATTTAGAACTCGAAAGCCCTTACTGTTGAGGGTGCTGCCAAAACAAGCCTCCAACCGTTCCAAAGTTTGGGCCACAATGGCCACCGGGTCACCTGAATCCGGACGGATAACCACCGTAGCCCCCGAATCAAGCACCTGTGCCCTTAGGTGATCGCCCCAGAGATGGTCAATGGCATTCCAGAGATCATAGGAATCGGAAACCACCGCCAACACCGACCCTGGCTTGGCAAACTGGGTCAACATATTTTCATAGGCCAAAACTTCCCCTTCCCTTCCCCAAGCTGTAATGGTGGAATGTTCTGCGGCGGGAATCGAATAGGCCGCCATGGGGCAGTTGTAATATTGCTGCCCATACACCAGGGCCTTTACTGTGTCAGAACCTTGGAAATTAACTAAGTGAGCCAGTCCGCCAATGCCGGACGATTCACCACTAGAAACCCCCCGGGCCCCAAAATCGTGGAGTTTAAAATTGATTTCACCATCAGGATCATCCGCAGTACGGCATAGGGATTGATAGATGCGTTGTTTTAAATGCCAACTCTGGGTTGCCACCGTAATGGGATACCAAACCCGCATCAACAAAGTTTCTAACCAGGAAACTAACCAAAAAACCTTTGGGTCCGTGGATTCCACTGTCATCAAAACATTATGAACCGGGATGACCGAGCCCTCTGGAACCGCCTTAATACGTACAGGTAAACGACCCTGCAAATCCTCCGCAATGTATCGCCAACCGCCATAGTTGAAAGGTAAGCCATGGGCTGTCAAAAGGCGATTAGCTTCCTCCACCATCCAGGGTTCAATGGATTGAGTCAGATACCGCTTTAAAATGTATTGGAGACCAAAAAAGACAGTGACAGGATACCTTCCCCCACGACTTTCCACATAGGAATACATTGCCGTTGTGTCAGGAGGATACTGCAACCAGTGGCTCACTTTATAGGAGTCCACATCCAGAATGAGATTAGTATTCATGGTAGTTAAATCAACAGGATGGGGCTAAACTTTGCTGACAAAATGCTGAATAATCTGGAAGTGATCTTCGTAAATTTGTTCTTCCTGGGCATAGAGATCCGCTAAGGACATCCACCAAGCTTTTTGGGCATCATCGCCCCCTTTTACGGCTGGCAATTCGCCCCCCGGCAATTGGATGAAGTACGCGTGGGTGATAGTCCTTCCCCGTAGGGAGCGCCCAGGGGCATCAAAAACGTGGCTGTCCACAATGGAACCCCGCAAAACCGGCAGAGGCACCTTGAGACGGGTTTCCTCCTTCAACTCCCGCAACATTCCCTCCACCAGAGTTTCATTTTGCTTAATAAAACCCCCGGGTAAAGCAATTA
Source organism: Synechocystis sp. IPPAS B-1465 (assembly GCF_003015225.1). Lineage (GTDB taxonomy): Bacteria > Cyanobacteriota > Cyanobacteriia > Cyanobacteriales > Microcystaceae > Synechocystis. Next base: position 3,046,352 of record NZ_CP028094.1, on the reverse strand, counting down.
GTCCCAAACCTGGTTTGGCTTGACGACGTACCATCAGCACATGACCCGCTTGCACCACCACGGCATCCGTGGTTATAAAAGTCGGAGCATAGGGAGCCGTGGCCCAGGCCTGTTTATAAGCCTGCAAAAATTGATACTCATCACAAAGAGCAATGTACCGCTCACTCTTTTGAAAAGTTTGTAAATAGTCGGCGATCGCCGGGGGCACTTTATCGAGATAATCCCCTTCCTTACCCTCAAAATAAGCCCCACGAATAGCGGTAGAACTGAAATCTGGATAATGGCCCGTTTCCAAGTAATCCCATTGGGGAAACAAATTCAAGTAATAGGAAGAAGCATCTTTGCGATGGCCCAAAACAACAACGGAATTGCTACCCCCAGTAATTTTCAAAACCTGTTGCTGCACCGCTGCCAACCACAAATTATCGCTGTAAAGCCAATCCCGCACCGTCAAAAAATGCACCCTTTTCAGTATTTGGGGGCTTAAACAAGCCTCAATCATCGCCATCCGTTCTGGCGATCGCCAGGGGTTGCGGGTATCCGCGGCCACCCGATGACTACCTAAAATGATAATGACTTGCTCAGCCTTTTCTAGCGCAAGATTAAGGGTGCGTAAATGACCGAGATGAAAAGGCTGGAACCGACCAATGTAGATCCCGTATTGATATTTAGTTTGCATACCAGACTCCCTGGATGGTAAACATCCTCTCCCCGAGGACTGACTCAATTATAGTAGATTTCACCAAAATATGGCAACATCTGATGACTGCGGCTGGGCGAAAATAGACTTTTGAGGGAAAGTATCTTGCTTTGATGTACGTTAGACTAATTTTGAACGTACATTGAACAGAATAGGATGAAACAAATTACGCCAACGGAGCTGAGGGGTAATCTTTACAACCTGCTAGATGAGGTGCTGGCAACCGGCATACCGCTGGAAATTAATCGGGGGGGTAAACGCCTACGAATACTGCCAGTGGAGGAGCCGGATAAGTTCAAGAACTTAGTACATCGTCCAGGGGTTATCATTGGCGACCCGGAAGAGTTGGTCACCATTGATTGGGAGGGAGAGATTGAGCTCGATTTACCTTGACACCCACATTGTTGTTTGGCTCTACTGTGGTTTAACGGAAAAGTTTTCTTCCCTGGCCAAATCACTGATTAACAGTAACGACCTAACCTTCTCTCCCATAGTACGACTAGAGCTCAAATATCTTCTTGAGATTGAAAGAATTACTGCATCGCCAGAAGCTATTCTCACCACTCTGGAGAATAATATTGGCTTATGTAGCTGTACCAAGAACTTCGACCAAGTTGTTTACCAAGCATTAACACTGGACTGGACAAGGGATCCTTTTGACCGTCTGATTACAGCCCAGTCTGCGTTGACTGACAGTTTACTGCTGACTAAAGACCAAAAAATTCTTGCTCACTATGACTATGCCCGTTGGTCTTAGAAAGTACACTTTCCGAGACTACTCCCCAACCCCGTCTCTTTTTATGTCTCAATAGTCCCTTTTACCATACCCCTAAAGTTGTGAGACTCTCAAAACATGGTTATGGCGATCGCCCTTAGAATTTGGGTATGTTTGACAATCTGTGCAAATTCCTCGCCGAATCCTTTTCCGAAGACTATGCCGCCTGGTTGCTGGGACGACCAATCAAATTGACTAAGCTTAGTCCGACGGAATTATCCCTGGAACCAATTTGGGCTGACTCCCTAATTTTGGAGCAATCGGAAGACTTGGTGTTGCATCTGGAATTTCAAACGGAGCCTGAGCCCACCATGGGTTTTCGGATGTTGGACTATCGGGTAAGGGTTTACCGCCGTTTTCCCCAGAAGACGATGTACCAATTTGTCATCTACTTGAAACGTAAAAGGCATTGCGGCTTGAAATTTAGGCAAGAGTTAAAATTTCTACACCTTCCTCAGTCACAACAACAGTGTGTTCAAACTGAGCAGAGAGTTTTTTGTCCTTCGTAATTACAGTCCAACCATCCGCAAGAAATGTAAGCTCATAAGTCCCTTCGTTTAGCATCGGTTCAACCGTAAAAACCATTCCTGGACGCAGCTTCAACCCACTGCCTCGTTTGCCATAGTGAGGAATTTGAAGTTCTGTATGCATCTGCCTGCCAATGCCATGCCCAACCATATCTCGAACCACTGAGAATCCACTTGCCTCGGCATATGCTTGAATTGCCGCACCAATATCACCAATTCTTGCCCCAGGCTTGATTTCAGCAATCCCTCGCATCATCGATTCTTGAGTCGCTTCAACTAATTTTCGGGCAGTTGCGGATACCGAACCCACTAGAAATGTTCTCGAAGTGTCGCCGTGGTAGCCTGCCAACCTGAGGGTCACATCGATATTGATAATATCCCCGTCCTTGAGGATTTGCTTTGGGTTCGGTATTCCATGACAAACCACTTCATTAATGCTGGTGCAAATTGCCCCCGTGAAAGGGGGATAACCAGGAGGTGCGTAGCCAAGGGTGGCGCTGATTGCCCCATGATCTTCCATCCAACGCGTCGCCTCATCATTTAAAGCTTGTGTACTTACTCCAGGCTGCACCATTGACTCAAGATGATTGAGGAGATTCGCCGCAAGCTGTCCCACCCGCCGCATCTTGTCCAATTCTCTAGCCGAAAGTAAGACAAGCCCTGAGCTAATTGGGGGATGCACAAGATTTCTAGTGATTGAAAGCAAATTTTGATGGTTCACAGATTAAAGCCTCGTCCTATCATGCTGGTTCATGCTAGCACAGCATAGCCTAGCATGATACGAGCCGGGCCATTATTGGTATCTTAGAAACAGGTAAAGCAAAAGTGAGACTTAAGATGGGGGGCAAAACGGATTTAGAGCGAGTGGTTGCTTACATTCCTGCTGAGCGTAAACGAGAACTGGAGGAATGGGCACAGACAGATGAACGGTCTGTCTCCTGGCTGGTCGCAAAATTAATTGACAAGGCTTTGCAAGAACGCCGACAGCAGCCCAGTAACTCAAAAAGTTTGCTACATCAGTAAACAGCAAACCTTTAGCATCTATCGGGGCATCAATGCCTATTTCTTTTGTAGATGGAGTATTCAATTCTGGCACTTAAGCTATTTCCGATCTTCTTCCGCAGGCAATGCATCAATGGATTGCAAGATATCGCGTGTAATTGCCTCTCTTTTATAGAGGTCGTCCAATCGGTTTGGCGTATCTATATTGAGAGCAAAGAATACAGGACCTGTGGGCCATTCGACCCACCCTACCCACCAGCCCCAGCGCCCTTCCCAGCCAGTTTTAGCCCGTAGGATCCAATTTCGCCCTGCTTCAACGATTATAATATCCTTGACTAATCGTTGGTGCTCAATCCTAAAAGGGAGTTCATTCTGATACAGCTTTTGTAAAAAATGAATTTGCTCTTGTGCCGAGATTGTTAATGCTCCATCAATCCAATAAGCACCTTTGCTAGTACTTGAGTCTACATTCCCGTAGTCAATTTGCGTCAGATATTCTCTTGCTTTCGCTTCACCGATTTCGGCAGCAAAAATTTCGTAAACCCAAACGGCTGAATTTCGCATTGCTGAGCGTAAGGTTTGATCTTGATTGTGGGGAGCGAAGTTCCTCTCCACTCCATCCCACTCAAAAACTTGAAATTCATCACGAACAACCCCGGCATCAAGCGCAAAGAGAGAATGCGGAATCTTAAACGTTGATGCTGGAGAATAGGCTCTGTCAGCCCGTTCCTGGTTGTAGACCCACAACTGATGAGCACCTCCGCGCTGATCTAATACCACAATGGTTCCTTGAGCCTCAGCGCCATCGAAGAAACTGGCCCAATCCGATCGCTCTTGCCTTTCTACACTGCCCAAAGACCTATTATCTAAGGTGGTCGAATTACTTATCTTCGGTCGCTGCGCAATCTGTGGAGTATGTAGTCTATTACTAAGCTCTGCTGAGACAGGTGAAGTAAGCAGCATTTCTGCGCTACCCACGACCAAAGAAACAAGTAAAAGGAAACGATGATTCATAATGCCATGTTGCTGCGGTAAAAGTTTTTGTTCTACGTGTAGGTAGCAGCACTAGCGACAGCGCCGCCCACGCAAAACTCATGGGACAATTGCGGTAACCCGGATCTCAATCCGCATTGTCGGCAGCCCTAGTGCTGCAACTCCTACCTGTGTCCAAATTGGGGCATGGTTAGGCATGTAATGGCGATATAGCCTGACCATCACATCGTTCACCTCTGGGGGCAACCCACCAACATGATAAGAATTGACATGGACAACGTGCTCCCAACCTGCCCCGGCAGCCGCCAGGGTTCGCTCTATATTTTGAAATGCCTGGGCAATCTCATCTGCGAGCAACTCGGGAATTTGCAGGTTGTCATCCCAACCACCTTGACCTGATGTCTCCACACGATCGCCAATTTTTACTGCTTGCGAGTAATGCAATTCATTCAGCATGTATTCCCCATAGCCGGGGGTAACAAAAAACTCAGGCTTATTCATGGTTTTTCTCTGTTCAGTACGATGATCGATAGGGGCTTCTAAATCCTTAGGTTTGGCGCTAGGGCGACTGACTAGAGGATGTAGCAATCGCATCTTCTGTTTGCAGCGCAATGCTTTTCTCCTTCGCCCCTGCAATTGTAGTAGCCAATGTCCACCAGAGCCATAGGCGCGGCGCGATCGCCAACTGTCCTGTTTCATCTTGTTTTTCATGCTGCACCATCATAATGTTTACCCCAGAGTTGCACTTCAACTCTATATCTGTACTATTCGGCCTAGGCTGATTGGGCTTCGTCTAGCCAAACATTGCTGCGTAGTCACAGGCGAATGTATTAAAACTGCGCGGCTCTTTACCAATTGCGTCCTGTATACCAGACGAAACTGCTGCAGCCTCATTGCGTCGGTAGTGCGCATAATCCTCAATCACGCCGTCTGCTTGCCAAGGTGGCATCCCAATGTTGAGCAGTTGATCGCGCATTACTTCAGAAGGAATATCGACAAATGCAATCTGACGATTGAGCGCAGCCGAGAGTTGTTCTGCCATCTCAGCATGAGTCAATGCCTGTGGTCCGGTGAGGTTGTAAATCTTTCCCTCATGTTCTGTTTCTGTTAGGGCAACTACTGCAACGTCCGCAATATCGCGCACATCTACCACGCTGACTTTTGCATCACTGATCGCCGCATAAAAGGCGTTTTGGCTCGTGATTGTCGATTGAAAGTTTAATAAGCCCTGCATAAAGAGGTTGGGACGCAGAAACGTGTACGTCATTCCTGATCCTTGAATTGCCGCTTCGACTGCGGCATGGTAACGCAAAAAGCGCACGGGCGAATGGGCATCGGCTGCAAATTGCGATAGTTTAACGATATGCTTGACACCATTCTGACGAGCGGCATCAACAAACGCGAGTTGTTGGGCTTCTGCGCGTTCTGTAGAGTTCGTTAAGAGAAAGGCACGGTCTACTTCAGCCAGCGCCTCCAACAGCGTCTCAGGGCGATCAAAGTTCCCCTCCACCACTTCAACATTCGGGAATGCAATCTTCTTTGCTCGATCAAAGTCACGAACCATGGCGCGGACTTGCACGTTCTTTGCTGCGAGTCGCTTGACAATCTCCGTACCGTTGCTCCCGGTTGCACCAGTTACTAAAATCTTCCGGTTCATTGGAAACCTCCTGATGGGGTGTTGTAGTAAATTTTGACTAAAAAATGAAGACTTAAAGACTCAAATTAACGTTTCGTACAGGAATATTGCTATTGGATAAAGTCAGTCGCAATGGGATCAGGATTAACGACGATGAATAGGCTGGTTTGAAGACCCGAAGGCAGATTTAGGTATCCAAGCGCGATCGCTGTCAGACAGACTTCCAGTGCGAGGTACAGGAAAGTGAGTGAATCGTTTCATTATTTGTTCTCCGGTGAAGCTCATTCTCTGTACCACACACGCACACATTGAAAGTAGTTGACTGTAACGCCCTGGCTAATCATCACTGGATAAACTCCATTACTGACCGTCACGCCGTAGACACCATCACTTGTGCTTTTCAAGCTATCTGGTAGAACAATAGTTTCAGCGTTGATTATCCTTATACTCGTACTTGCAATCCACTGATTGACCTCCCTAACAACCTCCAAGAAAGATTCATACTCGGAAGGTCCGCCGAAGGGTCCCCGTTCAGTGATCCGAGGCGCAAAATCTTTGTATTGAATCATTTGATTCGCCATCTTAAAACTGTAGAGTTGAGCATCAATTCAAGTAGTGGGCATCGCTCACCATCTTTAAAGCTTTTCTTTGTAAAACCTTTCACGGTAAAGCTTTGTGGGCAGTGATAGCTCTATGAGATCTATTTCAGAACTTAAGCCAACCTTGCCAGTAAACCGCTAAGAATAGGGGTAAAAACATGAAAGCTGATATGGGCTAACATTGCAGCCTCTAGCGAATATTGCCAAAAGAGCCAGCCAAACGCGATTCCCACAATCCCATTCAGTAACAACGCCCGAATAATCACAAGTGGAGTGAGGGGAACGATCGCGGCAGTCGCGGGCAAGTGTAGTAGTCCAAATACCAACGCAGCTAGAACGATCGCGCCCTGGTAAATTCCTTGACTGGGCAATGTAGTGCCTTGTTTGAAGGCTTTCCACGCTATCCAAACAAGCAGCGACATTAAGCCCCAGCGCATCAGAATTTCCTCAGTGATGCCACCATAGAACATTGCTGTGAGCAAATTCAACCAATTTGGTTCTGTATTATTTGCTGCCCGTAGCGTTTCAGGTAGGGCAGGTTGCATCAACCGATCAAGCAACAAGATAACAATGGCCGCCACTGCACCGATACCCAGACTCCACTTCATCTCAACAGCAAAAGATGGAGACTTAGCAGTATGAAACACCCAATGATCAATCAAATGGGAGCTTAATCCAACACGATAGGCACAGCCAATTCCGATCAGAATGCTGATTGTCAGCAGAATTGAATACTGTATTCCTTGCAGAAGCATTAAAATCCACAATGGCGGCACTTTTTCCAGTATTTCTGGAGACAGTTTCGCTAACTGTTGCTCGACTAAAGGAATAGATGTGATCGTGAACATCACAATTCCCACAATGCCCAATCCAAATAAAATCCCTAATTGTTTCAGAATTGCCATTGGTTTAATCTCCAGATGATCTATCCTATTAGCTCATGCCAGCAACTACCATCGTCGGGATTGTAAGCAAGTTGAAAACAACGGGAACGATAACAGCAGAAGATCTCGGCAGTGGCGATCGCCGCTCCTAACCCGCGTGAACCCTCTGTAACCAGTGCAACTTCGCTCTTTTTACTTGGTGCTGATGTTTCATTGTGAACAGAAGTTTGTCCGACAGCGTTACAGCCTACCGTGAGAATAAGCGCCATAACAGCTAAAAGATGAAATGGTTTCATTACAACAATGTCCTTTGTGTTGGTGATAACGCTCCTATGCTTTGATTGATTCTCTTCAAAACGTACTGGCCGTCGGTCGGACTATGATTTCATTGACGTCAACATCGTCCGGCTGGGAAACAGCGTATAAAACGGCTCTGGCGATCGCCTCTGAGGTAAGGGCGGTTTTGCGAAGTTCTTCTAACAAGCCTTTGGATGACTCATCGGTGATATCAGAGCCAAGTTCAGTGGCAACGACTCCCGGAGAGATGGTGGTGACGCGGATGTTTTGTGATTCCTGCCGCAGTCCTTCAGAAATTGCCCAAACCGCATACTTGGTTGCACAGTAAACTGCTGCAGTGGGCACTACCACATGGGCACCAATGGAGGCAGTATTGATGATTTGCCCGCCCCCTTGCGCTTCCATAATTGGCAAGCCCGCTGCAATGCCATTAAGCACGCCACGAATATTCACATTAATCATGTTGTCCCATTCCTCGACTTTCAGGGCATTCATCGGCGACAGGGGCATCACGCCAGCATTGTTAAAGATGACATCGACACGGCCAAATTTGTCGTTGGCGAACTCAACAAATGCTTTTACATCGTGGCGATCGGTGACATCAACCGTTTTAAATTCTGCTGTCCCACCAGATGCATGAATCTGTTTAATTAGCTTCTCTAGCTTGTCTATCCGCCGTCCCCCCAAAACAACTTTTGCACCATTTTGGGCGAGCAGTTTCGCGGTGGCTTCACCAATACCGCTACTGGCTCCAGTGATGACAATTACTTTATTTTCTATATTTAACATGGTGAGTTTTCCTTGTGTTTTAGTGAGGGTGAATTAAAGAAATATGCCGCTAAAGACTTAAATTCTCTGAGCATTTACTCAGCAATTATCTTCAGTAAGTAAAGATGCGATTGCACCGCCAACATTTTTGTCCTCAGAACTCAACTTGTTGATTTACAAAACTCCATCTAGACTAACGTGAGCCTGATTCAATGGATGAATCACAGAGTTCTCCCGTAAGTCAGAAATGTAGTAGTTGATTATTCCTACTGAAGAAAGTTCAATAACAGGGGATTTACCTGATCAGCATGAGTCCAGTTGATGGCGTGCGGTCCGCCAGGGATAATCTCAAGCTGACTGTTTTTAATCCGCTTTGGCAGTCTTGCAGCGGTGGACTCCAGGGGCAAAATGCGATCTGCATCGCCATGGATAATCAGAGTCGGCACGTCAATGCGGGGCAGATCATCACGAAAATCGGTGAGCCAGGATGGTACACAGTCCAAAGTCCCTTTAGCAGAAGCCCCTGCTGCTACATTCCAACTGGCTTGAATTGCTTCATTGCTGATGCGCTCACCCAGCAGCACATCAACATTGAAGAACTCTTTGAAAAAGGCAGAGAAATAAGCTGGACGATCGTCAACAATCGCTTTCATAATGCCATCGAAAACGCTTTGGTCAACGCCTTCAGGATTGTCGTTTGTTTTTAACAGAAAGGGCGGTACTGGAGCCATCAACACAGCTTTCTGCACCCGCTCTGAGCCGTATTTGCCAAGATAACGTGTGACTTCACCTGTTCCCATTGAAAAACCGACCAGCACAGTATTTTGCAAGTCAAGCTTGGTCATGAGTGTATGCAAATCGGCGGCGAAGGTATCGTAGTCATAGCCAGATGAGGGCTGACTGGAAGCACCAAATCCTCGGCGATCGTAGGTAATCACTCGATACCCTGCATTTAGGAGCACCAAGACCTGCTTTTCCCAGGAATCGCCGTTGAGGGGAAATCCATGAATCAGAACAATGGGTTGACCGGCCCCAAGATCTTCGTAATAGATATCAATGGTTGCAGAATTTTCTTGACCAACAGTAACGTAAGGCATTGGAATTTCCTAAGTATGAATTGGAGGCAAAGATTGGGGAGACTAGTAACTTGAAGCAATAATGGTTGCGATCAACTGTTTAATATTCCAGCAATCGCGATAGAGAATTCCATTAACAAAAAGTGCTGGAACAGCCATCACTCCACTTTGTAAACCGCCTTCAATATCTTTCTTGATGCGATCAACGTGCACTTGTTTAGCCAACTCTTTGAGAAATTGAGGAATATCAAGTCCTAAATCATTGGCGTACTCGACAAGATAACCATTCTCCAACCTTTGTTGATGGTCAAATAAGGTATCATTCATTAACCAAAACTGTCCTTGGGCAGCAGCGGCTTCGGCAGCTTGGGCGGCTCGTTGAGCATGAGGATGGATCTGTACTTGCGGAAAATGACGGAAGATAAAGCATGAATAATCCTCTCCAAAAGAAGCACTAAGCTCTCGTTTGATGACTTTAATCAGCTTGTAAACATCCGCACTTCTGGAGTCTTGGTAATCTCCATACATCACCAGTACGACCTTGGCACTCAGCACACCTTGCATCCAATCTTGGGTTGAAGGTGGTACAAGTAAGGAACCGTGGTTGCGATCTTTGCTCATTTTTCTACATCTATATCAGACATGAAACCTTGCAATTAACTTGCTCGATTACTTGACTGCGTCTCTATTTGCATAAATTCAATATAGGCAATCGCCTTCAAACCGTCTTCTACAGCAAGTTAAAATTTTTATAGTATAAATTGATGGAGCAACCATGCCATCGTAGAGTAAAAGGCTGGTTATAACTTAAGTTAGAATCCTAGTCTGATCGAAAGTACACCTTACAAACTGACAATGCCGCGTTTAACGGCAACAATCACAGCTTGGGTGCGATCGCCGACATCCAACTTATTCAAAATCCGATTGACATGGGATTTAACAGTACCTTCACCGATACTTAAAGCGGTCGCAATATCGGCATTACTCATGCCCTGCGCCAGTGAGCCGAGTACTTCTAGTTCTCTTTCACTCAGTTCCGGATTGCTGAGACGTTGAACTAACTTTGCTCCTACATCGGGCGGAATATACTTCTGACCCCGATGAACGGTGCGAATCGCATTCAGAAGCTCGTCAGGTTCAGTTTCTTTCAACAGATATCCTTTTGCTCCTGCCTGCAATCCCCGATAAATATCTTCGTCACTATCATACGTGGTCAGGACAATAATTCGAGCAAATTTAACGATCGCACAAATTGCACTGATAGCAGCAACTCCTTCCACTTCAGGCATTCGCAGATCCATTAGCGTTACATCTGGTTGGTGTTCCTCAAATAGCGCGATTGCTTGTTCCCCATTTTCGGCTTGGGCAATCACCTGCATATCTGGGTCACGGTTAATAATCGTGGCTAATCCTTGCCGAAAAATAGCATGGTCGTCCGCAATCAAAACCCGAATAGTCGTGGCTTGGCTCATCGTGATTTTACTCCCGAATGACGGTGACAATAATCTCTGTTCCCTGTCCAGGTTGACTCCTAATGGTTAGTTGTGCGCCGATGCGCTCTGCTCGCTCGCTCATGCCGAGTAAGCCAAAGCCCTCAGAGGCTGGAATACTACCAACTCCAAATCCCTGTCCATTATCTTTCACGCGCAAGCAGAATCGATCACAATCGTAGACTAGCTGCACTCGGATTTCGTCAGCATTGGCGTGTTTAATTGCATTAGTTAACGATTCCTGCCCAATCCGCAGTAGGTTACTTTCGACTTCAGTTGATAGAGCATAGGCTGTCCCCTTGACCTCACAATACAAAGTGGTATCCATTGCGGCAGTTCTGATTTGAGCGACGAGATGATGGAGAGCGCTTTGTAAACTGCCCCCCTCCAAAAGCTGAGGGCGGAGCGCTACTACCGATCGCCGCGCTTCAGTCAGTCCAGTTCGCGCCAATTCTTTGATTAGATCTAGATGTGCCTGAGATGCTTCTACATCATCCGTTAGCACCTGCTTTGCCGCTCCCACCTGAGCCAGAATGCCTGTAAACGCCTGAGCCAGTGTGTCGTGAATCTCGCGTGCCATGCGGTTGCGCTCTTCTAAAATCGAGGCGGCTTCTGCTTGCTTTTGCGCCGTAATATCTCGCGCCAGCCAAATCACCTGCTCATGTCGAATCGGGGCAATGCGAGCCGAAAACCAAACTTCTCGTCCAGCGATCCAATCACTGTATTCAACGGTGAGGACTTGTTGAGTTCTCACCGACTGCTGAATGTAATCCAGAAATTCATCAGCTTGTTCTTTGGCAAAAAGTTGATGCAGCGTTTTGCCAGTACACTCCTCTCCATAAGATGAAGTTCCTTTGATTGTGCAGAGCAATCGCCCTTCAGCATTGATGATACATAGCGGATCGGGAATGGCTGAAAAGAGCGCCCGCAGTTCCGCTTCAGAGGCTTGCAACGCGACTTCTGCCTGTTTGCGATCGCTAATATCTGCAATCACCCCTTCGATGTAGTCATCGGCTGCATTCAGATAAGAAGAGAAAAGTCCCCAAAACACTGTCCCATCTCGTTTTCGCATCTGTGCTTCATAATTTCGCACTTCCCCATCCCGCTTTATCACCTCAATGCCTTGTTGGCGATCGCTGAGATTGACCCAATAGCCTGTAGTGTGTTCAATCCCAATCATCTCTTGGGGTGAATCAAAGCCAAACAGATCGGCAAAGCGTTGATTGGCATCGAGAATTAAGCCATCACCGATACGGCTACGGTAGATACCAACCTGCGAATTTGCAAAGATGTTGCGGAACTTAGCTTCACTACGTTGTAATGCCTCTTCTGCTTGTCTACGCTGAGTGGTGTCATTGCCCACCGATAAGATTTCAACCACCTCTCCCCGATCGTTGAAAATAGCTTGATTCGACCAGGCAACCCAAACGCGCCGACCGTCTCGACACAGGTTTTCACCCTCACCTTGCGGGTACGATTGAGGGTTGCGAAGTAAATTGTGAACCATAGGTTTGACATCACGCCCAGAGATTTCGATGTCCGGAATGATGGTTTCAAATAAGGTTCGTCCTAAGATTTGATGTTCTTTGTAGCCGAGGAGTTTTACCCCATAATCGTTGATGTAGTGAATCCGTCCTTGCGGATCATAGCGAATGATGATTGAATTCGCGGTTTGTAGCAGATTGCGATAATTCGCTTCACTTTGTCGTAATGCGTCTTCTGTTCGTTCGCGATTGATGATCTCCTGCTGTAATGCTTGAGTTTGCTCTTCTAGTTTCCTTTCCAGTGTTTTGGCATAGTTTGCTAGCCGTTCATACAGCCGAGCATTTTCTAGTGAAATTGCTGCCTGAGCCATCAACAGTAACCTGGCAATCAATTGATCAAGATGGATAATTTCTGAGAGGGCTTGAGCCGCTTTCATCACGGCGGTCGAATGACTGATCATTCCCTCAGTCAAAGTTGATTGCCGAATCAAGTTGGAATTGAGTAATTGTGGATACCGTTTTTCTAAGTCTTTAACTTTAGCTTTTGCGCCCCAGCGATCGTAGCAATAGTGCGCTTCTTTCATATAAGTTCGAGCAATTTTTTCTCGACCTCGCGCTAGATAATGTTTAGCCGCTAATTCATAAGCCAATGCTTCTTCTTGAATAAACTCATTTTCAGCAGCACCTGCGATCGCTCGCTCATAAAACTCTTCAGCCTCAAAGAATTGCCCTAAGACCCGCGCTTTTTCTGCTTCAACTAGATGATATTTGTGCAAGTAATTCATTGGGGCGTGTTCCGCCTATTTTTGCATCTTTTCTTGGTTAGTATTAACACAACTGAGCCAAGCTGCTTTTTCAGAACTTGAATCACCATGCACTAGGCTCAAAAATGGCGTAGAATAGTACAAATAGAATAAAGATAAAACCGTCATGGCTCTAACCTCTTCAAAATGTTGACTTGCCAAAACAGCGTTTTGTAAAGCTTGATGATAATGATAGGGACTGAACAGTGAGTGAGAAGCATTTAAAATCTGCTTATAAAGTCTCAACTCTATCATCTCCAGAACTATCTGAATCTTTCCTCTCAGAGCCTTTACTATCCCTGACTAAGGAAACTTTTGACAACGACCTTTTAGACTTAAATGCCTAAAAGATCACTTTAGTAAATAAAGTAAAGATTAAGTAATATCTTCCTCTGTAGTATAACAGGGAGCATGATAAACCACCACTTTCACAGAGATATCATCTGGCGTAGAAGTTCTTTGATATAGTTTCTATTTGCGGTTAGATTATCATCCCAGAACCAGACGGTCTTTCGTTGCCACCACCACTTGAATTTGTTGTATCGGATGTCGTATAGCAAGTTTTGGTATATCACCCCAAAAAGAAATGATCGCCAACAAAGTAAAATAGCAGTTTTGAATTGCAACGGTAATATCTGGGGATGTAGCCATGGAAAAAGATCATTGTTCCCTCGACTATTATCGCCAGAGGTTGGGACAGTTATCTCCTGTTAGTGCTAAGCGGAAGCAAATTCTGAGACAAATATTCAGCGAAGTAGTCCGCATTGCTGGGGATGATGTAAACCTGCAACTCCAACTCCTCATTGAACAGGCGAAAAAATTGTCCGGGGATGGCCTTGACCCTATCCAAAAAACCCTGTGTGAAAGGGAAATACTCGCCCAGGCTATGGGAATACTGGAAGCATCGGAAAAACTATGGCGTAATTACGAAGAGCAGTACCAGGATGCCTACGCTGAAGCGTGGTTGAAGACCCTGGAATATTTCTATCGTCGTTATCGGGACTACAACGCCCAGCAAGCCCAGGTAGCTACTTGGTTAAACTTCCGGCTCAAAAATGAGTTCAAGACCCAACGGGAAAAGCAATATCAACAACGGCAACAAGTCCAATCCAGTACATCCGAGGATGATCGGGAAGATCTGCTGGCCATGATAACCTCCCCTTCCTACGGACAAGACGCTGACATTATGCGTCGGGGCATAGAAGACTGGTTGCAATTAGAGGAGGAATTAGTTGGGGTGACGGTTAAAAACCAGCCAACAATAACAGCGCAATTATTACTGCAAAAGCGTTTTATCGAGGAAGTGGAGTGGAATCAGTTGGCAAAAGAATATGGGGTGGCGATCGCCACTTTGAGCAGTTTCTACGAGCGTCAGTGCCGCGGTAGGTTAATCGCCTTTATGGAAAGCAATTATGACTTTATCCAACCCGATACCCCCATTAATCCCTGTGAGCATCTGCGGGGACTGTTGGGAAAGAAAGAATTGAGGCAAAACCAATTTGAACAACAATTGCAGGAATGGATAGAAACGGAGTCAACTTTAAGGGAACTTCGCTTGGCTCAAAAACCAGGGATTACAGGGCAAAGGCTGTTGCAGGAGCTACTGTTGACCATCCGAAAGCCGAGGCAGGGACTAACCCAAGTGGCGCAATCGTTAGGAGTGGAGCCGGGGGAACTGGAGCGGTTTTACGAATTTCAGCTACTGCCCCATATTTTGCAATTTGTGCATAAAAATTTGAGCCAGAGCCGATAACTAATTGTAGAAGATTAAATCACTTTTGTAGTATTTGTATTCGCTATTAATTACTTTTAGGAAATATTTATGGTTGCCATCGATAATAATTTGAAAATTCCCCTAACTTCAGCGGATCATCAATGGGTGAAAACCATTGCCCTCCAATCTGGTTGCCAGGGAGAAAAACTTCAACGGCTCATTAAAAACCTTTTGGCCGTTAGGGCGATCGCCCATTGGTTGGAGATCTACGGCATTGATTATGACGAGGGGGAAAGTTATAGCCGTCAACCACCAATCCATTTAGGGGAAACAGTGGCTGATCTTTACCTACCTAATCTCGGTCGTTTGGAATGTCGGGGCATTGGTCACCAAGAAGAGGAAATTTATTTTGGGGCGGAAAGTTGGCAGGACAGATTAGGCTATGCGGTGGTGGAAATTAGTGAAGACCTGCGCCAAGGGGAAATATTCGGTTTTTTAGAATCTTTTACTGCGGAAATAGTGCCTAAACAACAGTTACAACCCATAGAAGGACTATTCCGGGTTATTGCCACTGCGGAACAAGCTTCAATGGTTCTCGCCCCAGTGGAAGTAGTGCAAAATGCCGTTAATCGGGTGACAGACGTGATTCAAACTTGGGTGGAACGGGTTACCACTACCACTTGGCAGTTGGGAACGGAGCAATGGGTACCCCAGTTAATTCCTGTCCGTAGCTTGGGCACAGTGGAGCGCATTATCGACAAATTTCAGGGAGCCAAGGATGAGGCTACCAAGCAAAGATTAATTATTACTCTGGGGGAATTAGCCACCGAAAATGATCAACCCCAGGCGATCGCCAAATTGGTGGAAATCATTGATGGCACGAACAATGAAGATACCCGCTGGTTAGCCGCTGGCACCCTAGCCCGCATTGATGCCAAACATCCCCAGGCGGTGCATAGTGTTACCAAAACCATTGCCCATGACCTGGCTTTAGGGCAAATCCCGTTGACGTTAACCGTTTCTTTGATGCCTAGGGGTGACCATACCATTGCCGGTTTGATTACGTTGCAACCTTTGCAATCAACACAAACTTTACCGGCAGGATTAGCATTGGCATTGTTAACCACCGATGACCAGTTAATTGACAGTATTGGGGTTGGAGAGGAAGAACAAGGGGGAAAAAATCTCCTCAAAATGAGCCTAGAGATTGACCCCGGCAGTGATTTTCGCATTCGGGTATCCCTGGGAGAATTAGCTGTAACGGAAGATATTCATCTTTAGGGTGCAAAAAAATCTGATGGCAATGCAATTTCTTCTGCTCAAGGTCATTAATGGTGATTTTCAGTCTGGTTTTACGGTGGCGTTGGATGTGGAACGGATAGATGGTTCCTCGGTCACCACGGTGCAAAGGGATTTCTACGGCACTTTACCCCCCATAACTTCCCCCTTAGCGGAGCTGTACCAAGATTGGGCTTTGGAAATCACCAGTCCTCGCCCTGGGCAAGCCCATCGCCGTCGGGGCATTAGGATCATTAGCACCCAAGCCGTTGCCACCAGTTACCAGTATCAAGGCCAGGGAACGGAAAGAAAGCTCCTCCGCCAAGCCATGGTGCAATGGTTGAGTTCTTCCCTACCCGCTTGGCAAAATTTAGAAAAGGAAATACTGCGCTGTCTTTCCCAGTCCGATGGGGAAACTTTGTTGATTTTGCAGATAGGTCAATCTCTGTATCAAACCAGCCCAGAAACAGCGGCGATTTTAGCTAAATTACCCTGGCAGGAATGGCCCCTACTGCAATCAGCCTCACCAAAAATCCATTGTGCGGTTAATACCTGTCAATACTCGTTCACTCCTGCCCCAACTTCCGTTACCCATCCCACTAATTTCACCGCCAAGCTCCACCGTTACCTATGCCCTGAACTGCGAATTTTGCATCTGATTGGCAACAGTGATGGCATTGACCTCGAACCCGATCGCCAGATATTGGCTAATTTGACTAAAAATAGGGGCTTGAGGGTGCAAGTTACCGAACTATTACAGCCAGACTATGGCCAACTTAGTCGTACTCTGCGCCGATCGCCAGGTTTTGATCTGTTTGTTTACTCTGGCCACAGTGAAGCCTCCTATGGCCAAGAACTAGCAGCGATGTTATTTGCAGGACGACAGGGGGTAACTATCCCCGATCTGCAACTTTCCTTCCAACAGGCGATCGCCTCGGGTCCAGGATTTGATCCACCGTCAAATAGTTATCGGGGGCGGGGCTAAAAAGTTATGCAAAATCAGTAAAATATTTTTTCTCTCCCATTGAATGAGCCCTAGATAAGTGAAATATTAATGTCCAAAGCTTTGATAGGGTAAGGATTTCAGCCCAGTAAATTAATAGTGAAATATTAATGTCCAAAGCTTTGATAGGGTAAGGATTTCAGCCCAGTAAATTAATTTTGTTGAGGTACATTGAATAACTTTTCCCCCATGGGCCGATAACTCTACAGTTCTGCCAAAGACGAGGAATATCACAATGAGTGCAATTCAACCTGTTATTCAAGTTTTATCGCAATTAACGGTCTATCAAACGCCACCTATTTTTAGCCCTAGTCAAGGAATTCTTTCTTCACAAATTCATTTCCCTACCCTTAACGAGGACTGAACTTGACTGAAAAAAGTGGACAAATCCAAAGAGTCGAAAATCAAGGAGAATGTCCAAATGAGCCAAAAACGAAGACGAACATTTACAGATGAACAGAAATCGGAGACAGTAAAAATTGTCGAAGATTCAGGAAAGCCTATAAGCCAAATAGCAAGGGAAATAGGTTTGACGAAAAGTGCCCTAAAAAAATAGATAAAACGAACAAAAATTGACACTCAAGGAGGAGGTCAAGGACAATTAACATCTTCTATTTTGGGAGGGATTCTGCTGGCCCCTGAGCTGATCAAGACAATTTATTGATGTTGAACTGGTTGATCGGTTTGTCGCTAATCAAAACAGTTAAGGGTTGACCCATAGTAGAGTTTTTGGCGATCGCCATGACCAATGACCCCACAAAAAACTAAGTTTTAGCGGGGTGGACTTTGCTTTCCATTAGTAACCAGCAAAGATGTTGGCGCTCATCAACTTAGTGAATTCTGGCGACTGTATGGAATCAAATCGATAGTTTCCCGAATTGATTTATATTCATCCGTTCCTTCAAAGCTAATCGGTTCATTATTTGTGAGAGCTTTTAGCCCGTAGAAGAGATTCATGATGCTACACATCATCATTGCCCCCCCGCGCAAAGTAAATAAGGATCTACCAATCCGACGAAAGATTGCTTGCAGGCTAAAGGCTGATCTCCACAAATCTCGGTGGGCTTTTAAAAGCTCTGCAGGGGTCATTTTACTGGGCACGAATGTGACATTATAGCCATTGTAAAACTCCCACCCCAAATCCGAACGCAACCGATCCGTATCCATCATCTTTGAGTATGAACGCGTGCCTTTAAAAGGAGTAAGAATGCTCAAAAATGGCACATCAACACCAATTTCCTCCAGTTGGTTGGCCATATCCCGGATGCTTTCTGGGGTATCTCCATCCAAACCGGAAATAAAACCAGCCATCACGCCAATGCCACGGTCATGCAATTTTTTGATTTTGCCTTGATATTCTGCGACTTTGTTTTGGCGTTTTCCCGCATCCTCCAAGGATTCCTGGCCAAATGACTCAATCCCGAAAAAAATTCCGATGCAACCAGAGTCTCGCATTAAATCTAACAGCTCGTCATCCTTGGTAATATCCATACTTGCTTGGGTCAACCACCACTTTCGCAGGGGTATCATCTGGCGCAGAAGTTCTTTGATATAGGGTCTATTTGCCGTCAAATTATCATCCCAAAACCAGACAGTTTTTCGTTGCCACCACCATTTGAATTTGTTGTATCGGATGTCGTTCAGCACCGCCTCGACAGGGCGAGTACGAAAGCCGGGATTGAGAACGGGTACAGTGCAGAATGAGCAGGTAAATGGACATCCTCTAGTGGCTTGAACAACCCGTCGAATGAAGTACTGCGGAGGTAACAGGTCGTACCGGGGAGTGGGGATATTTGTGAGGGGAATTGCTTCACCAATATATCGCTGCTGAAGAGTGTTCTGTTCGATATCTTGGAAAATTTGCTCCCAGACCGACTCCCCTTCGCCGATGACAATACTATCCACAAATCTCAGAGCTTCCTCTGGGGCAAAAGTTACATGAGGACCACCCGCGATTGTTATCTTGCCCCGTTTTCGATATTCCGTTGCTAAGCGATATGCTTCCGGGGCAAAACCACTGAAGAAGGAGAGGACAATTACATCAGCTTCGCTGTCTAGATTTACGGTTTCAACCTGTTGGTGAATAACTCGAACAGTATGTTTTGCCGGGGTCAGGGCAGCAAGATGGATACCAGTCAGCGGCGGGACAAAATGAACCTCATGTCCCTTTCGATATCGCTGAATGTAGACAATAATGATATCGATTTTCATGGCTCGTTTCACAAACTCGTTTGGCTTGTGCTCCATGGTAGATGGTATTTCAAGGTTTGTATCCTAACTCTGTTCTTTGTCTACTACATTTAATTTGTTATGTGGCATTAACTCGACCGTTCTTGCAATGTCGTCAAGAATATTAACTTTTCCCTGCCGGATTAACCTGTAACTAATCTTAACAAAACTGTAACTCCATCCGGGTAAGTCTGTTGTTAGGCACTCCTAGTTTTCTAGCTAATGAGATTATGGCGATCGCCGGAGTAATTCTCGGAGCTAGTTAAAAAAAAGCAAGTATTTGAAAAAAATTGTTAAGCTATTTGCCAGAATGGTAGGGGATAACAAATTAGATGGCACAATTAATAAACTAATTAGTTTTGGCAATTGAAACCGGGCAAAAGCGAAGATCCCTATCCTTACTTTGCCTAGCAATAACCCTGGGGCAATTCTGATTTTTATTCATGATACTGGGTCATGGCTTCCCACGTTTAATTTAAAAACTTAACGTAACAATTAATTACCCCCATGTTTAATTCCATTCGTCGGCTATTTGATCAATTCTGGAATAAATCCAGAACAGTTAAGAATGAACCTCTCAACAAGGTTAGCTTAATCGTAATCATTCTTATTGATATTTTTATCCTTATCAATGTTTTTAATGGAATAGAAGATATTGGCCAATGGTATCTTGCCCCTAATTTAGCTTATCCTTGCCATGCTTCTTGGCAAAATTATCAAAGCCAAACCATTTCTGACAAAAACCTTCAAATTATTCGCGAAGCTATTGCCACTGACCCTATTGATCAATACAGTTTAGAGAAGAGTTTCAGAGAATCAGAAAGAGGCCATCTTGGTCAAGTTAGCCAAGTTTGTTTAACCTACGCCCAATATCACGATAAAATTCAAACCACTGACAATCAAAATTTTATTATCAAAATTAACCAGACCGTAGCTCAAATTAATGAGCTTGAAGAATCTAATAATACCATTCGTTCCCAATATGACTCGACACTATTAGAAAAAATTGCTGGTCAAGGCAAAGAAAATTCAATTAATCAAACTCCCCCAGAAAAAGCCAAGCAACAATTAAATCAAAATATTGCTAAAATCGCTAGCCTTGAACAAGAAATTGCTAGCTTAGAACAGCAAATTTTGGCAAAGCCAGAAAGCATTAATTTCCTTAAATTTATTAATCAAAAAGATATCTGGGAGGAATTAAATCAGAGTTATATCAATGCAGTATTTTGGTATCCCACTATTCGTTTTTTTTTCCAGGCTCTCTTTTTAACCCCCCTAATTTTAACTGCTCTTTGGGTTCATAGCGTTGCAGTGAAAAAAGGCTATGGATTAGTAGCTTTGATTAGTTGGCACCTGCTAGTTATTTTTCTTATACCGCTAATTTTAAAGGTCTTTGAATTTCTACAATTTGGTCTTATTTTTGACCTCATTTTAAATTTTGTTCAAGCTGTCTTTGGTGGATTAATTTTTGCTATTAGTTACCTATATATTCTACTTATTCCTTTAGTGGGATTTGGAGTTATCAAATTTTTCCAAAGGGTTGTTTTTAATTCTAAAAGTCAAGCAGCTAAACGATTTCAAAAATCCAGTTGTGTAAAGTGTGCAAAGCGAATTCGTCCCCAGGATTCCTATTGTCCCCACTGTGGTTATTATCAATATGTTGAATGCGTGAGCTGTCATGCCCTTACTTATCAACATTTGCCCCATTGTAAAGAATGTGGTGCAACTCAAGAGCCGAATGAATAATTCTCAGGTCTAGTTTATGAAAAATGACTATGATAGAAGCAATGGCATCTCAAGATTAGCAAAAATTTACATAGCAATGAAGAGACGAAAGCTCTGTAAATCAATAATCAGTTCGTCAGGACTTACGCAAGATAGATGAGGTTAAGGTGGTAGGATGACAAAATAGTACTAACCACAAGGTTTGAATATTAACCGATCGCCACCGTTGTCCCCATTTTTGACCCGCCCCAGAATTTATGTCAGACCATGCCCTCGGCTCCGTTACCCAAGGTTCCCTCAGTAAAGGCTTGGAAGTGCGTCTCCATGCGGATGTTTCCGTGGAAGAAATGCGGGTGGGGAAATTTTTAGTTATTCAGGGTAGGCGATCGCGCTTTTTTTGTTTGCTCACCGATGTTTCTTTAGGAACGGCAAATCCAAGGATTTTGGCTAATCCCCCTAACATTAACGATGATTTTTTAATTGATGTATTGGCCGGCAGTGGCACCTACGGCACGTTAGAATTAGCACCCATGTTAATGTTAACGGAGTCAGAAAAGGACTCGAGTTATGGGGAAAGTTCAGTTGAACAGATGAACGGTCAAGGCGATCGCCAGAGTAATGGCAATGGTTTGGCTTCCTATCAAGCTAATAGTAATGCAGACGTGGAATTACTGCCGGTGAAAACTATTCCGGCCCATTTCAGCCAGGTTTTTGAAGCCAGTGAAAGGGATTTTCGTTTGGTATTTGGTTGGGAAGATGATCCGTTTCGACGCAATTTTGCCATTGGGGAACCGTTGGATATGGCGGTGCCAGTGTGTTTAGATTTAGACCGTTTTGTGGAACGGAGCAATGGAGTTTTTGGCAAATCGGGTACAGGGAAATCTTTTTTAACCAGATTATTAATTTCTGGCATTATCCACAAACAGGCGGCGGTCAATTTGATGTTTGACATGCACTCGGAGTATGGTTGGGAGGCGATGAGGGAAGGCAAAACCGTTTCCACTGTTAAGGGTCTGCGGCAATTGTTTCCGGGGGAAGTGGAAATTTTTACCCTCGATGCGGAGTCCACCAAGCGACGGGGAGTGAGGGGAGCCCAGGAACTCTATTTAAGTTTTGATCAAATTGAAATTGAAGATATTCGTTTAGTTGGTTTTGAGTTAGGTTTGTCAGAGGCGGCGTTGGACAATGCCAATATTTTATTTTCTGAGTTTGGCTCTAGTTGGATTTCCCGTTTACTGGTGATGAGCAATGAAGAAATTAAGGTTTTTTGTGAAGAAAAACAAGGGCACCCCGGCTCCATCATGTCTTTGCAACGCAAGTTAAAACGACTAGAAAATTTAAAATATCTCAAACAAGTCAGCACCCATAATTACATCGACCAACTGTTGCAATGTTTAGAAGCAGGCAAACATGTGGTAATTGAATTTGGCTCCCAGTCTAATTTGCTTTCCTATATGCTGGCCACCAATATGATCACCAGGCGTATCCATAGCATTTACGTTAAAAAAGCAGAAAAATTTCTCCAAACTAAACACGTTGGCGATCGCCCCAGGCAATTGGTAATTACCATTGAAGAAGCCCACCGCTTTTTGGATTCTGCCATTGTCCACCAGACTATTTTTGGCACCATTGCCAGGGAAATGCGGAAATACTTTGTTACTTTGTTGGTGGTGGACCAGCGGCCATCGGGCATTGACAATGAAGTTATGTCCCAAATTGGCACCCGTATTACCTGTCTACTCAACGACGAAAAGGACATTGAAGCCATTTTTACCGGGGTGGCGGGGGGGCAAAATTTACGCTCTGTGCTGGCCAAACTAGATTCCAAACAACAGGCTTTAGTGTTAGGCCATGCAGTACCCATGCCGGTGGTGGTGCGGACCCGGCCCTACGACCAGCAGTTTTACAGTGAAATTGGTTGCCAAGATTGGCCAAACAAGACCGATGCTGAAGTATTGGCCGAAGCGGCGATCGCCAGGGAGGATTTGGGCTTTTAGAGATTCACCAGGGGGAAGCGATCAAAGCTTATACTTAAGGTTTGAAGGTAATTATCACCATTTTCATTGCCCCCACCGTTTTTCCGTTTGTCCACCCCAGCTTGTTCTTGAACGCCCAACGGCATGGTTTTTTGGAAACGCTTTTTTAATCCCGATTCAACTAGTTCACCATCCCTGGGCCCAACGGGGGCAGAAGAATTTCCCACCGATAACGGCGATAAAGCCCGGATATTTTTCACCACTGAGCGGGACATTGACCTTTACGAGCTGGAGGAATTATGTGATGCGGTGGGCTGGGCCCGGCGGCCAATTCGCAAAGTCAAAAAGGCCGTAGAGTGTAGTTTTTTGGTGGTTACCATGTGGGAAATGCAGGGCAATCGGCGTCGATTGGTGGGGTTTGCCAGGGCTACTTCCGACCATGCTTTCAATGCCACCGTGTGGGACGTGGTGATCCATCCTAGTCTTCAGAGCAAGGGCTTGGGTAAGGCCCTGATGCAATACATCATCCGTAAATTACGCCATTACGACATTAGCAATATCACCCTGTTCGCCGATCCCCAGGTGGTGGATTTTTACCGGCGTTTGGGCTTTGTGCTCGACCCAGAAGGCATTAAGGGCATGTTTTGGTACCCGGACTAACTACTTTGATAGTTGTTTCAACATAGTTATTTCAATTGGGATGGAATCTGCGTAACCAAAAGTTTATTTGTTCACAACTCCCCCAAATCGGTAAAAGCTTGCTGGGCATTGTTTTGTAGATAATCCACCAAAATCGAGCGAATATCCCGGCCATAGTTAATCACCTTCAACCCAGGGGTATTTGTCGTCAGGTAATCCAAGCCCACCTCCTGACCGCTTAACAAATATTCCATTAACGCCACCCGGTAAGTTTTGCTTGGCTCAATACTGTTGGGAGCCATGCCCCCTAGCTGGAGATAACCACCGGTACCACTATTTTTTTCTCCCTGGGCCAGAACTTTTTGTAACAAATCCCCTTGTATCTCCACTGTCACTACCCGACCCCCAAAAGGTAGGAGGCGAATAATATCGTATTGAGTGATGGCTCCGGCACTGAGGAGATCATCAAGGCGCACCATGCCACCGTTAAACATCACCATGGCCACATCGGGGTTTTCCTGCTCCATGGCCCTGGTAATTAACCGGGTGAGATTGGTGGAGCCACTGCGTACATGGGCATCGAGGGCATCTAAGGCGATGGGAGAGTTGACCACAACGGCCATTGGTTCAAATCCCTGTTGACGAAACGCATTAAAGCCAATTTCCTGCCATTGCTGAACCACTTTTTCGGTGGCCGGATCACTGGCGATCGCCGCAGTGATGGGTTGCAGTTGGGAATTAATTTGTAAACATTGCCGGTTCGTGTCGTAGGTTAATTGGTGAATGTAAACCGTGCGGGCATTGGCATCGGCCTTAAAAATTGGCGTTTTGGCCTGGGGACAACTTGCAGAACTGTCGGGCTTGATAATTAAATGGTTGCGCTGGATATTTTCGTGTTCATGGCCCCCCAAAATCAGATCTAATTCGGGAATAGCTTGGGCCAAGGCCAAATCCTGGGCCAGGGACAGGTGGGTCAGGGCCACCCAAACATCCACTTCCCCTTGGGGATTGTCTATGTAGCGGCGGGCCGTGGCGATGGGATCGCTGTAGGTGACATAGTCCACCGCATTGCTGTCAATGGTCAGGGCCAAAATGCCCACTTTTAATTCTCCCCCTTCCGTTCCAGGAATAGTTAAAATTTCGTAGGGTTTGATGCCCTCAAACTGATTGCCGGTACCATCAGCAATATTGGCCGATAACCACTGAAAATCTGACTCCGTAATCCGTTGCTGAAATTGTTGGGCATTAACATCGAATTCATGGTTTCCCACCGCTGCATAGTCTAACCCCATGGCATTCAACACCGCCACCATTTGTTTCCCCGCCAGGCGATCGCCATTGTAAAGGGCTGTGCCCAAGGCAGAAGGACTGAGGAAATCCCCTGCTAACACGGTGTAGGTGTGGGGATCAGCTTGTTCTAGCTGTTGGCGTAAATTAGCCACCCGGGCCAAACCGCCCCAACGGCCGTTATCAATGGGGGCAATTTCATACACATCGTTAAGCTGGAGCAGGGTAAAGGGAATAGTTTCTGCTCGGCAGACCGTTGCCATAGCGCCCCAAATCAGTACGCTCCACAGTCCCCGAGATAGCCAAGCCCCTTGATTTTTAACCATGATTGTGAAAAGAATCTTATCAACACATTCCTAACCCTTCCATTGTGCGGTAGAAAGTCTTCGATAGCGTTGTTTATGTGGTGGGACGAAAATAAAATTAACCTTAACTCCTTTACTCCATTAATAACATCCCTGAAATTCTTGGTAATATACCAATTAGTTGATAGTAGCAAGTTAAAGGGAATTAATGATTCGAGGTTTTTATGATCAATAAGAACGTGTTTGGAAAGTTTTATTCCGCCCTCTAAATCTCTTCATTAAAGCTCCGGAAATACTGGGGACTTTCACTTAGCTTCCCCCCAAATTTTGGGGGAAGGGGGGCTGCTAAAACAGGCTCTAAAGCCTATTATGGAAACCGTAACTAAGCAATAAAATCACTTCCCCTACATTTTTCTCTAAAAACCAAGTCTTTATTCATCTACTTCCGATGTTAAAATCGCTTCATTTAAAGCCTTCCTAGCAATTTTAGTGACGTAGATAGTCACCGCAACCGTGGCGATAAAGCCAACAATTCGGATTGTCCATTGTAAAGTCGGATTAGCTTGGTTAGTTGCCGTTCCAAGGGTGGCCAAACTACCAGCTAAAGAGCCAATGTAAACATACATAATAGTACCGGGAATCATACCCAGGGAACCAATCACATAATCCTTTAAGGAAACATTGGTGATGCCATAGGCATAATTCAATAAATTAAAAGGAAAAACCGGAGAAAGTCTGGTTAAAATAACAATTTTTAAGCCTTCTTTCCCCACGGCTTCATCAATGGCTTTAAATTTCTGATTGCCGGCAATTTTCTTGGCAACCCAGCCCCGGGCCAGATATCGTCCCACCAAAAAAGCGGCCGTGGCCCCAAGTGTAGCCCCAATGAAAACATAGATTGAACCGAGTATTACCCCGAACACTACCCCAGCGCCTAGGGTCAAAATGGAACCCGGCAAAAATACTACCGTGGCCACTGTGTAAAGCAACATAAAGGCGATCGCCGCCCAAGTTCCCAAGCCATCAATCCATTGCAGAGCATTTAGTAGATAATCGGCCATTTGCAGTGTAAATGTATGAGGAAAGCAGGAATAATATCAGTCAAAATCAAATTAATGCCCCTCCGCAACTAGAGCCGGAACCAGCGGTACAACCATAACAATAATCGGCGGTTTTAACCTGCTGAATTAAGTCTAAATTGTCAGCTCTTAGTAGATCAGCAACGGTTAACTTATGGCTGGATTTATCTTCCGCAGGAATATTTTCCATTTGATTAAAATCACAATCATAAACGTTACCTAAATAGTCAATGGAAAGTTCATTACGACACATTAGATTATTAACCGTATCTGGATTAAAATTGCTTTCTAGGAAAGTCAAATATTTTTGGTGCAGTTGATGCTTGTCAAGATGAAATTTACTCCGGCCAATGGGTAAGTTTGTGATAGTTAGCAAGTGATTAAAATTGATATCAAAATGTTCTTTGAGGAACTTTTTGTAATCCTGTTCAAGGGGTTCCTGGGCAGGGGGGAGGGAAAATTTATCTGAGGTTAGTAAAGGAGGGTTATAAACTAAATCTAGAACTAGATTAGCATCCTTCCCATAGCCGAGATTATTCAACCATTGAAGAGCTTTAATTGATTTTTCATAAACCCCGTTGCCACGCATTTTATCCACATTATCTTCAAGGTAACAGGGCAATGACGCCACAACTCTCAACTGATGCTGGGCACAATATGCGGGAATGTCTCCAAATCCCATTTCAAAGTAAATGGTTAAATTAGAGCGGACAATGACTTCTTTTCTCATCTTCCTAGATGCTTCCACCAGGGGCTTAAAGCCGTAGAGCATTTCCGGTGCTCCCCCGGTGAGATCTACCACTTTAATTTGGGGAAATTTTTGAATAATGGCAATTAGTTGTTCACAAACCTCCGGTGATATTTCTTCAGTGCGTTTGGGACTAGCTTCCACATGGCAATGGCTACAGGCTAGATTACAGCGTTTACCCAAATTGATTTGCAGGGTAGAAATAGTTTGTTTACCAAGGGGACTACCCAACTTTTTTGCAAAGGGCGTAATTTTTAATTTTTGCTGACTACGTTCTAATTGTTGAACCATTTTGTTTAAAAATTAACTGCAGGAATAATTTGATATCCGGTCAAAACTAAAATCAACAACAGCCGCCACCGTCATAGTACCAAGTTGAATCAGTGATGAGTATTTTGTTTGGATAGGTAGAACCTAAGTTCAACGCTGTTTTATCGCATACCGCACTAGGAACTCCCTGCTGAAGAATATGGCCAGCTTGGTCATCGAATAGGGGGTCTGAACCAGCATAAATAGCGGTTTTGCCAGTAAAAACACAGGCTCCATCACTAGGAATAGGCACTTTGAAAGAAACGGAATCTAAACTTTCTAATAATAAATTTTCATCCAGTTTATAGGTGACAGAATCGAGCAAACGATAGGGACGGCGGGCGCGAATTTCTATTTGCCCAAAACCAGTATCAATTAAATGTTGAATGTATTCTGCATAGGTTAATGCTCCGGATAAACACATGGCCCGTAACCGTTCGTCCTGACGCAAATGTTGGGGAATAGGCCGGGCAGCAATGGGATCACTCATGATTAACCGACCATGGGGTTTTAGAACCCGATAAGCTTCCTTCAAAGCTCGGGATAAATCTTCCGGCTCAAAAATATTAAATAGGCAATTTTGTGCCACCACATCTACCGAGTTGTCCGGCACCGGCAAAGTAAAAGCATCCCCTGCACGAATATCGACAAAATCGACACTAAACCAATCATTTTTTTCGGCGGCTAACTGCAAATTTCGCTGGGCGGCCTGGCGCATGGCTTCCACGGGATCCACTGCGATCACGGCCCCTGGCTGACGGCAAAAATAGGCAAATTGCAATGCCTCCAGACCACCACCAACACCGACATAAAGCACCTTAGACTTATTACCCAACTCGTTGGGATGGACGGTGCTACCACAGCCATAATTCATTTCCTGCATGACAGCGGGAATCACTAACCCCGGCAGTTGGAGAGGGCTACTCTGAACACAACAGAGTCCCACTTCTGGGGTCTGGGCAACTTCAGCGTAAAAGTCGGCGGTGGTTTGCAGATAGGTCATAGTGAAGTTAATGTTTAGAAATTTAATAATTCAATAATTGAGCTGGAATTGGTAAATTACCCTTTTTATTCTAGATTGAATAGATTTTAATAAAAAATTTTCCTAACCATTCTTTAAAATGGATAGTAGAAAATAAAGTTGCCCCCAGATTATAGCGTTGTGGAGAAATGTGAGTCAACAAGAAAAACAATAATAGTTCCAATTATTACATCAATAACTGTATAAATTTTGACTAATTATCCACCAAATCAAAAATATTTTTTCTGACTTTATTTACTCTAAATTTATCCCTTAGAGCCTGTTTGGAAAGTTGAATTCTGGCTGTTTAATCCCTCCTAACTCCCCTGCCCAAGGGAGGAACTGTCAGAAAAGTCTCCCTTGTTAAGTGGGGATTTAGGGAGATAAATACCTAGCCTTGCACTTTTCAAACACTTTCCTACAGTGTTTTTGAATGATAGTCAAATCCTGCCACAAATGAATAAATACTTAAGTGGAAACCTCTTTGGGGGCGACGATGACCCGATTTCTGCCTGCTTGTTTGGCATCATACAAAGCTTTATCCGCTATTTGTATAATTTCTTGTCCCGTTTCGCCGTGATCGGGATAACAAGCAACCCCAAAAGAGGCGGTGACACTATTCACAATTTTTCCACTGTATTCTATTTTCATTTCGGCGATCGCCTGGCGTAAAAATTCCGCTTTTTGGGAAGCCTCTTCCAGAGTAGCATCAGGCAAAATTATAGTTATCTCTTCACCTCCATAACGACAGGCCACATCGGAAGTCCGGATATTATTTTTCAGCAGAGTACCAATGGAAGCCAAGATACGATCGCCAGCGTCATGACCAAGGGAATCGTTAAAGCGCTTAAAGTGATCGACGTCAATCATCAAAACACCGACTGAATAGTGATGACGTTTGGCCCTGGCCAGTTCCTGGCTTAAGCGTTGTTCCAGATAACGACGGTTGAAAAGTTTGGTCAGTGGGTCCCGCAGACTTTGTTCTTCCAGTTGTTCCCGTAACTTCAAATTGGCGATCGCCAGGGCAAGCTGTTCCGCCACTGTTTTTGCCAATTGTTGCCGTATGTCGGGCAAAATTTCCCCTTTGAAAGTGCAAAGAAACAGCAAGCCAAGAGTTTCCCCCTGGGCAATGAGGGGAATACACAAACTTGCCAGTGGTAAGTGTTGGTCATTGACATGATTGCAAAACAAAGCATGTTGTCCCTGCTTCACCCCATGGGACCGTCCCCGTCGCAAAGCCCAACAATCTAGGGGGGTAAACACATCATCGGAGCAAAACGGATTGCCCCAAAAAGTGACCCGTTCTAGACAATTATTCTGGGCAGACAGAATAAAAATTCCCCCGCAGCAATCGGGAAATAGGGGTTGAGCCAGGGCCGCAATCACTCCGCAGGCATCTTTGACCGTAAAACAAGACTGGAGATAGTCAGTAATACCCGAAAGAATTAACATCTCAGCATTACGCTGTTTCAATTCACCGAGGCGCTCCTCTAGGACTTGATTGACTTTTTGTAGTTCCTCCTCAAATTGTTTACGGCGGGTAATGTCCACATCTACACCGATAACACGGAGGGGCACATTGTTCTGATCTCGAATCACAGTAGCTTGACTTGCCGCCCAGCGCAGGGTTCCATCGGGTTTGATAAACCGGAACTCCAAATCATAGGGTTCATCATTATGGATACTTTGTTCCAGAGCTTTCAAGACAATGCCTCGATCATCGGGATGCATCATTTGTGCAACTTTTTCTAGGTCGCCATCAAAGCTTCCCGGCTTAAGTCCCATCATTTGCTCCAGGCTTTCTGACCACACAATGCCATTAGTTAGAAGATCCAAATCCCAATAGCCCATATTGGCCGCATTAAACGCTAACTTCAAACGATCTTCATTTTCCTGGAGGGATTTGGTCCGCTCTAAAACACGCTGCTCCAACTGAGCATTGAGTTCCGCCAGCTTTGCTTCCGTTAATCGGCACTGATCTAAGGTTTTCTGCTGTTCGGTCATATCCACCACTATGCAGACCGTATATTCAAGCTCCACATCTATGCTGGCAACACCGACCAACACAGGAATGCGACTACCATCCTTGCGGTAATATTCCTTTTGCCAAGGCTCTGGGGTTTCATGATTCCGCAAACGGGCAATAATTTCTTGATCCTTTTGATCATATTCGGGGGGGGTTAACCTATCCCAGTGCACCAGCCCGAGGTCCAATTCTTCTTTAGTGAAACCAATCATTTGTAGGAAACGGTCGTTGGCATCGAAAATTTCCCCTTGATTGGAAGCAAAAAACATCCCGACAATATTCGACTCAAACAAATTCCTAAAGCGGGCTTCGCTTTCCCTTAAGGCTATTTCGGCCATCTTGCGATCACTGATGTCCATGGCCACCCCTTGCAATCCATTGACTTGGCCCCGGTCATCGATAATCGCTTCAATCCTGGCCCAAATCCACCCCATAGAAGCATCGGCCCGAGTTATTGCATACTCTATGGTTTGAGTTTTTCCGGTGGCAATAACCTTATCAGCAATACTCTGGTGCAGTTCTCTAAATTCGGGCTGAATGGTCTGGACTAACCAGTCATAACTAGGGGAAAATTGATGGGGCTCTAGACCAAATAGTTGGTAAGTTTCTGCTGACCAGGTGATCTCACCGGAAGCAATGTCAAACCGCCAGAAGCCTAATTTAGCAATGCGTTGAATATCTGCTAAATCCGCCCTCAACCTCTCCATTTCCTGGAGTAATTGAGCTTTGGTTTTGTGGCGATCGCTCATGGTTTTGCCGGGCGAAGCCCCTTTAACTGATTTGAATCAACTGATGTAGCCATTACTTCCCATAATTTTCTCTGCGGGATGTCAAAGACTTGCCCTGGCAATCATCCAAAATTTAAAGGTTTTTAACCCTTGCCCAAAATGAACCATCCACTCTTAATATTGACTGCATTTTAACCCCTCCTTACCCTTGGAATTGAACCAGCGGGAAAGAAGGGGCTGTATTTATGGTTTAGCCTTAGTCGGCAAAATAAACACCATTTCCTAGCCTAGGGCTTTTTCCACCTCTGCAATGCGTAGAACAGTTTTCAGCACAGAATCAGGGTTTAAGCTAATGGAATCAATGCCCAATTCCACTAAAAATTCAGCAAACTCAGGATAATCCGAGGGGGCTTGGCCACAGATACCGATTTTGCGACCGTTAGCTTTCGCCGTTTCAATGGCCATTTTGACCATCCGTTTGACCCCTAGATTGCGTTCATCAAACAGATGGGCAACGAGGGAAGAATCCCGGTCTAAACCTAAAGTTAATTGGGTTAAATCATTGGAGCCAATGGAGAAGCCGTCAAATACCTCGCTAAATTCATCGGCCAGAATGACGTTACTGGGCAATTCACACATAACGTAGATTTCCAAGCCGTTTTTCCCTTGTTTCAAGCCATGTTTAGCCATTTCCGCAATAACTTTGCGACCTTCATCGGGGGTACGACAGAAGGGAATCATGGGAATGACGTTGGTTAAACCCATTTCGTCCCGCACTCGTTTCAGAGCTTGGCATTCCAAAGCGTAGGCTTCTCGGTAATTGGGATCGTAGTAACGGGAAGCGCCCCGCCAACCGATCATGGGGTTTTCTTCCTTCGGCTCAAACTGACGACCACCCAGGAGGTTAGCGTATTCATTGGATTTAAAATCCGACATCCGCACCACCACAGGTTTGGGATAGAACGCCGCCGCAATCATGGCAATACCATGGGCCAATTTGTCCACAAAGAACCGGGGGCGATCGCCAGCATAGAGTTTGGTTAGTTCGGCAATTTCTGCCTTGGCCAAGGGATCTTCCAACTCATCAAATTTCATCAGGGCGAGGGGGTGAGCCTTAATGTGGTTAGCAATGATAAATTCCAACCGGGCTAGACCCACGCCATCGGCGGGATAACTAGCAAATCCAAAGGCCTGTTCTGGGTTACCCACATTCATCAAAATTTGAGTCTTGGTGCGGGGCAAATTGGACAGTTCCGTTTCGTGAACTTCATAGTTCAAAATGCCGCTGTAAACCGAACCTTCATCCCCTTCGGAGCAACAGATGGTGACATCTTCCCCGGTTTTGATTGTGTCGGTGGCATCTCCACAACCCACAATCGCCGGAATACCCATTTCCCGGGCAATAATTGCGGCGTGGCAGGTTTTCCCCCCCTGGTTAGTGACGATCGCCGAAGCCTGTTTCATAATCGGTTCCCAATCCGGGTCAGTGCGGTTGGTGATTAACACCTCGCCGGGACGAAACTGATTGATTTGGGACACATTGCGAATTACCTGGGCTTTACCCTGGCCGATCGCCGCCCCCACACTGCGGCCCGTGGCTAACACTTGGCTGTGATCTTTTAACTCATAGGTTTTAATCACATTGGCGGATTTTTGCGACTGCACCGTTTCTGGGCGGGCTTGGACAATGAACAATTCCCCCGTTTGCCCATCCTTAGCCCATTCAATATCCATGGGGGTATAAACTCCCCGCACCCCAGAATAATGGTCTTCAATGATGCAGGCCCAGCGGGCTAATTGGAGAATTTCTTCATCATTAATGCAATATTTTTCCCGTTCCGGCTCCGCTACTTCCACATTTTTGGTCAGTTTGGAACCGCCCACGTCATAGACCATTTTGATAGCTTTACTACCCAAACGTTTTTCCAGAATTGGTTTAAAACCCTCTTTCAAAGTAGGTTTAAACACAAAATATTCATCGGGGTTAACCGCCCCTTGCACCACATTTTCCCCTAGGCCATAGGCGGCAGTAATCAGAGCGGCATTTTTGAAACCCGTTTCCGTATCAATGGAAAACATCACCCCGGAGGTGGCCAGATCAGAACGCACCATCTTTTGTACGCCCACCGATAGGGCCACCGCAAAATGGTCAAAACCATTGTGATGGCGATAGGAAATAGCCCGGTCAGTGAATAACGAAGCAAAGCATTTATGGCAAGATTCCAACACACAGGAAAGGCTGTGGACATTAAGGTAGGTTTCCTGTTGTCCTGCAAAACTAGCCTCTGGCAAATCCTCCGCTGTAGCACTGGAGCGCACCGCCACGTCCACCCCGGTACGACCCATTTTTTGGCCATAGCGTTCACACATGGCACCATAGGCTTCGGCGATCGCCGTTTGTAAATTTTGGGGGAAGGGGGTGTCTAAGATTAATTGCCGAGCTAAATGACCCCGCTCCTGGAGATTGGCCATGTCATTCACATCGAGATCTGTAAAGAGATCTCGCAGTTTTTGTTCCAGACCCGCCTCTTGGATAAAATAGCGGTAAGCATAGGCAGTGGTGGCAAAACCAGAAGGTACATTCACCCCTTTGTTGGTCAACTGCTGAATCATTTCCCCCAGGGAAGAATTTTTACCCCCTACCAAACCAACATCATGGGTGCCCACCTCTTCAAACCAGAGGATTAAAGCCGTTTCTTTATGGGCTACAGAGGTTTTTTCGACGACTGAACTTACCATATCTATTTACCCCTAATCGATACCTTCAGTTTATCGAGGTTGATATAGTAAACTTTATTTTGTTGGTAATTATTTATAAATTGATAGGTTTCTTAAATCTAGTGTTAATTAATTATTAAAAAATTGTCCTAGGGTGGAAATTCGCGCTATCATACCCATATGTGCCTTGTTACTCGGCAATTATTAATATCCCTATTTTCTTATGAAGGTAATAGGCAAGTCTTTGAAGTGTCATGGAGATTCTGAATTAGTTTGCCCCCCATAACCAAGCCACATTGAGTTCCAAGTCCGGCAACAGGCGATCGCCATTGAGTGTTTGGGGTTTGTTTAATATTTCTATCGGGGAATCAGGGCGATATATTTCCACTTGTTGATCAATCGGATTAATTAACCAGCCTAACTCCGTTCCACAGCTTAAATATTCACGCATTTTTGCTTGAGTTGCAGCTAGGGCATCACTGGGGGAAAGTAGTTCCAACACAAAATCTGGACAGAGCGGGGGAAACTTTTCCCTTTCTGCGGGAGTTAATGCTTCCCATGTCGACCTTTTTACCCACGCCACATCGGGGGAGCGCAAAGCACCGTTAGGCAAACGAAAGCAAGTAGAAGAATCAAAGACTACACCCAATTGAGTCCGACGATTCCAAAGATTAAAATCCGTGTTTAATTCTGAGTTGCGACGGCCTGTTTCTCCACCCGTGGGGGGCATAATAATTAGGTCTCCGTTGGAGCTACGTTCAAATTTTAAATCAGGATTTTGTTGACAGAGAGCGACAAATTGCTGATCTGTTAGCGAAATAATTGGCCTTAGCTTGAGGATGGTGGAATACATGGCATAGGAGAAAAAAGAGTTTGGAATTGGCTGATTAGTTGATCAAGCACAAAGGGGTCTGCATTCGCATGGTGAATTTTAAAACAAAGGGGAATTAATAATTTGCCATCCTGCCAGTAGCGTTGCCCGAAGTAAAACCAGGGTTGTCCTTGGATTTTTTCTCTGCGATAGTGTACACTCAAAGTCGTAAATTTTAAGTTGGGTAAATTACCAAAAATACAAGCTAAACAGAAGGTGTTATATTCAGCTCTCTCGTAGTTTCCTGCCCGAATTTGGGCTAATTTCTCACTGTAAAGTTGAGCAAAATCCCCATAGCTAAGTTGGGAGACATTCTCCAATAGCATTTCGGAAAAACGTTCTTTGCCCCCGATCGCCACGCTGACCATGGCCGGCGGATTATCCAACACATACCATTGTTGATTGTAATAGCGGAGCCGAAATTCCCAATGGTTTTGCAAACATTGCATCCAATGCCAGAGCAAAAAAGCAAAAAAACTGCCTGGGCTGTCCTTTTGTTGTTGGTAAACTCCATAGGCATTGGTCACATCCAATTGCAACGTCAAATCAATGTAGGGAATTTGCAATAGGCGATCGTCGGTAAAAAAATCCAAAGACCAATCTAGATAACCTGCCCTTTCCTCCGGAGTTAAAAGGCGGGGTTGATAGCGGACGGGAATTTCCATGCGCCTAGGGGATCTCAATATTCAATGGTGGATTTAATTCCTGAGCAAAGTTGGGGGCAACCTAATGCAACTGAAATATAAATGTGACCAAATCCCCTTTGCCCAAAGCAAGGCGATCGCCGGGACGCAGTAAATGACGGTTGCCTGGGAGGAGGGCCGTGTGGTTAACGTAGGTGCCATTGGCACTGCCCACATCTTCCAAGAAATACTCATTGCCTTCCAGACGGATATCGGCATGGACCCTAGACACCACATCGGAATTGGCAAAACCCGATACATCGATGTCTGGTGGTACCTTATCGTTGGGTTTTCCTAGGTGGATTACCGTTAGGCCGGCAGGAATTTCCAACGTGGTTTGGGTCTGCACATGGACAAGGGAAGCTCCCTGGGATTGGAGTTGGGTGCCCACGGGAAATGGGGCCGGTGTGGAGGAAACTTCGGGAATGGCCGGAATGGGTTCAGCACTTTCTGGAGCTACGGCGATCGGGATGGGGACCTCTTCTTCCTCCGGAGCACTTACTACTAATTGTTGGGGATCAATGGTCTGTCCACAGTTGCCGCAAAAAGTAGCATCACTTTGCACGGAGCTGCCACAGTGGGGACAAGGCATCAGAGTGGGCAGGGGGGTAAAGCAGGCCTCACACTGGATGGCCCCTTCTGGATTGGTGTGATTACAGGTGGGACAGACAGCCATAAATAATGTAGGGATTAATGTTAAATACCACAGCGGAGTATGGCAGGATTCTCTTCAATCGTAGCGAAAAATTTGTCTTTCCTAACCCTCCCGGCCCCAGGGCAAAAAATCTCCACCCCAGCTCGAATTGACCCCCTGGGAGGAGGACGGTCGGGGAAAGTGAAGTGCTAAGGTAAAGGGCGATCCTACGGCAAAATTCTAAATTTTTTTGATGAGTGACGACACACCCCATCCTGAGTGGCAATTAGTCCCCCAGGGAAACTTTGTCCGATTATCCCTAACTCTCCCGACGGTAACGACGGCTCCCGACTCCCCTAGCCTGGTGTTTTCCCATCAACAACTGGAACAAAGCTTGGGTAATTATCTGCGTATTATGGCGGGGCGATGGCAAGACCAGACCCTAGTGCGGTTAGCGGTGAATAATCAACTGTTGGATGCTAGACAACTCCAGGCGATCGCCGCTGGCCTGAAGGAACAGAACCTGACCTTGCAGTGGGTGGAAACCAACCGTCGTCAAACCGCTGTGGCCGCCGCCAGTGCCGGCCTTTCCGTGGATCAAACCATGGCCGACAAGCCCCTGGTGGATCCTTCCGAGACCCCTTCTCTCCCCAAACCGTTAGTGGTACGCCATACCCTCCGTTCTGGGGGGGAAATTCGCCATGGAGGAGATGTAGTCATCATTGGCGATGTCAATCCGGGCAGTAGCATTGTGGCCGACGGTGACATCCTTATTTGGGGATGTTTGCGGGGTATGGCCCATGCCGGTGCCAAAGGCAATGACCAGGCTGTTATTATGATTCTGCGGTTGGCCGCCTGTCAGATCCGCATTGGCGATCGCCTAGCTAGGGTAGGGGCCGATGCCGTTGATCGCCGTGAGCCCGAAATCGCTTATATTACTTCAGAAGGTATCCGTCTGACCCCGGTGCGTCAGTTTCAGCGTTCTGCTCTGCTATAAAATCCTTACCCCTTACTCACTAACTGCCCGCTAACAGTTTCGAGTCCAAGTTATTACCGCACGTTATCAGCCAACTATGAATCGGATTATTGTTGTCACTTCGGGCAAAGGTGGAGTCGGAAAAACCACCACCACCGCCAATTTAGGAGCGGCCCTAGCTCGATTGGGAAAAAAGGTTGTCCTGATTGATGCGGACTTTGGCCTGCGAAATCTGGATTTATTGCTGGGTTTGGAACAACGTATTGTTTACACCGCTATCGACGTTTTAGCTGATGAATGTACCATCGACAAAGCCCTAGTAAAAGATAAGCGTCTGCCCAATTTAGTCCTGCTCCCTGCCGCCCAAAACCGGTCAAAGGATGCCATCAATGCTGAACAAATGCAGTCTTTGGTGGAACAACTCAAAGATAAGTTTGACTACATTATCATCGACTGTCCCGCTGGTATTGAAGCTGGTTTTCGCAATGCCGTGGCTCCGGCCCAGGAAGCAATCATTGTCACCACTCCAGAGATGTCGGCGGTGCGGGATGCAGACCGGGTAATTGGTCTTTTGGAAGCGGAAGACATCGGCAAAATTAGCTTGATTGTTAACCGCCTGCGACCAGAGATGGTACAACTCAATCAAATGATTAGTGTGGAGGACATTTTAGACCTTTTAGCGGTGCCGCTCATTGGCATTTTGCCAGACGATCAAAAAATTATTATTTCCACCAACAAAGGGGAACCTTTAGTGATGGAAGAAAAGCTTTCTGTACCGGGGTTAGCGTTCCAAAACATTGCCCGTCGCCTAGAAGGTCAAGACATTCCTTTTCTGGATTTCATGGCGGCCCACAATACCCTACTCAACCGTATCCGCCGTCGTCTCTTGGGGGGTTAATCCCATGGATTTGCCCTTTTTCCGTTATGACCTAACAGCCAGTGAGCGAAAACCAGCATGATTTTGGAATTGATTGAAAGGCTCTTTAGCCGGAGTGGCAAAAATAGCGGCGAAGATGCCCGTCGGAGGCTCAAACTGGTCATCGCCAATGATCGATCAGGGCTAAGCCCGGAAATGATGGAGGAAATGCGACGGGAAATCGTGGAGGTGGTAAGTCGCTATGTGGAAATTGACCCCGGAGAGATGGAGTTTTCCTTGGAAAGTGACCAACGGATGACAGCTTTAATTGCCAATTTGCCGGTGCGTCGGGTACGTCGAACCAAAGCTAAATCAGAAGCACAAGAAAGTTAGGGGTTGGTCTTGACAAATACTGATGCCCTAACAAAGTTAACCAATTTACCCATTGTCACCCAGGTTATTATCCTCGGTACGGCCCATTGTTTACTGGGACTCACCGCCACGGCGATCGCCTATGGGAAGGGTCGTAATTTCCGTCGTTGGTTGGCGATCGGTTTAATCGGTGGCACTCCAGCTTTGGTGGCAGCCATTGTGCTCAAATCCCAGAAAAATTTGGGCAATTAGTGTTTTTTTGCTGGGAAATATGGACTGCACCAGTCTTTTGCTCTGCTAACTGTGATTGACGGTTGCACCAGTACCAACTTTATCTGGCTGTTTTCTGTATTTGAACGTTTGATTAAAAACTCCCTGCAATTCAATCTCGCCTATGTTCTGTCTATTGTTTTTTAGGGACTCAATCAATTCCAGATTTTCTTTGTAGTAGCCATCTATATCCAAAAGCCGCTCATAGTTTATATTTTCCATGGGAAATATATGCGAAGGATCACTTCAATGTCCCTTGCTCCCCATCTGCTACTTTTTCCAGCTAATTTCGTTTTTTACCGTCCTTAAACTGGCCATAATTTTCGTCAGGTTAAGCTGGGGTAAGATCAACCTGATCGCCTATCCCTATGCCATTGGTGTCCTGCCCCCATGATCCAAGCTATGCCCTCTGCTCCCACCGTTGACTTTAAAGATCCTGCTTACTATTTCAATCGAGAATTGAGTTGGTTAGCCTTTAATCAGCGGGTGCTCCATGAAGGTTTAGACGACCGTACCCCCTTGTTGGAACGGTTAAAGTTTTTGGCGATTTTTTGCTCCAACCTAGATGAATTTTTTATGGTCAGGGTGGCGGGGCTCAAGCAACAGGTAGAAGCGAATGTCACCAAGTTGACTGCGGATGGTCGTACTCCATCCCAACAGCTTAAAGAAATTAGCAAAAGTCTGCGGCCTTTGGTATATCAACAAAA
The DNA here is from genome assembly GCF_003015225.1 of Synechocystis sp. IPPAS B-1465. GTDB lineage: Bacteria > Cyanobacteriota > Cyanobacteriia > Cyanobacteriales > Microcystaceae > Synechocystis. The sequence goes on along the minus strand of NZ_CP028094.1, from coordinate 3,007,164 downwards.
CCAGGTGTTTGAGTATGTGCTCAAGGAAAAATTAGCGGATGAGGGCATTTTCCTCAACGATTATGTAGATCTAAGCCAAGAAGAAAGACAGTATTTGCATCAATTCTATGATGACCATATTTTCCCGGTTTTAACTCCCCTGGCGGTGGACCCCAGCCATCCTTTTCCCTACATTTCCAACCTTAGTCTTAATTTGGGGGTGGTGGTGCGAGACCCGGATACGGATGAAGAATTATTTGCCAGGGTAAAAGTGCCCCCCACTCTGCCCCGCTTTGTGGCTTTGCCGGAGGACGTGTGTCAGCCAGACCCCAACAAACCATGGCTCTGGACCGGTGTGCCCCTGGAGCAGGTCATCGCCCACAATTTAGCTTCCCTTTTTCCCGGCATGATCATCCAGGAATGTCATTTATTTCGGGTGACCCGTAACGCAGACATTGCAGTGGAAGAAGACGAGGCTGATGATCTACTCCTGGCGATCGAAGAGGAATTGCGTAAACGTAGGGTGGGGAAATCCGCTGTGCGCTTGGAGATCAATGCTTCAACTCCGAAAAATATTCGCGATCGCCTGATGACGGATCTAGGGCTAGAAGAAATTGACGTTTATGACATTGACGGCCTGTTGGGGCTGAAGGATCTGTTCTTTTTCCTTTCTTTACCTGCTCCCCACCTCAAGGACGAACCCTGGGCTTCGGTTATTCCTCCCCGCCTGAAGCATGTCTATGAATTTGTCGATGGGGACGAAGACGGCCGGGTCCAGCAGGAGGGGATAGATATTTTTACTCTGATTCGCCAGGGAGATATTTTAGTTCACCATCCCTACCAATCCTTCACCGCTTCGGTGCAACAATTTATTACCCAGGCGGCCTACGATCCCCATGTATTGACCATTAAAATGACCCTGTACCGCACTTCGGGGGATTCCCCCATTGTTAACGCTCTGATTGCGGCGGCGGAAAATGGCAAACAGGTGGCGGTGTTGGTGGAACTCAAGGCCCGTTTTGATGAAGAAAATAACATTAACTGGGCTAGAAAGCTAGAACAGTACGGCGTCCATGTGGTCTATGGACTGGTGGGGCTAAAAACCCACACTAAAACCGTCCTCGTGGTGCGCCAGGAAGGCCCTGATATCCGTCGTTACGTTCACATTGGTACTGGTAATTACAATCCCAAAACCGCTAAGCTCTACACCGATTTGGGGTTGATTACCTGTCGTCCGGAATTGGGCAATGACCTGACCAATTTATTTAACTTTCTCACCGGCTATTCCCGCCAAAAGGATTACCAAAAATTGCTGGTGGCTCCGGTTAATATGCGGGAAAGAATGGTGGCCATGATTGAGCGGGAAGCGGACCATTGTTTAAATGGGGGCACCGGCCGCATTGTGGCCAAGATGAATTCCCTGGTAGATACCCAGATCATTCGTGCCCTCTACGCAGCTTCCCAGGCGGGGGTGCAGATTGATCTGATTGTGCGGGGTATTTGTTGCCTCCGACCGGGGGTGGAAAATGTCAGTGAAAACATTCGGGTAATCAGTGTAATTGGTCGTCTGTTGGAGCACTCCCGCATTTTCTATTTCCACAATGGCGGTGAAGAGGAAATTTACATTGGCAGTGCCGATTGGATGAGTCGTAATCTAACCCGACGGGTGGAGGCGGTGGTGCCGGTGGAACAGCCGGATCTCAAACAGGAATTACAGTCCATCTTGGGCATTCTTTTGGCCGATAATCGTCAAGCTTGGGAGCTACAGCCCGATGGCACCTATGTGCAACGCCGTCCCGCTTCCCCGGAACAAAGCCAGAGTTCCCAGGCAATTTTCACTGCCCAGGCGATCGCCGAAACTACGGAAGACCCGGAACTACGTTCAGTTTGATTAATTACTCGGCTCCACTGGAGCAGTAGCAGGGCTTTCCTGCTTAGCCGGGGGTTGGGCGGGACTGCTAGCTGGAGGGGTAATACCTTTGTAGTGTTGGTAAGCAGTGCGAGAAATATCTTGAATTAGCAAACGGCCCGCCACATCGTTATGGGGTCTGGTGGCCAAGACGGCCCCCACATAGCGTTTGCCATTGGGCATATCCACTATGCCCGCATCCCCCAAGACGGTACCAATGTCGCCGGTTTTATGGGCAATTTGGGCATCCGGTTCCAACCCCTGGGGTAAAAGGGTGCGGGTTTTGGTCTGTTGCATGATCCCCAACAGGCGATCACGGGATTTAAGGGATAACAATTCCCCTCCCTGGAGTTTGACCAGCAATAAAGCTAGATCCTGGGGACTGGTGGTGTTGGTACCTTCTAAATCCGGCAGGTAATTATTAATTTTCGTTTGGGGCATCTGCCAAGCCTGGAAGCGTTGGTTGAGAAATTCCTTACCCCCCAGCCGTTTGATTAACATATTGGTGGCGGTGTTATCGCTGATCACAATCATTTTGGTCACCACCTCCAAGGCTGGATAGCTGGAGCGTTTGCCCACGTCATATTGCATAGTTCCCGCTTCCCCCACAATCACATCTTGCGTTAGGGGCAGTTCTTCGTGGAGTTGAATTTTGCCCTGGTCCACTGCTTCAAAAAAGGCGATCGCCACGGGAATTTTAATGGTGCTGGCGGCGGGGAGTTGGGTTTCTCCCTTGGCATTGGCGAACTGGCCGTTATCCACATCAATGAAATAGGAGTAGGAATTAATGGCCGGAGCTTTGGAAGTGCCCAGGGTAGTTAATTTTTGGGTTAGGGCCTGATCCTCTTGGGTAGGCTGAACCTGGTCAGAGACAGCACTGGGGGCAGTGGCCACGGTCGTTTCCTGACTTTCTGTCGCTTCTGGTGTGGCCGTTGCCGGTGTTCCCCGCAATTTATCGGTTTCAGTGGTGACCCAACCCGCAATGGAAGCTAACACCTTTTGGGGGTAAATAGCTGGCTGGTCCGGCTGGGTTTGATGGGGTTCTTTCGCAGTGGCCAAGGGGGCACCATTCTGGTCTCCCCGGATAAATTTAGTGGGACTGAAGGTGGTAATGGCCGTACCGGCGATCGCCCCGATGCCAATACCCACAATGCCAAGGCGAACAGAGGTCAACACACTCTTTTGCCACCAACTGAGGGGTTTACTGGGTTTGCGGGGCCGTAGGCCGACATTTTTACCCTTGGCTACGGATTTAACCCCGGTGGCGCTAACAACCTTCAGGGGGTTGACCTTGGTTTCCCCTGGCTTTTGGTTTGACTGCTCTTGGTTTATTTCTGTGGAAGCACCGGCCTGTTCCCCAACCTCAGCAATGGTGACGCCGGTGGGGGGGGTAGATGTACCGGAGATAACCCGGAGATTACGGCGTTGGGTGCGACGAGACTTAGGACGGCGGGGCATGGAAGTAATCATGGTGAGGCTGGAGGGGCATTAACCCAGAGGAGGATCGGTCGTTAGGGAGGGCGGCCTTTCCATTAGTTCAACACTCTAAAACGAAGCACCCATACAGGACAAGAACTTGGCAAAAGTTTATTGGCCAGGCCATCACAATCCCCCCCTTGGTTGCTCGGAATGACTAATTTAAGGCTTAATTTGTTGCGCTAACCAATCAATTTGGCCCAAAATTCCCCGCAATAGGGCCACTTCTTCGCTGTTTAGGGCGGCTCGCTGATAAATTCTGCGAAATTTCGCCATTTTACTACGGGCAGTATGGGGATATAAAACTTCGATATTGAGCAAAGTTTTCTCCAGGTGCTGACAGTAACTATCCAATTGAGCATTGGTGGCCAAGGGCATGGTTGACCCATCCTCCAGGCGATCGCCAGGGACTTGGTTATTTGTCTCCATGGCTAGGCTAGCTTGGTACAATTCATAAGTACAGACCATCACTGCTTGGGAAAGGTTCAACGAGGGATATTGGGGATGGACTGGGATCCGCACAAAACGGTGGGCTTGGTTGAGTTCCTCATTGGTTAGGCCACTGTCTTCCCGACCAAATACTAGGGCGCTTTTGAGGTTTGGAGCCAACAACCAAGGCAATGCTTGGCGGGGGGTTTCCATGGGGGATTGCAATATTCGCTCCCTAGCACTGGTGGCAATGATGCGCTGGCGATCGCCAAGGGCTGTGGCCAAATCATCCACTACCTTCGCTTGGGCGAGGACGTCTTTGGCATGGACTGCCATGGTTTGGGCCTCAACGCTCCGATAATCACAACGGGGATTGACCAAAATTAATTCTTCCAACCCCATATTCTTCATCGCTCTGGCGATCGCCCCTACATTTCTTTCCCCCTGGGGCTCCACAACAACAATGGCAATATTTTCCAAATCAGTGTCCTCCAAAAGTTTTAAATTAAGTTTTAAATTTGCGAGCGATAATGGCGGAAATTTTCAGCACACTCTACAACTATCCATAAAATTGTGTCCGAAGCATCCCCTAGCTTAATCCTTGGCGGCGATATTATCGGAGCATGAATAGAAAGTTCTCTTCACACAACTCTAAGAATCTGTTTAGAAAGTGCAACTCTAGATATTTATCCCCCTAAATTTCCTCACTAAAGCTTCGGCAATGCTGGAGGGCTTTTACCTAAATCCCCCCCAACTTTGGGGGGATAGGGGGCTTTTAAAACACAACCCTAAAATGGTTTTTCTTTCTGGTGACGACTACCAAAAATATAGGTAAATACAAAGGTAAACTCGCAACCAATAAAAAACACCTGAAAAATCAAATAAATCCACAATAACAATACCATTACATTGCCCACCACACCGTAAGCTTGTAAGTTTTCACCAATGCGAATAATGCCACTGCCAACTGCATTTTGTAAGGCCATCATGGTGGCCGCAGTTAAAATTGCGCCGGGAAAAATATCCCACCATTGCAGACGGACGGGAGGCAAAACTTTGAATAGAGTGATAATAACTACGGTAATGAGAAAGTAAGAAATACTAGTTTGTAGAGTGGTAATTAATCCTAAACTGTCAAAGGTAACCCAAGGAATGGACTGTCCAAATTCCGCCAGTACGGTGAGGAAAATTTTAGCGGCTAAATTGGCAAATATGGATAGCAAAAATACCATCACTGTACTTAAAACCAGCAAAAAAGCGAGGATTTTATTCCTGATAAAATTGAAGGCGTGGTGCTTAACTCCAATATTTTCCTTGGGCTGATGAACCACCGACCAGATTTTCTTTACACTTTGATTCAAAGCATCAAAAATACGACTAGCAGTGAGAACCAAAATACCAAAACCAATGAGTCCAGCACTAAAGCTACTTTGGTTAAGATTAGTCAAAGCTTGCTGAAAAACCTTAAAGGGTTGTTCCGGTAAAATATTTTGGGCAAAGCTAATGAGCTGTAGATAATAATTTGAATCTGCCCCTAATAATCTACCAGCAATGCTAAGCATTACTAAACAGATGGGAAACAGGGAAAAGAGGGCATAGTACGCTAGGGCGGCCCCCATATCCATGCAGTTATCTTTTTGCCATTTCAGAAAGGTCTGTAATATCAACTGACTGATGCGGGCTGGTAAAATCACAGTCCGAAAAAAGTTAATCAACCGCTTCAGTTGGGCAAAATTGTTCCCCATCAATCAGATCAAAATTAAAAACTAGAAAGGTGGGCCTGAACCCACCTCTATGGTCAGACTCTGCCTCCCTTATTTCTCAGCCTTCTGGTTGCTCCAATGGATAGATTTAGAGAACAAACGAAAATTCCGCAAATATTTTTTCTCGGAATTAATCAGTAACAACTTAATCTACTTCCTAAAGTTGCCATAGCCAGAGCTAATTAAATTGGGAGGGCAAGCTAACTGTTAACGCTGGGATACCATTTCTTTATCCTTAGCCAAAAAGACCTCTAGTTCTTCCAGCATTTCTGCATCGACTTTAGTTTGCATGGGGCAGAATTTGGGCCCACACATAGAACAAAATTCAGCGGTTTTATAAATATCCGCCGGTAAAGTTTCGTCGTGGTATTCTTTGGCCCGTTCCGGATCAAGGGACAATTCAAACTGACGGTTCCAGTCGAAGTTATAGCGGGCTTTGGAAAGTTCGTCATCCCGGTCGCGGGCCCCTGGGCGGTGGCGGGCAATGTCGGCGGCGTGGGCGGCAATTTTATAGGCGATTAAACCATTGCGTACATCTTCCGCATTGGGTAAACCTAAATGTTCTTTGGGGGTGACATAACACAACATGGCAGTGCCGTGCCAACCGGCGATCGCCGCTCCGATGGCGGAGGTAATGTGGTCGTAACCAGGGGCAATGTCCGTTACTAGGGGGCCCAGCACGTAGAAGGGAGCTTCACTGCACTCTTCCATTTGCTTTTTAACGTTGAACTCAATTTGGTCAATGGGGACGTGGCCGGGGCCTTCTACCATCACCTGGACATCATGCTCCCAAGCCCGGCGGGTTAACTGACCGAGGGTTTTAAGTTCAGACAATTGAGCATCGTCGGAAGCATCGTGGGTACAGCCGGGACGGAGGGAATCCCCCAAACTGAAAGAAACGTCGTACTTTTTGAAGATTTCAATAATCTCGTCAAAGTGGGTGTAGAGCGGATTTTGCTTGTGGTGATGCAACATCCATTTAGCAATAATGCCGCCCCCCCGGGAAACGATGCCAGTGATGCGAGATTTCACTAAGGGTAAATACTCAATTAACAACCCGGCATGGATGGTCATATAGTCCACCCCCTGCTGGGCATGCTTTTCAATGATGTGGAGGAAATCATCCGGGGTCAGGTTTTCGATGCTACCGTGGACGCTCTCCAGGGCTTGGTAAATGGGTACGGTCCCAATGGGAACGGGGGAAGCATTTATGATGGCGGTACGAATCACGTCTAAGTCACCACCGCCGGTGGATAAATCCATTACCGTGTCTGCGCCGTATTTAACAGACAAAAGCAACTTTTCCACTTCCTCGTCAATATTGGAAGAGTTAGGGGAAGCACCAATGTTGGCGTTAACTTTACATTTGGAAGCAATGCCGATCGCCATCGGTTCCAGATTAGTGTGGTTGATGTTGGCGGGGATAATCATGCGACCCCGGGCCACTTCATCTTTGATCAACTCAACGGGCAGATTCTCTCGCTTCGCCACATAATCCATTTCCTCCGTGATCACCCCTTTGCGGGCATAATGCATCTGGGAAACATTGGTTTGTCCCTGGCGCTTAGCAACCCAAGCAGTTCTCATACAAATTTCCTCGAATGGTGA